>NZ_KV803779.1:0-273 GCF_001811125.1 Anaerococcus sp. HMSC068A02 | reverse complement strand
GCCCAGATAGCTCAGTCGGTAGAGCAGGGGACTGAAAATCCCCGTGTCGGTGGTTCGATTCCGCCTCTGGGCACCAGAATAATTGCGGAAGTGGCTCAGTGGTAGAGTATCGCCTTGCCAAGGCGAGGGTCGCGGGTTCGAATCCCGTCTTCCGCTCCAATTTTATGCGGGTGTAGCTCAGTGGTAGAGCCCCAGCCTTCCAAGCTGGTTGCGAGGGTCCGATTCCCTTCACCCGCTCCAATATGCGCCTGTAGCTCAGCTGGATAGAGCAAC
>NZ_KV803778.1:6728-8539 GCF_001811125.1 Anaerococcus sp. HMSC068A02 | reverse complement strand
GTAGACTACAAAACCAAGAAACGAAGAAAGGCGAAAGCAGATGAACTCATTATCTTCAAAAACACCCATGAAGCGATTATTGACGAAGAAACATGGAATAATGCTCAAAGGTTAAGAAAAACAGTAAGAAGAAGCCCAAAGTATGGTACAACCTCCCACCCATTTACAGGACTTTTAATCTGTTCTGATTGTGGAGGAAAGTTAAGTTACAGAGAGCCGGCAGAACATAAAGAAAAGAAATACGATTGTGATTATTGTTTTGTGTGCCAACATTACAGACACAGAAAAGGCACTTGCAGTATGCACTACATCAAAGTAAAGACAGTGAATGAAATTCTCTTGAAATCAATTAAAGAAATCACAGACTTTGCCAAAGAAGATAAACAAGAATTTCTAAAAGTGATGAACAAATTGTCCGATGAAAAAAGAGAAGAAAAGTATCAAGGGGATAAAGAAAAGTTAGAGAAACTGTCATCAAGAAATGCAGAATTAACAACCCTTATTACAAAGCTATATGAAGACCACGCACTTGGAAAAATTCCCGCAAAACACTTTGACAGATTATTTAATACCTATGATACGGAGCAACAAGACTTAGAAAATCAAATACAGTATTTTGAAGATGAAATAGAAAGTTATCATCAGAGAAAAGTTGATACTGATAAATTCTTAAAGATGATAGAAAAATATACCGATATTGAAGAACTGACAGTACCAATGATAAATGAGTATATAGAAAAAGTTGTAGTCCATGAAGCAACAGGAGGAAGAAAAGGCAAGGAGAGAAAACAACAGGTCGATGTGTATTTTAACTTTATAGGGAACTGTCAAATTCCACAGAAAGCTGATATGGAAAAAGCACCTTAAAAATGCTATAATATTTAGTAATTTAGACAATAAAAATATAAATAGGAGGTAGAATATGGCTGAAAATTGGACAGCATTATTAGATAAATACATTAACAAACTTATTAGTCCCGATGGGAGACAAACCTACGAAAGTAAAGATGAGTTAGTTAATCTTATGCTTAAATTAGCTGAATTGAAAAAAGCGATAAGGTAATGGATATAGGTTGTGGTTGGGGAAATTTTTCAAAGGTATGTAGTAATTTTTCAGATGAAGTTATTGGTATTGAGCCAAATGCAGATAATTTACAGGAAGCTATAAATCGTAGTAATGGAAATGTAAAATATATTCAAGGAAGTTTTGAAGCATTAAATTGCAATCAAAGCGTTAATAAAGTTATTAGTATGTTAGCATTCCATCAAGTGCCATGGGATTATAAAGAAAAGTCGTTAGAAAATATTTCAGAGATACTTACAACGGATGGTTATTTTTATTTGTGCGATACCATGCTTTTATTTGACGCAGAAAAGGATACCGAATTATTTAATAAGGTATATAGATTTTTATTAAAAGAAACCACGCCTGAAGAAATATATAAAAATTATATAGAACCATACCTTAAAGAAAATGAAGTTTATACGGTTGAAGATATGAGAGAAAATAGTCCCAAGGATAATTGGTTCTATTCTATGAAAGAGTTGAAACATTGGTCAGAAAAAGCAAATATGGAGTTAGTAAAAACGGTAGCTATTTGTCCATTTTTTGGAGTCGTGGTTTTTAAGAAAAAGAAGTAACTAACAATTTAATAAAAAATAACACACTAACAGTAAATCAAAAATGGTTTACTGTTTTTTCTTTGTCCAAAAACAGAAGAAAGGAAAACAGAAATGAAAAACATAGATGAAAAAATTTTAATGACAGAAGAAGAAATCAAGCAGTTACAAAACAAAAGAAAAAAGCTCAT
>NZ_KV803778.1:0-6628 GCF_001811125.1 Anaerococcus sp. HMSC068A02 | reverse complement strand
AAACAGGAAGAACGAAAGAAAAGAGATAGACGCCTTTATGAAAAAGGAGCAGTCTTTGAAAGTATCTTTATTGAAAGCAAGGATTTTACCAAAGATGAATTTTATCAGCTAATCACATTCCCAAACATCAAAGAAGAAGTCAATCAAAAAATCTTAAAAATCATAGAAAAGCGAAAAGAAAATCAAAATCAAAACACAGAAAACCAAGAGGAAGAAACGGACATAGAGGAATAGTCCCTTGTTTACAAGGGCGCACTTATACACCCTAAAGGGTGTGTGCGTTCTCCGAAGGCTCTTGCAGAGAGCATATCAGCTAACGCTGATACAGGGGAGTTACACTCCCCTACGGAAATAAATTTCCTACCCCTTGTGTACTTCCCAAAAGAAATCGGATAAAAAGCAATCCGATTTTTTTTAGTAAGTCTTTATCATCGCCATCGTCCCCACATTAAAAAAGAGAGGAGGTTTTTTCTTATGGCGATATATCATCTTAGTATAAAGATTATTTCAAGAGGAAAAGGCAAAAGTGCAGTAGCAGCTTCCGCCTATCGTAGTGGCGAAAAGATAAAAAACGAATATGACGGAATAGTCCATGACTTTACAAGAAAAGGCGGAATAGCCTATACCGAAATTCTATTACCGCAAAATGCACCTGAAGAATTTTCAAACCGTTCTGTCTTATGGAACAGCGTCGAGAAAATAGAAAAAAGTAAAAACTCACAGCTTGCAAGAGAAATCGAAATTGCTTTACCCAAAGAATTAGACAGGGAAAAACAGATAGAACTTGTAAGGGAATATGTAAAAGAAAATTTTGTGAAAGTCGGTATGTGTGCCGATATTGCCCTACATGATAAAAATGACGGAAACCCACACGCACATATTCTATTAACTATGCGACCGCTAAACGAAGATACAACATGGGGAGCAAAATCAAAAAAGGAATATATCCTTGATGAAAACGGAGAGAAAGTAAAACTTAAAAATGGCAACTACAAAACAAAGAAAATAAATGCAGTAGATTGGAACGAACAAGACAAAGCAGAGCATTGGCGAAAAGCATGGGCAGATATTACAAATAAATATCTTGAAGAAAATAGCATACAGGAAAAAGTGGATCACCGTTCCTATGAAAGACAGGGCATAGAACAAATACCGACCATTCATTTAGGCGTATCAGCCACCCAAATGGAAAAGAAAGGCATAAATACCGACAGGGGAAATATCAACCGAGAAATCAAACATCAGAATAAGATATTAAAAGAGATTGCAAGAAGAATAAAAGCCTTACTAAATTGGATAAGAGGAATAGGAAAAGAAGAAAAGGCAGAAACTGATAATCTCAAATCTACCCTACCATCCAAAGAAAATTTGCTATCCGTTTTTAAAGATCTTATCCGTAAAAATGCAGATAACCATAATACAGATTTAGAAAAATACATCGAAAGCTATCAATTCTTAAAAGAGAAAAACATTATTTCCTTATCTGAACTGAAAGAAAGTATAGTTACTTTAAGAGATAAGAATTACAAGACCACAAGAGCCTTAAAAGATACCGAGAAAAAGATTGATGAAAAAACACAACTCATCGACCAGTCAGAAAAATATTTGAAGTACAAGGACATCTACAAAGCCTATGCAAAGTTAAAGAAAATAAAACAGGAAGATTTTTATAATGAGCATACGGCGAAGCTTATTCTATTTGAAAGTGCAAGGAAACATCTCAAAGAGCATTTAGGGGAAAGTAAGACCTTAAATATATCCAAATGGAAATCGGAACTTACCACTTTGAAGAAAGATAAAAAGAGCCTATATAGTAAAATATTAGAAATACGAGAAGAAGTAGAACAGGCTGAAAAAGTTAAGACCTGTATAGAGCAGTTACAGGAACAAGAAAAACAACTATCACAGGTAAAGAGGAATGAGTTAGACCTATAAAACTAAGTGAAAAAATGGTATAATTATATATAATTATTTGATTTTGGAGGTGCTTAAATTTATGAATGAAAGAGAAAAAATCATTCGTTTATGGTTTGATATGTGGCTCACACAACAAGACTTAGGTATAGATGATATTTTTTTAGATGATGTAATTTATATTGAGAGCTGGAGTCCTAAGTATGAAAATTGTCAAACAGTAAAGCACTGGTTTAATGAATGGAATACAAGAGGAAAAGTGCTTGCTTGGGATATAAAGCAATTTTTTCATAAGGATAATCAAACTATTGTAGAATGGCACTTCAAAAATAAAATGAATGAGGGGAAAGTTGAAGAATTTGACGGTATTGTACATTTGTAAATGATGTGAGACCAAAAACAGGAGAGAGAATTTCCTGTATGCTACCATATTGCTGGCGGGTTAACCCGCCAGCAATATGGTAGTAATGTTATCAAACTTAGATTGTTCAATATTAAAAGAATTAGATAGACAAAATATAAAATCAGATGTTATTTCAATAGTAATGAATAGACTAGATACTAATGATAAGAAAAATGATTTTCTTTCATTTATGATTGATAACAGAAATGCCCTTATATCTTTGAAAGATATTTTTAGTGAATTAAATATAATCACTAAATAGTAATTTTAAAGAGAGTTATATAAAAGATAAGAAATAGTATTATAAAGAAGGGAAAGAATATGTGTACAGCAGCAACTTATAAAACGAAAGATTTTTATTTTGGAAGAACATTGGATTATGAATTTTCATATGGAGATGAAGTAACAATAACACCAAGAAACTTTGAATTTAAATTTAGAGAAGTAGATGACATTAAGAGTCATTATGCGATAATTGGAATGGCATTTGTTACTGAAGATTATCCATTATATTACGATGCAATAAACGAAAAAGGGTTAGCAATAGCAGGTTTAAATTTTGTTGGAAATGCTCATTATAAAGAAAAACAGGAAGGAAAAGATAATATTGCTCAATTTGAACTGATACCATGGATTTTAAGCCAATGTTCAAATGTAAATGAAGCTAGAAATTTGATTGAAAAAATGAATGTGTTAAATACTCCATTTAGTGATAAATTACCATTAGCTAGCTTACATTGGATTATTTCCGATAGCACACAATCAATAACTGTAGAGTCTGTTATTGATGGAATAAAAATATATGATAATCCAGTAGGGGTATTAACTAATAATCCATCTTTTGATAAGCAAATGTTTGCCTTAAATAATTATATGTATTTATCACCTAAATCTCCAGAGAATAAATTTAGTAAAGAATTAGATCTAAGTTTATATAGTAGAGGAATGGGAGCAATAGGTCTACCAGGTGATTTATCATCGCAATCAAGATTCATAAGAGTAGCGTATACTAAATTAAATTCTTTTTCTAAAGAAGATGAAAAATCAAGTGTTAGTCAATTTTTTCACATTTTAGGTAGCGTTGATCAACAAAGAGGATGCTGTGATTTAGGTGATGATAAATTTGAAATAACAATTTATACATCTTGCTGTAATGTAAATAAGGGAATTTATTATTATACAACATATGATAATCATCAAATAACAGCAGTTGATATGCACAAAGAAAATCTAGATAGTAATGTACTTATTCGTTATCCTTTGATAAAGGAAGAACAGATAAGAACTCATAATTAATGTTTATCTATAAAGAAGATAAAAGTATTACATATAAAAATGAATTAGCATGAGGAGAAAAAATATGTGGATGGCAGTAAAAAGAGGAATTGTTGTAGCAATAGGTTTATTAATACAAATTCTATTAACATTATTTATATATTTAAAATTTGGAGAATTTATAAGTATTATTCAAGTAGTTTATGGTTTACTTAGTATTATAATTGTTTTAATGATTATCAAGTATAGTAAAAGATTAAGTAGCGATTTAATATGGATATTACTGATTATGCTTTTTCCATTAATTGGAACACTTCTATATATCATACTTAGTAATAATATGAAAAGAAGTAAAGTTTTAAAGAATATTAATGAAAATATAGAAAATGGTCAAAAATACTTAATACAAGATGAATTTATAAAAAAAGAAATCGATACTAAAAATTTAGGACAATTAAAATATATAAGTGAATTTGCAGGATTTCCTGTAACGAAAAACAATGAGATAAACTATTATTCTCTTGGTGATGACGTTTATCCTGTTATGTTAGAAGAACTAAAAAAAGCCAAAAAATTTATTTTTATAGAATATTTCATTATTAATAATGGTACTATGTGGCAAGGAATTTTAGATATATTAAAAGAAAAAGCAAATTCAGGACTAGATGTAAGAGTATTATATGATGATATGGGTTCTTTTGCTATGCTACCTAGTAATTATCCAAAGTTACTGGGGAAATATGGAATAAAATGTATGCAATTTAATAAATTATCGCCATTTGCAGGTATTATTATGAATAATAGAGATCATAGAAAAATGATGATAATTGATGGACATACTGTTTTTTCTGGTGGAATTAATATTTCAGATGAATATATAAATATAAATAGTAAATTAGGAGTATGGAAAGATAATGGAATTAGGATAAAAGGTGAAGCTGTTTGGAATTTTACTGTTATGTTTCTAGAAATGTGGAATTCATTTAAAAAAGAAGATAATGATTATAATAAATACAAATATAATTTTACTGAAAAGTATAAAGAAAATGTTTTCGTTGTACCTTATGGGGAAAGTCCATTAGATGATGTTATAACCGGCGAAGATATTTATCTAAATATTATCAATCAAGCGAAAAAGTATGTTTATATTTATACACCTTATTTAATTATTGATACAGATATGATAAATAGTTTAATCTTAGCTGCAAGAAGAGGAGTAGATGTCAGAATTGTTGTTCCTGGAATACCCGATAAAAAAATTGTATATGATTTAACCTCTTCTTATTTTTATACATTAATTAAAGGTGGAGTAAAAATTTATACTTATACGAATGGTTTTGTACATAGCAAAGTATTTTTATCCGATGATGAAATAGCAAATGTAGGAACAATAAACTTAGATTATAGAAGTTTATATTTACATTTTGAATGTGGTATTTATATGAAGGATACAAATGTAATAAAAGATATCAAAAAAGATTTTGAGGATTCCTTTAAAGAATCACATAAAGTAGATGAAAGAGAAGCAAAAAATGGTTTATTTAAAGGACTATGGCAAGCTATTTTAAGATTATTTGCTCCAATAATGTAAACGATATAATAAAATTAGATAAATAGAAAATTATAATTTGTTGAGAAAGTGTACATTTGTAAATGATGTGAGACCAAAAACAGGAGAGAGAATTTCCTGTTTTTGGTCTCACATCAATTGTATCTCTACAGGGAAAGTTGAAGAATTTGACGGTATTTCTTTGATTGTTTGGACAGCCGATAATAAGATAAAAGTATTGAAAGAGTTTGGCTGTAATTGTAATAACTACAATCCTTACAAAGAGAGTGAAACACCATTGTTTAGAGATGAAAAAGTGAATTGGTTTTAAGGTGATTACTATGGATATAGATAGATTTTTCAAAACGGTTTTATCACAAAATGCAGAAGAACTTAGGAAATGTTTTCAAAAGAATGCTGTTATAAAATGGCATTGCACAAATGAGTTTTTTACCTTAGATGAGTATATAAGGGCAAATTGTGAATATCCCGGAAATTGGAGCGGAGAAATAGAGAGAATTGAAGAAAATGAAGATACTATTATTTTAGCTTGTCGGGTTTTTCCAACAGATAATAGTGAGTCTTTTCATGTAGTAAGTTTTATCTATCTTGAAGATAATTTGATTGTTGATATGGATGAATATTGGTCTTATGATGGATTGGCACCAGAATGGCGTAAGAAAATGAAAATTGGGAAACGCATTAGGTAAATTTCAATTTTGAAAATCAAGCAATTTAATAAAAACTAACACAGTAACAGTAAATCAAAAATGGTTTGCTGTTTTTTATTGTCTAAAAATGGAAAGGAGAACTTATGGAAGAAGAAAGAAGAAAAATACAAGTACCACCACATAAACAGTTAATTATGGATATTGGGAAGACAAAATATACTGTAAACCTACATTTTAAGCAAGGTACAGGCGAAACATACAAGGATAAAATATTAAAGCTAATCAAGAGAGAAACAGAAAAGATATAAATTTTTCAAAGAAATTTTGTTTATGTCCTTGACAAATCTTCCCAAAAGGCACACTTGTGCTAGAGTGTGGAAAAATGCTTTATGAAAATGGATATGACATAAAGATTTTAAATACAATAAACTTTAAAAAATCTATGAAATACAATCCATTTGCCTATTTGAGAAGTGAAAAAGATATTTTAAAGCTTGTTCAAACTATAATTGCTAATACAAAGGGAGATGGAGAAAAGGCAGGAGAAGATTTCTGGGTAAAGGCTGAAAAGTTATATTACACTGCCCTTATCGGTTATATCTATTATGAAGCACCAGAAGAAGAAAAGAACTTTAAGACGCTTTTGGATATGATTGACGCTAGTGAAGTTAGAGAAGATGACGAAACCTATATGAACCCAATTGATAGGCTTTTTGAAGCTCTTGAAAAGAAAGATCCAAGTCATTTTGCAGTTAAGCAATATAAGAAATATAAACTGGCAGCAGGAGTAATAGAATTAAGGAGAACACTTAATCA
>NZ_KV803777.1:0-1596 GCF_001811125.1 Anaerococcus sp. HMSC068A02 | reverse complement strand
TTTCAAAATTTCTTTTGGGTAAAAGTCAGCGTACCGACTTTTTACTCTTAGAAAGGAGGTGATCCAGCCGCACCTTCCGATACGGCTACCTTGTTACGACTTCACCCCAGTTACTGACCCTACCTTCGACTGCTGCGTCCATAATGGTTCGCTCACAGGCTTCGGGTATTGCCAACTCCCATGGTGTGACGGGCGGTGTGTACAAGACCCGGGAACGCATTCACCGCGACATTCTGATTCGCGATTACTAGCAACTCCAACTTCATGTACTCGAGTTGCAGAGTACAATCCGAACTGGGACAGACTTTGTGAGTTTCGCTTCAGATCGCTCTTTCGCTGCCCTCTGTATCTGCCATTGTAGCACGTGTGTAGCCCAAGTCATAAAGGGCATGATGATTTGACGTCGTCCCCACCTTCCTCCGGTTTATCACCGGCAGTATCGCTAGAGTCCCCAACTTAATGATGGTAACTAACGATAGGGGTTGCGCTCGTTATGGGACTTAACCCAACATCTCACGACACGAGCTGACGACAACCATGCACCACCTGTATTACAGTTGACCGAAGTCATAGAAAATTATCTCTAATTTTCGCCGTAATATGTCAAGACTTGGTAAGGTTCTTCGCGTTGCGTCGAATTAAACCACATGCTCCGCTGCTTGTGCGGGTCCCCGTCAATTCCTTTGAGTTTCACACTTGCGTGCGTACTCCCCAGGCGGAGTGTTTAATGCGTTAGCTGCGGCTCCCAGATTATTCCAAGAACCTAACACTCATCGTTTACAGCGTGGACTACCAGGGTATCTAATCCTGTTTGCTACCCACGCTTTCGTACCTCAGCGTCAGATGATGACCAGAAAGTCGCCTTCGCCACCGGTATTCTTCCTAATATCTGCGCATTTCACCGCTACACTAGGAATTCCACTTTCCCTTTCATCTCTCAAGCCTAACAGTTTTAAAAGCTTTATATAGTTGAGCTATATTATTTCACTTCTAACTTACTAGGCCGCCTACGTACCCTTTACGCCCAATGATTCCGGACAACGCTCGGTCCATACGTATTACCGCGGCTGCTGGCACGTATTTAGCCGGACCTTATTCTTATGGTACTGTCATTTTCATCCCATAAAAAAGATTTTTACAACCCGAAGGCCTTCTAAATCACGCGGCGTCGCTGCATCAGGGTTTCCCCCATTGTGCAAAATTCCCCACTGCTGCCTCCCGTAGGAGTTTGGGCCGTGTCTCAGTCCCAATGTGGCCGTACACTCTCTCAAGCCGGCTACTGATCGTCGCCTTGGTGGGCTTTTATCTCACCAACTAGCTAATCAGACACAAGTCCATCTTACACCGATAAATCTTTGGTCATTTTATCATGCGATAAATTGACGTTATAGGGTATTATTCTTCGTTTCCAAAGGCTATCCCCTTGTGTAAGGCAGGTTACTCACGTGTTACTCACCCGTTCGCCACTAATCCACTTAATTTCATTCCGAAGAAATCAGCTAAGTTTCATCGTTCGACTTGCATGTGTTATGCACGCCGCCAGCGTTTATCCTGAGCCAGGATCAAACTCTCAATTATTGTTTGATCTTGACTTTT
>NZ_KV803776.1:0-346 GCF_001811125.1 Anaerococcus sp. HMSC068A02 | reverse complement strand
AAACTCTCAATTATTGTTTGATCTTGACTTTTGTCATTTTTCGTTTGTCTCAAAGTATTAACTTTGTAGTTTTATTTTGTTTTAAAGGTTCATCCGCCAGTTTTAACTGACTATTTTAGTCTACCATCTTTTTTTTAGCTTGTCAAGTTTTTTTATTGGTTTTTTATCTTTTTTTACTTTTCTCGACTGCTTTTTTTGATGTCGACTTTTTTATTATATCGCGTTTATTTTTATTGTCAAGACTTTTTTTTCTTGCTTTTTTAAACGTGATAAAAAAATATAGCTGTCGTTTAACAGCTATATTAGTATATTATTATTTTTTTCTATTGTCAAATATTTTTTTATT
>NZ_KV803775.1:0-206 GCF_001811125.1 Anaerococcus sp. HMSC068A02 | reverse complement strand
TCCATTTGGTGACCCTACCGGGATTTGAACCCTATCCCCTGTTGGGTTTAAAATCTGAAAGATTTTGAATCTTCAAGATGAGCCCTTGGGCGAATCTGAAGAACAATACCGCCGTGACACGGTGGTTTCCCTCTAAAACGAAGGATAAATCTCTTTTTGATTTTAAAATTAAAATGGTGACCCTACCGGGATTTGAACCCGGGATA
>NZ_KV803774.1:131444-136194 GCF_001811125.1 Anaerococcus sp. HMSC068A02 | reverse complement strand
TGATTAAGTGTTCTCCTTAATTCTATTACTCCAGTAACAAAATGTCAATAGTTTTTTAATCACTTTTTTCAAAAAGGCAAAAAAATAGAACGTATAGATTATTTCCATACGCTCTATCTCGCATTTCATATTAAATTTTGTATTCTACAAACTTGAAGTTTCTTAAATAATATAATTAACTATTCCATAAATCAAATGGCATACCATAAATATTGAAATAGGTATAACAGCAATCATATTCTTTCTTTCAATAGCGAAAAACAGAAATACCAAGCATGGAAAAATAGTCAAACCCAATATAACAATGCCATTCGTCACACCTACATAATAAAATATCCAACATAAAAAATACAGTAGACAACAAATAATTGTGGCCATAATAAATCGTGTGATACTTATTTTTTTACGGTCTTGATTAATGAATATACATAACGACATTACCATTAACACCTGACATATAGATGCTATTACATCTACTGTTTTTGTAATTGACTCTCCCCTTAAAATATCATTCGGTTCTGGAACTGCGAACCAAATAAAATTGGGAATCATAATAATAATAAAAGTAATCAATCCCCATATATCAAAACCTATTTTGTATTTTTTTATCATCTCAACATCTCCACAGATTCAAATTTGTTACTCTCATAATATCATATTTTTTCTTCAATTACATCAACCTAATTTTAATACACTGCCATTCGGCTTGCTTCTGTAACCATCATTCAGTTGATCTTCTCCTACATTGTTTCCTTTGCCTATTCATCGAAATGATAACGGACAACATAGGTCATCTGACAGATTTTCTTTGTAAATGTATTCCCCTCTGTTTTTGTATTCATCATCTTTTCCATAATCATTTTTTCCTTTCCTTTTAGATCCCAAGCAGAGAGCCATTTCATTGGTCTCTATCATGGTAATATTTACAACTCCATTTAGTATGTGATAAACTATGAGTGTCATTTAATACCTCATTGACTTTTTTTATTTTGCAGTTGGCAGACCGCAAATTTATTATATCACTGAGGTATTTTTGTTTGGTTATCATTGCTAAAGCTATACTGACTCCCCAGTCTAACTGAGGGGGCTTATACAAACAAAAAACGACTCTTTCAAATCGTATTTGCTTTGAGTCGTTTCATTTTTTTATATTTTTATTTACATAATATTCTATTGGATTTTTTAATTTATTTTCAAAATATTTTTGGTAGCTTTCTAATATTTTTAATCTTTCTTTTTCGTATGGTATTTTTTTGTATTTTTCTTTTAAATATTTTTGATATTTTTCTATTCCTATATATTTATCTGTGATTGAATTGTCTAGCACTTGGATTAGTTTGTCGTAATCTGTGTAAGTGTGGGATAGGAGAAAATTTTTTATTATTTTTTTATCTTTTTCTTCTAGATTATCTTCTCCTACATAGGAGTCTATATCTTTTATTATAAAGGAATGGCTAAGATTGGTTTTTGCTGGAAAAAAATATGATTCTTTTCTTAAAATATAAAATCCTCTTATATTTTTTTCTAAATTGTTTTTATTTTCTTTTTTTCCAATTTCAAAAAGTGAGCCACAAGCAAAGGCTATGTCTTTATCTAGCCCTAATTCTTTTGCCATCATTTTTGCTGTTTTGCCTATAATTTTTGATCTTCTTACCCAAGCTCCTATATTTTGGTTATCTTCTATTAAATAATAATTTATTTTGTCTTTGTTTGGAATATTTCCGTAATTTTCTTTATACATTTCTTTTTACTATCTTTCCGTAGGTATAAATTTTTTTGTCATCGTCTATAAATCTGTATGAAATTTCATTTTTGTTTTTGGATTTTTCTCCAAGTATATATTTTTTATCTCTTATTTCATTTTTATAAACTATATTTATAAATTCTATATCTTGGTCTTTGACTTTTGTAATTTCTCTTAATAAATCCATATAAGATGCGTTATTCACATGATAATTTGTGTCTATGTCAGTATATCTTATTTGAATTTTTTCTAAATTTGTAAATTTATCGCCATATTTGTGTGATTTTTCTTCATATATGGCTTTTTCTTTTTGGTAGGCTTTTGCTATTTCTTTTGGAATTTTTATTGGTCGCATTTTTTTAAGGTCAAAAAGCAAAAACACGCAATAGGCTTCTACAATTTCTTCATCATTTCTTTCTATGATAAAGTTTCTGTAAGCGTAGAATTTTTTCATATCAATGGCAAAGGTGGTAATTTTTATTTTATCTTTTGCTTTTATCGGCTTTTTGATTTTTATATCCCAAGAATAAACTATCCACCTCTTATCTTCCATGATTTTTTCATCTTCTACTTCTTGTGCCTGATCAAAGGATACTTCAAACATTAAAGACAAAAGATATTTATTTTTTAAATATCCCTCGCTATTTGCAAGAAATCTTTCTACTTCAAATTCTTTTGTTTTTCTCATTTTATTCCTTTCTGTATATATTTTTGATTATAGCAAATGTCATAAAAAATCCCAAAAATAAACTTGTTACCAAGAGTGCTTTTAAAATATTTTTGTCAATCTCTACAAATGCCAAGCCCAAAAGTGATGAGGCGATTATTAGGCAAAGTCCAAGAAAAATTATAGCTTGTGTTTTTTGATTTTCTGTTTTTTCATAGGACTTTCTTTCTTCTTCGCTTTTTTGGTCGATTATCCTAAAATCTCCTCTTGCTAGTTGCCTTAAAATATTTAGGGTTGTTTGTGGAAATTCTTTTATTAATGAGTAGGTATCATACATTTTTGGTCTAATTCTATCCAAAACTAAGTCTGGACTAAAAATTTTAAATACCATAGATTTTGCTATTGGAAGGGCAAGTTCTAGGAATGATTCTTTGTAAACTAATTTTTCGATTAAGCCTTCCAAAATCAAAACTGTTTTTGCAAAATTTGTAAGCTCTGATGGTATTTTTATGGAATAATCCACCAAAAGCGTATAAAAATCTCTAATCAAATCTGCAAGTTTCATTTGATTTAGGCTCATTACCATGTATTTATCCAAAAGTTTTTGTATTCTTTTTTCAAAATCCCCAATTTTTTTGGAATCAAATTCCAAAAGTCCCATGCCAATTATAGCATCAGTTATAAGTTTTACTTCATTAAAACTTGCTCCCAAAAATATTTTCATTATTTGATAGCGATAATTTTCCGATAAATTTCCCACAATTCCAAAATCTATCAAATAAATATTTAAATTATCATCTACAAAAATATTTCCAGGATGAGGATCAGCGTGAAAATATCCATAAGTAAACATTTGATTTACATAAGCTCCTATGATTTTTTCAGCTAATTCTTTTCTAATATCTGACCTTTTTTCATAAACTGACCTTATAGATTTTCCGTCAATATATTCCATTGTCAAAACTTTTTTGCTTGAATATGAATCATAGACGTCAGGAGAAAGGAGGTCTTTTTTTTGAATATTTAATTTTCTGTATTTTTTTATATTATTTTTTTCAACTTCAAAGTCAATTTCTCTAATTAGGGAAAGAGAAAATTCTTGGATAATTTCTCCAAAATTAAAAGATTTTATTTCTTCAAGTTTTATTTCGAGTTTTTTATAAAGATCATTCATTATTTTCAAATCTTCAACAACTCTTTTGTCCATATCTTTTCTTTGAATTTTGACAACAACTTTTCTCTCAAGAGAGCCAACCTTTATAGTTGCCAAGTGAGTTTGGGCAATTGAGCCTGATGCAAGTGGTTTTTTTTCAAATTCATCAAAGACATCATAAATATCTTTTAAAAATTCTTCATAAAAAACTTCTTTTATATTTTCAAAAGCTTCTTCTTTTACATCATCTTGTAATTTTTCAAGCTCTGTAATTATATTTTCTGAAAATATATCTCTTCTTGTAGATAATAATTGTCCAAATTTTACAAAAACAGGTCCCAATTCTTCAAACAAGCTCCTCAAATTTTTGCCAAAATGACTTTCAAGCTCGCTTAAATCTTTTGAATTTTCTCCCTTATTTTTCAAAAGTTTTCTGCCGTCCAAAATAATATTTAGACTTATAAATTTTTTTATTATCTCAAGTTTTCTTTTTTTGTATCCCATTTTATTCTCAATTTCTATTTTCTATCTTTTCATATTTTATTTTATTTTTCTCCAAAAGTTCTATTGCATAAGGATCAATTCTATAATCATTTGAATAATAAATTTCTTTAATGCCCGCTTGAATCAAACTTTTTGTGCAATTTAGGCAAGGAAAATGAGTTACATAGCAAATAGAATTTTTGACAGGAATTCCTTCTTTTGCACAATACAAAAGTGCATTCATTTCAGCATGAATTGTTGCAATACAATGACCATCTCTCATCGTATGCCCTACTTCATCACAATGCGGATTTCCTTTTATTGAACCGTTGTAGCCTGTAGAAATAATTCTATTTTCGCCATTTACAAGAACGCAACCAACATAAGCCCTATCGCAGGTTCCCCTAAGAGCAACCATGTGAGCAAGTTTTATAAAATATTCATTCCAAGTCAACCTATCTTTTGCCATAATTTCACTCCTTAATTTTTATCTTTATTCTATTTTACCAAATTTAAAATTTTAATCACACAAAAAGACTGAAGATCGACTTCAGCCCCATATAATTTGTAAAGTATTCAAATCCTCATGCTAAGAATATCATACGGAAAAAATTGATATGATTTCAAATTTGAAAATTCGTTAAAAATCGCACTGTTTGAGAGCGTAGCTTGAGTTTGCGATTTTAGAATTTTGAAATTTAGA
>NZ_KV803774.1:27600-131344 GCF_001811125.1 Anaerococcus sp. HMSC068A02 | reverse complement strand
GTCAGATATTCGTGCTTGAGGGTTTGTTTACGCTTTGAGACTTAAAATCATCTCCAGCCTTTAATTTTTTTAAACTTTTAATTTTAACTTAAACAAAATATTAAATATTTTTGTAAAGACAAAAATTAAAATTGCAAATATTACAAAATTAATTATAGAGAATCCTTTGAAAACAGATTGTTGAAAAATCATTGTTCCACCACATGCGCAAAGCAAAATTATTAAAACTTTCGCAAGATTTTCTATAGGTTTTAACAAAACCATCTTTCCAGATTTTTCTGTTTTTGTTTTTTCTATCAAAGAATATGAAACTGTAAATACAAGTAAGGAAAATATTATTAATCCAGCCAAAGCTAAGTAAGAATTATCATAATTTGAAGCAGGTCTTAAAATCACTTTAATTATTTTGTTAAAATAAGATGTGTCATCAGGAATTTTATTTTCAATTAAATATATTAAAGACCTTTCATATAAAGATTCGCCTTTGAATAACATATTTAAACTGTCCCATATAGCATTTACAATATCAATAAAGAAAAAAGTCATTACGCCTAGTCCAACATGACCTAAAATATTTCCTGCCATAAAACCTACTGACAAAATTGTAAGATAAAGAGCTGACAAAAATCCAAAATTTTTCAAATTTCCTGGAATATATTTGACGCCAGTTTTTAAAATTTCAAAATTTGAAGTTTTTACTATCATATAATTTAAAATTGAGCTTATCAAAACAAATCCAAAAATAATCATAAGCCCAAATATAATTTTCATTAGAAAATCTTTTTTCTTTGTCCATGGATAAGTTCTGGCAAATTCATAATAAGAAGTTGAATGCTCCATTGATGAAAATAAAAATCCCAAAACTAAAACCACAATCATACCCGTAATACTTATAGGAATTGAAAAGAAATTATTTGTTTTTTCCTTCATCTCTTTTGACAAATAGTTATAGCTAGTTAGGTTTTGCAAATATTCTCCATTTTTCAATTGATATTCATCATATTTTTTCATTTCCTCTTCACTTGCTTTTGAAAAATCAAAATTATCATACTTGCCAAATTCATATTTTTTTGCCATTTTTTTAAAAATAATATCATTTTTTTCAAAGAATTCTTTATCTATTACTACATCTTTTTTGTATTTCTTGCCTGTATTAGCCATGATATTTATTTTATTTGTAACATCAACCAAAGAATCATGTTTTTCTTCCAAGGTATTTGTTTGGAAAACTCCATAAAAAAGAAGGCTAACTAAAACAGCAAGAATTATCCAAAATCCATTTCTTATTGTAAGAATTTTAATTTCTTTCTTAAAGTCTTTCATTATTTATTCCTTCCCTTCTCCCAATAAAAATTATCCTCAATTTTTGATTCCAAAACATCAAATTGTACAATAGATTCATTTCTTTTTATATCATCAAGAATATTTTCCCTATTATCAATCAAAATTGTATAAACTCTTCCCATATGAAATCTCAAAACAGATTTTTCAAGAATTTTTGGATCTAATTCATCCTTTACAACCACTTGCAACTTAACAAATTTTTCCTTATTTTGATAAAGATTTGTAAGTTTTCCTTCCTTAGAAAGATAAAGAGTTTCATCAGCAACTTTTGCCAATTCCTCAAGCTCGTGGCTTGATGCAAGAACAGTTCTTCCTTCTTCTTTTAAATCTAAAATATAAGTAAGAATAATCTCCTTATTTAAAACATCCATCCCATCAAGAATTTCATCCAAAAGAATTACTTTTGCATTTGTAGAAATAGTAGCCAAAAGCCCAATCAAATTTTTATATCCTTTTGAAAAAGATCTCAAAGATTTTTTTAAATCTATATTATTTTTTTCAAGCTCTTTTTTTGCAAATTTTTTGTTGAAATTCGGATAAATAACTTCATAATATTCAAGCATTTTTTCAACCGATATATAATCAAAATAATCAAACCTATCAGGCAAATAAACAATATTTTCCAATATGTGCTTATCTTCCGCACAAGATTTACCAAAAACATTAACCTTGCCCAAATCTTTTTGAAAAATATCAGCCATTACTTTTAAAAGAGTAGTTTTGCCAGATCCATTTCTTCCAACCAAAGCATATATTTTTCCTTCTTCCAAAGAAAAATTTACATCTTCCAAAACCTTATTTTCCCCAAAAGATTTATAAAGGCTCATTACTTCCACAGCCATTAGAGTCCTCCTTGCTCTTTTCATAAATATTTCTAATCTTTTCAAAACTTATTCCATAAAAAATACATTTCAAAAAAATATCGTAGAGTTTTTTCTCGAGTTTTTCTTTTTTTACATCAATTATTTCATCATCTAAACTTACAAAAGTCCCAAGACCTTTTTTTGTAAGCAAAATTCCTTCTTCTTTTAATTTGTTGTAGGCTTTTTGAACGGTAGATTGATTAATCAAAAGAGCTTTTGATAAATCTCTTACAGATGGCATAGTGTCGCCATCAATCAAAATTCCTTGAGCAATCATTAATTTTGTTTGCTCAACGATTTGTTCATTCAAAGGAATTTGAGATGAGCTATTTAAATCAAACATAAAAACCCCTTCCTATAATTTCTGTGTGGTGTATGGTGTATCTCCATACACTTCTTAATTCAATTATAACTAGATTATTTTTCTTGTCAAATATTTTTTTGAAATTTATTTTAAAATTTTTCAAAGAAAAAAACCTAGATAAAACTAGGTTCAGACTGTTAAAAAACTAAAAATTTCCCCATTTCGAGCGAACGTAGTAAGTCGAGAAATCTCATGAGATCTCTCCGTGCGTTCGTTTCACTCACTTAGTCGAGATGGTACGTAGCTTAATTTTATTTTTGAATTATTAAACAGACTTTGTCTACGCTCTCAAACCTAGATAAAACTAGGTTTACATTAATGGGGCAAATGGTTTTACTATGAAAGCTATTATTTTTTTATAAATTGGATAAGATTTTACATCGTCAAGGCTTATTTGTTTTCCTATATCAAAACTTATTTCAAAATCTTTTAATATTTCATTAATTACTGGATGTTTGTGAATATAGACTCCACATTCAAAATTTAAATAAAGAGCTCTATAATCTACATTTACTGATCCTACTACTGCTTTTTCATTATCTGAAACCCAAGTTTTTGCATGGATAAATCCTGGCAAATATTCATATATTTTAACTCCGGATTCAATTAATTTTTTGTAATGAGATTTTGCTAGCATATAGGGAATTTTTTTGTCTGGAATTGCTGGAAGAATTATTCTTACATCTACTCCTCTTTTTGCTGCAAAAGTTAAAGATTTTGTCATTTCATTATCTATAATTAAATAAGGCGTCATGATATAGGCGTAATCTTTTGCTGTATCTAGTATGTGCATATAAATATTTTTGAAAAATCTTTCTTTTCTAATCGGATTATCTCCAACTCCAATCATATAGCCTTGTGACTTTTGTGGATATGTTTGTAAATATCTTTTTAAATCTTCTTTTTCTTCGCTATCCCACAATTGCAAAAACATAATTGTAAATGATTGAACTACTGGGCCTTTTAATCTTATAAAAGTATCTTTCCAATGGCCAAACCTTTCTTCTACATTTATATATTCGTCAGCCAAATTTACTCCGCCTGTAAAAGCTACTTTGCCATCTACTACCAAAATTTTTCTATGATCTCTGTTGTTGTGGTAGGTTGATATTATTGGAATTATTGGAGAAAAAACTTTGCATTTTATTCCAAGATTTTCCATCTCTTCTGGAAAATTTTTTGGTAGATTTAAAATTGCATTTGTTCCATCATACATAAGTCTTACTTCAACACCCTCACTTGCTTTTTGTGCAAGCTGTTCAAGAATTGTCCCCCAAAAATATCCTTGGTGTATTATAAAAAATTCTACAAAAATAAAATCCTTAGCGCTTCTTATCGCCTCAATAATATCATTAACTGCGTCATCTCCAACTCTGTAATATTTTGCATCATTATTTTTGCTTACAGGATATGAGCCGTAATCATTTAAATATTTTACTAAATTATAAAATTCCTTATCTTCATTTTTTAATTCTTCTACCAAATCTTCATCGATTGTGTGCAGATAATTGGTTTCTTCTTCGCTATCCATAATTGAGCTTTCTTCGATTTTTTTTCCTATATCAATTCTTGATAAGATAAAAAACATAATTCCAAAAGTAGGAAAGGCTGCAATTAGAAAAAACCAAGAAAGTTTTTCATAAGGATTTACATCCATCGACAAAATTACAAGCAAAGAAATTGCCGCTATCAATGCTGATGATCCAAAAATTACAGATGGGTCGATTGAAAGATGTCTAAGTATTGCCATAAAAATAAAAATTTGAGCAAGTACCAATAAAACATACAAACCCGCCCTGCCAAAAACAACTTTCAATAAAGATGATTTTGTTTTTTCAACAAATTTGTTATCGTTTAATATTTTTTTAATTTTTTCATTATATTTTTTCATATTGTTATTATACTTTTTCATGATATTATTATACCTAATTTCGCCTTATTTTAACAGGATAAAAATTTAAAATATTTTATTAAAAAATCTAACAAAAATCTTCTTATTTGCTTATTTTCATTAATATAACTATAATAGTTCTATAAGAATGAATTAGTATTTTTTTTTAAAGGAGTTATATGAAATCTTGTAAAAATAATGAAAAAATTTTGCTTATTAATGACTTTCTTTCAAGTGGAAATATTGGTGGAAGTCTTTGCAAAAGTGTTTTAAATTTTTATTCTTTTGATGTAGATTTTGTACCTACAGCTTTAATTTCAAATATGTTTTCTCTAAAACCCATAGAAATTTTTGATTCTAGTAATTTTTTGACCAATACTCTTGAAGTTTATAAAAAGCAAAACAGAAAATATAAGGCAGTTTTTGTGGGCTTTGTTTTAAATTTTAATCAGGCAAAAATAATTTGTGATTTTGTAAAAGAAAATAATCTATTTATGGTACTTGATCCAATCATGGGAGATTCTGGAAAAATCTATAGTGGTCTTGATAAAAATATTGTAGAAATTTATAAATATATGGCAGATTATGCCCATATAATTATTCCAAATCTCACAGAGGCAAGGCTTTTGACTGATAATAAATTTAAAAAAGCTCATGATATTGTAGATTATTATGAAAATATCGGTAAAAAATTTATTATTACAAGTGTTGAAGATGGAAACAGACATTTTATTTTGGCTAAGGATAAATATTTTATAGAAGAAGATTATAAATTTTTAGACAAGTCTTTTGGCGGAAGCGGGGACTTGTTTGACTCAATTTTTTTGGCAAATTATTTGAAAAATAATGATTTTTTACTTGCAATTAAAAATACAAGGGATATGATAGCTTGTATTCTTGATATGCAAATTAAGATTGATGATAAAGCAAATGATATTAGTATAAATGAAATTTTGAAAAAATTATAGAAAGTGAGGTAGTTTTTTGATTAAAAATAAATATTGGAAAAGGGCCTTGCAAATTGCTTGGCCGTCTGTCTTGGAGTCATTTTTTATTTCTTTGGCAGGCTTAATTGATACCTTCATGGTTTCATCAATTGGTTCATCAGCAGTTGCTGCTATTGGACTTACAACCCAGCCAAAATTTATCGCCCTTTCCTTTTTTATTGCAATTGCAGTTTCAGTTTCAGCCCTAGTTGCAAGAAGAAAAGGCGAAGAAGATAAAAAAATGGCGAACCAAACTATGGTTACTGCAATGATTGTAGCTGTTAGTTTATGTATAATAATCTCTTCAATTTTTGTAATATTTACTCCACAAATTATAAAACTTGCAGGATCATCTCCTGACACTCACGATTTGGGAGTTTCATATTTTAAAATTATAATGGCAGGAATGATATTTAATGTAATTTCCATGACAATAAATGCAGGTCAAAGAGGAAGTGGAAATACACAAATAGCCTTTACAACAAATCTAGTTTCTTCTATTATAAATATTTTTTTCAATTATTTACTTATAAATGGAAATTTTGGTTTTCCAAAATTAGGAGTAAAAGGAGCTGCAATCGCAACAGTTTTGGGAGCTTTTGTTGCAGCAGTTATGAGTTTTTCCTCATTATTTAGAAGATCATCATATATGTCCTTTGGGCTTATAAAAAAATATAAACTTACTTTCTCAAATTTTATATTTAAAGAAATTTTTGGACTAGGCTCAAATATTTTTATAGAAAATATTGCAGCAAGAATTGGATTTTTGGTTACAGCAATTACAGCCGCAAAACTTGGAACAGACCAATTTGCAGCTCACAATGTAGGAATGAATTTGCTTTCTCTTTCATTTTCATTCGGGGATGGTATGCAGGTTGCAGCAGTTGCCCTTACAGGAAATGCCCTCGGAGCAAGAAAAAAAGAAGAAGCAATAAAATATGGAAAAACTTGCCAAGAAATTGGCTTAACAATTTCAATAATAATATCTGTTATTTTGGTATTATTTAGAAAAAATATTTTCAGATTATTTTTTGATGATGACAAAATAATAGCTATGGGCTCTGTAATAACTTTTTATCTTATATTCATAGTTATTTTCCAAATTTCCGAAATAATTTTTGGAGGAGCTTTAAGGGCAGCAGGCGATGTAAAATATACACTTGCCGTAAGTTTGATTTCAATTACCTTTATAAGATCTGCTGCAACAATATTTTTTGTAAATATTATTCATTTGGGACTTCAAGGAATTTGGATAGGAGTTTTAGCCGATCAAGTTTCAAGATTTATTGGCTTATGGACAAGATTTAGAAAAGGCGATTGGGTCAATATAGAAATTTAATTAAATGAGATTTTAATTATATATTATAAAATAAAAATATTTTTCACATAAATATTTGAATTTTTCTTCAAATCTGGTATATTATACTTACTATCGGTTAAGATAGTAAGTATATTTTTTTAAACAGGGGGATTAAACAATGAAAATTAAAAAAGTATTACCAGTATTAGCATTAACAGTTGCTTTAGTAGGATGTGGAAAAAAAGCTGACACAACATCAAACGCTTCAAGCACACCAGCTTCAACAACAACTACAGAAAAAGCTGATTCTAACGCTAGTTCAATGGAAATGAATTCAAACAGCGCTAGTACAATGGACTCAAATGCTAGTTCAATGGACTCAAACGCTAGTTCAAATAACTAATTAAAATTTGAAAACAAAAAAAGAGCAAGAATTTCTTGCTCTTTTTTGTTTAAAATTTATATTGAAATTTCTTAAATAAATTATATTTAAGTCTAAATAACCATATTCCAACTTATATTTAAAATAACATCCGTATAGATTTTAATTAATATTTTAAAATTTTGATTATTTTTTTACATTTTTATAAATTTGTTTTTAGCTTTCGATAAAAAAAGTTTAGTATAATAACTTGATTTATGAATTACTATTTCTTTATATATAGGAACATCTATTATATCTTTAGAGAATTTTGTCTTGAAAGTATTTAGTGATTTAAGGCTAGGATGGTATTCTGAACCTATCCCCATAAGGTCTAAACTTCTAACTTTAGTCTCATTTTGAAGGTAGTCTAATATATGAGCAATTATTAAATCTGGCCCAAAATTTTGTTGACCTTTTTTATTAGATGCTGCAAAATAATATGTAGCAAAATCATCATATACAATTACTATCGCCCAGGATAGTACATCATTATTTTCATCCCTTACAGTAAAAAGCTTTGAATATCCACTAGATTTTTTATCATTTAGACTATTAAAAAATTTCCAATAATTTTCTTCACTCAAAATATCAAAGCCATCATGTCTTTTTTTAGTGTCTTCCATTATCTTATAGACATCAGAAAAATCTTTTCTACTAATATTACTTTCATCATTTACTCTAAATTTAGCTTCCCTAATGGCCTTTCTTAAATCTCTCCTACCTCTTTTATATATTTTTGAGTAAGTATCATCTAAATTTTCACCTAACTTGATTACGACTGTTTTATCATAGGATAAAACTACATTTTCCTTTTTAGCGAAGTCATAATCATGATAAATTCTAAGTCTAATATAATCAAAATAATTACTCTTATTTCTAACAAACTTTTCAAGTTGTTTTATAAATATCTCCTCTACATCTCTACTTGGTTTTTTATTCCATACAGGAGCAGATCTTGCCCACAAAAAATTCATTTTCTTTGCTCTATATTCTCTTAAACATAGTATAGAACGGTACTCCCCTCCCATAGAAAATTCAAAATATCCAAATATCTTCCTATCTTTTTGATTTTGTTCATAAATTTTAAAATAAGAACTAGCCTCAAACTCATAGGTGGGATATAATTTAATTTTATAATCATATTCCTCTTCGCTAATTTCATTAAATGTATAAGAATTTACTTCTTTATTCATAATATCTCCTAAATAATAAAAATATTTTCATAAATGTATCTTACTCTTTTCATTTGTTTTATCTAATAAAATATATTTATAAATAATTTACTATAAAAATATTGCAAAACATCAAATATTAAGCTGTTATTAAAATTTTTATAATTTATTTTGTTTTAATCTTTTTTTATCAACATAATCAACAATGGTTCAAATATTTTTACAATATATAAATTTTATCCTAACTAACGATTATGATCTAAAAAATTTCAAAAAAAGATAGATGAAATATTTGTTTCATCTATCTTTTTGTTAAATCACCTTTAAGGATGATTTTTTTGAATTAATCTATAATTAATTGTTTATTTGTAATCTTACTGTAGATGTTAAAACATCTGAGTAGCTGTATGATACAGTTCTTTCTGCATCAAAATCATTATTTACTTTTATTGTAAATACACTTGGGAAAGCGTCTAAAATTATACCGCTTTTGGTAACAATTCTTTTTCTACCCTTATCAGCTTTTAAAGTAACTTCTTTTCCTACGTTTTTTTTAACTTCTGACCTTATTTCACTAACTGATTTAAATTCCATATATCCACCTTCCATGCATTTGTATATATTATACAACAAAATTGTGGATAAGTCAAATTAGCGTAATATTATACGCCAGATTAAAAATCTTGTCAAATATTTTTATAAAAGGCTCTGTAAGCTGTAAAGGTTGAGTAGAAGTCTGCTTTCGAAATTAATTCTATTGGTGCGTGCATAGAAATTACTGGTGTTCCACAATCAACTACATCCATTCCATATTCTGCAAGAATATAGGCGATTGTTCCTCCGCCACCTTGATCAACTTTTCCAAGCTCTCCTGTTTGAAAAATTACTCCATCTTTATTAAAGGCAAGTCTTACTTGTGATAAATATTCTGCATCCGCATCATTTGATCCGCCTTTTCCGCCGGAACCTGTATATTTTGTAAGAGCAACTCCGTGAGAAATTTGAGCTGCGTTTTGGCTTTCTGTTGCATCTTTAAAGTTTGGATCTTCTGCCAAAGTTACATCAGCTGATAAAACTTTTGAATTTCTCAATGCCCTTTTAAATTTAATCAAATTAAATTCTTCTTTTAAATTCATTATTTCTAAAAGAGTATTTTCAAAAAATTGTGAGGTCATTCCTGTTGCTCCAACTGAACCAATCTCTTCCTTGTCAACAAAAAGTCCTACCAAAGTTTTTTTACTTTCTTTTATATCAAGCAAAGCTCTCAAAGCTGCGTATGAGCAAACTCTGTCATCATGGCCGTGGGCTGCTATCATTGATTTATCAAAGCCAACTTCTCTTGCTTTTCCTGCAGGAACTACTTCAAGTTCTGCTGTTATAAAATCTTCTTCTTCAATTCCATATTTTTCATTTAAAATTTTCAAAATATTTTTCTTTACTGGATTTTCTTTTTCATCTAATAGTGGTCTATTGCCAACTATAATTGACAATTGCTCGCCTGTTATAACTTCTTTTGCAGATTTTTCCATCAATTGTCTTGATAAATGTATTAAAAGCTCTGAGATGAAAAATACTGGCTCATCTTCTTTATCCCCAATTGAAATATCTACTTTTTCTCCATTTTTTGTAAAAACTACTCCGTGAAGGGCAAGGGGCATATTTGTCCAATTATATTTTTTTACTCCCCCATAATAATGAGTTTTTAAATAAGCAAGGCCGTTTTCTTCTGTAAGTGGAACTGGTTTTAAATCAAGTCTTGGTGAATCAATATGACCTCCAACTATAGCAAGTCCTTCTGATAAATCTTCACTTCCTATGTGAAACATAGCTACAGCTTTATTTTTATTTACTGCATAGATTTTATCTCCAGAATTTATTTTTCCAGTTTTTATTTTTTCTTCAAGGTCAACATAACCTGCTTTTTTTGCTAAATTTATAATTTCTTTTGCAGCAAGTCTTTCAGTTTTTCCCTTGTCCAAAAAATCCATATAATCTTTTGAAAGACTTTCTAATTCTTTTTCTTGGTCTTGGGATAAATTTTCCCAGACATTTTTTCTTTTGTACTCTGTCATTTTTTTCTCCTAAATTAATTTCCATATATTTTTTGCATACTCAAGAGGATTATCAATTTCAAGTCCTTCTATAAGTTTTGCTTGATCAAATAAAATATTTACTATCATTTTAAATTCGTCAGAATTTTCTTTCAAATCTTTTTCTAATAGTTTATAGGCCTTGGAATTTTTATTAATTTCTAAAACTTTCTCCGCCTTTATATCTGGGGCATTTACTTGAGATTTTAAAGTTTTTTCCATCTCAATTGAAACATCTCCCCTTTGTTTTATCATTGAAATTACATCTTCTGATAAATTATCTGAAATTTTTACATCTACTACTTCTTCTGGTAAAATTTCTTTTATTTTTTCAATCAAGTCCTTGTTTTCCTCGTTTTCTTCTTCATCTTCATCAACTTGGTTTATTGATTTAAAAGGAATTTCCTTGTAAGCATTTAGCATTTTTATTAAAAATTCATCCAATTTTTCATCAAGTAAAAGAACATCCTTGTCCTTGTCTACTGATTTTAAGGATGGAGAATTTTTGATTTTTTCTAAATTTTCTCCAACTGTATAAAGGATATTTTCATCTGTTGATTTCAAATCTTCCTTGTATTCATTTAATGAAATCATCTTATCTTTCCTATAGGAATTAAACAATAATAAATCTTCTAGCCTATCTTTTTTTCCTCCAAAAGATTCATAAATTGCAACTTTCAAATTATTGCCAAATTCTTTGAAAAATATTTGGTATTTTTCCCTATCGTCTTTCATCAAATCCATTAAGTGAGATCTGATTTTATTATTTATTTGTTTAGCAATAAATCTTAATTCTCTTGTTTCTTGAAGGGTTTCTCTTGAAATATTTAGGGAAATATCGTCACTTTCAACAACTCCCTTGGCAAAAGAAAATTCATCTTCAAGTAAATCTTCATGCCTATCTTTTATTTTTACTCCTGATGAATAAAGTTGTAGACCTTTTTGATAATCTTTTGAATAAAAATCAAAAGGTGCTTTTCTTGGAATATAAATTATCGCCCTAAATTCAACAGTTCCTTCTATGTTTAAATGAATCCATGATAAAGGATCATCAAAGCCAAAGCCTTGGTCCTTGTAGAAATTTATATAATCTTCATCAGTCAAATCTTTTTTAGATTTTTTCCAAATTGGAATTTCAGAATTTAAAACTTCTACTTCCTTGTAATCCTCATATTCTGGATTTTCATCAGTAGAATCTTTAGTTTTTCTTGACTTTGTAACTTCCATTTTGATTGGGTATCTGATGTAGTTTGAATATTTTCTTACAAGTTCTTTGATTTTATATTGGTCAAGATAAATATCATAGTTTTCGTCTTCCGTATTTTCTTTTAAAAATAAGGTAATATCTGTTCCATTTTCTTTTTTGTCGGATTTTTCAATTTCATAGCTTTCGGCATTTTCACTTATCCATTTATAAGCTTGGTCATCTTTTTTGGTATTTACGATTATTTTTTTGCTTACCATAAAGGCTGAATAAAATCCAACTCCAAATTGTCCAATTAAATTATTTAAATCTTCGCTTTCAATTTCTTTTTTGAAAATTTCTGTACCAGATTTTGCAATTGTTCCAAGATTTTCTTCCAAATCTTTTTCATCCATTCCAATTCCAGTATCCCTTATTGTTAAAGATCTTTCTTCCTTGTTTGGAATTATTTCGATATAATAATCTTTTTTGTCTACGTTTTTATCTGATTTTAAATCTTTATAATATAATTTATCAATAGCATCTGAGCCATTTGATATTAATTCCCTAAGAAAAATATCTTTGTTTGTATAGATTGAATTTATCATCAAATCCATAACTTTTTTGGCTTCTGCTTTAAATTCTTTTTTCATAAATCCTCCTTAGCACTTCACATTGCCGACTGCTAATATTATACTTACTCTAAAATTTTTTTCAATTTTCTAAATCTTTGGCAAGGCTGAATATTTCAGCTTGAATTTTAATTTTTTCCCTTTTTATTTTTTCAATTTCCTCATTTTGTTTTTTTGAAATTAAAATCGACTGAACAAAATTTGAAATAATAAAAGCTCCAACAAAAACTATAATTTTTGTAGGCGTTTTTGTCTTAGCCAAAGATATAATTAATAAAAAAATCAAAGAAAAAAATAAAGATTTAAGAAAAAATGAAAAAAATGAATTTTTCTTTTTTATTTTTTCCAAATTCTCATCTAGATCTTGGAGTTTTTTCCTTAATTCCATAATATTTTTTAAATTTTTCTCATTCATAACATCACCAAAATAATTGTACCCCAATTCCTAGTATTTTACTTTGATTTTTAATTTCTCTTATAGTAAAATAAATTTTAGACATAAAGGAGGGTTTTTATGGCTTTAGAAGATAGAAAAAAAGAGAAGGTGGAAATCACACACGATATGTTAATCGGTGATATAATCCAAGCAAAACCAGAATCAATTAACACTTTCCTTTCAATAGGAATGGGTTGTATTGCTTGTCCTTCATCTTTGTACGAAACCTTAGATGAAGCTTGTATGGTTCACGGAATTGATCCAGATTTCTTGCTTGAAAAATTAAATAAATAAAAAAAAAGACTTTTGCATATTTTTTTGCAAAAGTCTTTTTTGTTTTTTAATTTTTTTCAAAATATTTTTCCCACTTATTATCATAAGTCCAAAAATAATTTCCTTTTTTTTCTGAATCTTTGTACTTATCAAAATCATTTAAAATTTTCCTATAAGTTTTGCTCATTATAATCAGTGCCAAAATATTTGGAATAACCATCAATGCATTTGCTGTATCAGCAACCGACCAAGCAAATTTCAACCCGCCGATTGAGCCTAGATAGCAAAAAATAATATAAATATATTTGAAAAAATCAGAAAGTTTACTTGAGCCTGTCAAATATTTTACACATCTTTGCCCATAATAGCACCAAGAAACTGCCGTTGTAAAAGCAAATAACACTAAAGCCAAAGAAACCAAATATTTTCCCCAAAAAATTGACTTTGAAAATGATTCAGCCGTAAGGGCAGCACCTTCAAGGCCTTGTGTTTTATAAATTCCACTTGTAATAATTACAAGGGCAGTCATGGTACAAATTATCATTGAAGAGATAAAAACTTCAATCGCTCCCCACATTCCTTGTCTAATTGGATGGTCGGTATGACTTGTTGCATGAGCCATGGGTGCTGTGCCAAGACCTGCTTCATTTGAAAAAATCCCTCTAGCAAGCCCCCACCTAATAGAAATTAAAATCCCAGAGCCTGTTGCTCCTCCTGCAAAAGCTTTTGGATTAAAAGCTCCAATAATAATTTCTTTAAAAGCTGGAATTAAATTTTCAATTTGCAAAATAAGAATCAAAATACAAGCTACAATATAAAAAACTGACATTATAGGCACAATTTTTGATGCAAAAGCTCCAATTCTTTTTATCCCACCAACAAGAACCAAAAGCATAAAAATAACAATCAAAATTCCACCAAGGTGCAAATTTAAACCTGTCATAGCATTTAAAGATTCAGAAATAGAATTTGATTGAACCAAAGCTCCTGTTCCAATAATCGCAATAAAAGCAAAAAACGAAAAAATTTTCGCCAAAAATTTTGACCCAGTTCCCTTTTCGATATAATACATTGGTCCGCCAATATATTTTCCATCATCATCTGAAACTCTTGTAGCAACAGCCATAGTAACTTCAACCATTTTTGTTGTCATACAAATAAAACTTGCAATCCACATCCAAAAAATCGCCCCAGCGCCACCAAATCCAATTGCTGTTGCAACTCCTACAATATTCCCAGCTCCAATTGTTCCAGCAAGAGCTGTCGAAACCGCCTCAAAAGGAGAAATAGAATTTTCATCAGATTTCGAATCCTTAACAAGTCTTCCAAAAGTATTTTTAAAAATATAAGAAAAATTTTTAAAAACCCAAAAATTTGACCTATAATTTAAAACTATTCCTCCAAAAATCAAGACGATAATCATAGGATAACCCCACAAAAAATCGCCCAACTTAGCATTTAATTTTATAATTTCCAAAACGGACTAACCTCTTTCTAATTAATATAAGTTTATTCTTATTATTATAAAGGTTTTTTAAAAAAATAAAATAATAATTTATATTTTTTCCATTAAAAAAATTTTTATCCTATAAAAAATCAAAAATTTTTCCTTAATTTAAATTGTCTACGCTCTAAATCAAATTTGCGCTAGACTTCTTGCAAAATTTTTATTATACGTGCTCATAACTTTATCAAAAAATAAGCCTACAAAAATATTTATACCAGCTGTTGGAAGAACTAGGCTTACAAACATTAATTTTATACCAAATCCTTCTGGCAAAGCTCCTGTTATATTCATCAAAAATAAAAATACAAGTCCAGATACTGCTGTTCCAAGAAAATATAGGCTCCCAATCGAAAAAATATTTTCCATTTTTATTTTTTCTAAAAATTTTACAGCAAAATATACAAATAAGGATGAAATAATTTTATCTATAATATTTGGCACAAAACCACCTGGCGCACTTGTTGTAATTCCTGCCAAAATTCCACCAGCAAGACCTACTGCAAGTGACATTTTTAAATCCTTATTTAAAATAATAATTGTAAAGACACACACCAACATAAAATCAGGTTTTACCATGCCCACAAAGCCTGGTATTAAATGAAGTATTGTTCCTATTGCAAGTAAAATTGACGCTTGAGTTATAGTTTTTGTTTTCATAATTTTCTCCTTTAAATTTTTTAAAATTTTCCAATAAAAAAACCACTTGCTCCAAAGGAGCAAATGGTTGAATTCGCGGTGCCATCCTTTTTATGTAAAATAAATTTCAATAAATTAATAAATCTTACATATCTTTATTCTGATACTAATTTAAAATAATTTCATATCATATCCCTATAACGTGGGAAGACGGCCTCGGGTACTTTTTTCACCTTAGCACTCTCAGATCCATTCAGTTTTACTTCTTTGCTTGTTTCCACCACACACAAGCTCTCTATAAAAGATTTATAAAACTTACTTACTTCTGATCAAAGTTTTATTATTTTAACTTATAAGTTATTTTGATTATATATTGAATTTATATTTTTGTCAAATGCTTTGTTAAAGTCAATATAAGCTCCCATAAATTCAAAATCTCTAGTATTTTCATATAAAAAATCCAAAAGACTCCTAATTCTTTTCTCTTTAATAGAGCCTTCAAAGTCAAAATAAAATACAAATTCAAAATCAGAACCAGGAATTGGAGAAGATTCAAGCTTAGTCATATTTACACCCAAAATTTTAAATTTTTCTACAATATTAATAAGAGAACCCGGCTTATCAAAAGCTTTTAGCCTTACAGAAATTTTATTTGCCTTTTCATAAATTTTTAAATTTTTAGACACTATAATAAATCTCGTATAATTATTTGATTCATTTTGAATATTTTCGTCAATTATTTTTAATTTATAAACCTTAGCACAAAATTTTGAGCCAATAGCTCCAAGTTTTTTATCATTTTTCTCTTTTATATATTTGCTCGCAAGTGCCGTATTATAATATTCTTTTTGAATAAAACCGTGTTTATTTATATATTTTCCACATTGGCCAAGAGCTTGCGGATGAGAATAAACTGTTTTTATATCAGAAAGTTTTGCATCTAAATTTCCCAACAAATAATGATTTATATCTAGCTTATAATTTCCAATTATAAAAAAATTTCTTTCAAGCATTAGATTATAAACTTCTTTTACAGAGCCAAAAGATGAATTTTCTAAAGGCAAAATTCCAAAATCACATATATTTTCATCTATTGCATCAAGAATTTGGTCAAATTTTTTGTAATAATTTATTTTACCTTTGGGAAAAATAATAAGGGAAACTTGATCGGCATAAGAGCCTTTTGCCCATCCTACACCAATTTTTCCTTCTTTAGGAAAAATTTCTCTTATAAATTTATCTTGTAAATATTTAGAAAATTTTCCATCACAAAGGCTCATCATATAATCTTTATATTTTTCTTTTACAAATTTATCAAGATTTTCCAAATCTTCTTTTTTATAATTTTCTTTTTCTAAATTTTTAATAATTTTTTCATTCATTTAACAAGTCCAATAAGGTTAAAGCCAAAATAGATTCTCCAATAGGAGGAGTTCTAAGGGCAAGGCATGGATCGTGTCGTCCTTTAATTTGCAATATTTTTTCTTTTTTTTCTTTTATAGAAAATGATTTTTGGCAAATAGAAATTGACGGAGTTGGTTTGAAAATTAAATCAAAAACTACAGGCATACCATTTGTAATTCCTCCAACAACTCCACCAGAATTATTTGTTATAGTTTTTACCTGTCCATTTTTAATTTCAAATTGGTCGTTGTGCTGAGAACCTTTCATTTTCATTGCATCAAGTCCCGAACCAAAAGAAACTGCCCTAAGAGCAGGAATCCCATAAGAAAGATAGGAAATTTTTGCCTCAAAAGAATCAAAGAGAGGATCTCCAAGTCCTTTTGGAATATTTTCCCCAAAAACTTGGCAAATTCCCCCAATAGAATCTCCATCTTTTTTTACTTCTTCTAAAAGATTTCTAATTTCTTTTTCTTTTTTTTCGTCCAAAACAGGGATTTCTTTTTGAGAAATTTTTTCCAATTCATCCATAGGAGGATTTGCCAAATCAATATTTTCATCTTCAATTCCTCCAATATTTTTAATCCTTGATGAAATTTTTATATCTTTTTCTTCTAAAATTTGCTTGGCAATTCCTCCTGCAAGACAAAATGGCGCAGTTAATCTTCCAGAAAAAGGTCCTCCCCCATTCATATCCATATCATTTCCATATTTTATAAAACTTGTATAATCAGCATGAGATGGCCTTGGAATATCATTTAAATTTTCATAATCTTTGGATTTGTAATTCTCATTTTTTATTATTGCTGTTATGGTTTTTGAAATTATTTTATTATCCCTTACTCCAGAAATAAAATCTATCTTGTCACTTTCTTTTCTTTTTGTTGTAAATTTTGATTTTCCTGGAGCTCTTCTTTGCATAAATTGATCTAGTTTTTCCATGTCAATTTCAAAACCAATTTCCATATTATCCATAACTACGCCCATATATTCTTGGTGGCTTGAGCCAAATATGGTTATTTTTAAATTTTTGCCAAAGCTTTGACTCATTTTAAATTTCCTTTCTTAAATCATGGATTTTTTTTGTAGCCTTTACTATTTTGTCAAAATCATCTGGAACTACGCATTGAGCTCCATCAGAAAATGCTTTTGCAGGGTTTTCGTGAACTTCTATCATAAGTCCATCCGCCCCAACTGCCGTTGCACTAAGAGATAAATCTTTTACATATCTTGCAATTCCCGCCGCATGAGATGGATCGATTATTATTGGAAGATGAGTTTTTTCATGCAAAAATGGAACAGCTGTGACGTCCAAAGTATTTCTTGTTGCTGTTTCAAAAGTCCTAATTCCTCTTTCACAAAGAATAACTTTTGTATTTCCCCTGCTCATAATATATTCTGCTGCCATCAATAATTCTTCATAAGTTGCTGCTAAACCTCTTTTTAATAAAATTGGTTTATCAACTTCTCCAAGCGCTTTTAATAAATCAAAATTTTGCATATTTCTTGCTCCAACTTGAAGAATATCTACATTATCAAAATATTTTAATTGGTTAATTTCCATAATTTCTGAAACGAGGGCAAGGCCTGTTTCTTCTTTTGCTTTTAAAAGATAATCAATAGCTTTTTTGCCATAACCTTGAAAAGAATATGGACTTGTTCTTGGCTTAAAAGCTCCTCCTCTTAAAATTGTTGCGCCAGATTTTTTGATTTTTTTTGCAATTGATACAATTTGTTCTTCGCTTTCGACTGAACATGGTCCTGCCATATAAACAAAAGAGCCACCACCGATTTTTGTTCCATTTTCGAGAGTAATTATTGTATCTTCTGGGTGAAATTTTCTGTTTGCTTTTTTATAAGGCTCTTGGATTCTTATTACATCATCAACAACACTTTTTGATTTCATATCATCTTTTGAAACCTTGGAAGTATCTCCCAAAAGCCCCAAGATAGTCGTTTTAAAACCAACTGCCTTACTTACTTTAAGCCCCATATCTTCAATTTCTTTTATAAGATCTTGTACTTCTTTTTCATTTGCACCATTTTTTAATTTAATAATCATTTTCTTCTCCTAATAAAATCTCTTTTTTCTTTTAATATTTTCATATAAGAAAAATTTTTTATGTAATTTTTTAAGCTAATTTATTATTTCAAAATAAAAAAGCTTCCTGGCTATTACCAAGAAGCTAAAATTCAAAAAAACTTAAAATGTTTTAAAATTTTGCACATGATAAATAGCCTTACTTTTGTCAAAAGTAAAGTTAAAAAAGTAAAAGCTAGTTTGTGCAAAATTTAAGTTTTTCATTATTTTCTCCTGTTTTCTAAATTTTCTATATTATAGCATAGAAATTTTTTTCAGTAAAGTTTAATTATTGTGGGAATTCATAATAGCTTCAGTTATTTTTGGTATAACTTGTTTTTTTCTAGATAAAACACCAGGAGCTGAAATTGTTCCATTGTTTACCTTATTTCCAAAAACTTTTTCTATATCATCAAGATAGTTTCCCACGACTAATAATTCAGATTTTTTATTGAAAATATCTGTAAGGACAAGGACAAAGGTGTTTTCTCCCTTAGCATTTAATCTATCTTTCATAAGAGCAATTAATTTATCTTTTATAGGATTTAACTCTTCTGGATTCATTGTCATAACTTGTCCAACTCTAATTTTGTCATCTCCAATTGTAAATGCTTTTACATCTCCATCAATTAAATCTTCTGGCGATTTATTTTTAAGACTTGTTCCAGCCTTAAACATCTTCATAGCAAAATCTTCTGGATTAATATCTGCAATTTTTGTAAGTCTATTTAAAACTCTTTTGTCAGTTTCTGTTGTTGTTGGAGATCTAAATAATAGAGTATCGGAAATTATTGCTGCTGAAAGAATTCCTGCAATTTCTTTTGTAGGTCTTATTCCTGATTCAAAAAACATTTTTGCAACTATGGTTGCAGTTGAACCCACAGGCTCTGCCCTAAAAAATAAGGGTTGATTTGTTACAACATTAGCTACTCTGTGGTGGTCAATTATTTCAATTATTTCTGCATAATCAATATCATCAACTGATTGGTTTCTTTCGTTGTGGTCAACCAAAATTAATTTTTTCTTCTCATCAGAAATCAAATGGTATCTTGAAATTGCCCCAAGAACTCTTCCTCTTGCATCAACAATTGGATAAGATCTAAATCTAGTTTTTCCCATAACTTCACGAACTGTATCAACTGTATCTTCTGGAGAAAAATAAACTAAATTTTCTGTGCTCATAACATTTGCAATCGGAACTGCCATTGGCAAAAGTCTTGCTGTCATAAAGGTATCATATTCTGTTGAAATAATTGTAATATTATTTTTTTCAGCCTCTTTTTTTAGCTCCTCTTTCATATCAGAGCCATTGGTTAAAATAATTAAAGAAATATTTTTATTTATCAAATACTCTTGAGCTTCAAGCCTATTTCCTGTTATAACCAAATCTCCATCTCCAACCAAAGAAGTTTCTGGTGAATCTTTTTCATTCATGGCATAAACCATCATTTTACCTGTAAAATCTCTAGGATTTTTTGGATTTACCATAAGCTTTGCAGATAAAATATCCACTATATTTTCTATTGGCGTGTGAGTTCTTCCAATAATTCTATCATCCCAAACTTCCATATAAGAATGGGTCAAATTTGAAAGGGATGCAACTCCAATTAATCTTTCCTTATCATCTACTACAAAAAGAGAATTCAATTTATTTTCTTGAATTATTGACCAAGCATTTCTAATTGGAAGAGATTCATCAACATTATAAGAATTGTCATAGTCAATATCTTTTATTTGAAGTTTCATAGAATCCTTGTGAAGAGGAGCCTTAACTCCAAAATAATCAAGAACAAATTGAGTTTCTTGATTTACATGACCAAGTCTAATCGGAATTGCCTCGCTATCTCCCAACCTATTTTTTAGATTTGCATAAGCAAGGGCTGAGCAAATAGAATCAGTATCCGGATTTTTGTGGCCTGTAATATAAACTGTTTGTTTCATAGTACCTCTAACTTTCGCTATCAAATTTAACTCTAAGTAAATTTATCTTGTAACGTTCAACCTTCTCACAAATCAAAGTAACATCATCAACCTTTACAATATCTCCAGTTTTAGGAAGTCGGTTAAGGTAATCAATTACCAAACCTCCAACCGAATCATTTTTAACTTCTTTAATATCTCTATTAAAATAATCATTAAAATCATTTATGTGCATACTTGCATCAACTATAAATTCATTATCAGAAACCTTGTAGACTTTTTCATCATCAGGATCATATTCATCGTAAATATCTCCAACAAGCTCCTCAATTATATCTTCAATCGAAACAAGCCCTTCCGTTCCGCCGTATTCATCAACAACAATGGCAAGGGACACATTCATTTTTTTCATTGATTTAAAAAGATCAATTATATTCATATTTTCATAAGCATAGTAAGTTTGCCTTAGCATATCTTTAAGCCTTGGCTCTCTGCCCTCAGCAACAAAAGTAACAATATCTTTCATGTGCAAAACGCCCACAATATTATCAATACTTTCGCCATAAACAGGAATTCTTGAATGCTTAGATTCAATTAAAAATTTATCCAATTCTTCCTTAGTCGCATCAATAGCTATTGCCTCCATATTAGTTCTTGGAGTCATAATATCAGATGCAAAAGAGCCAGCAAAATCAAAAACATTATTTATAATTTCGCTTTCTTCATTATTAATAACACCTTGCTCTTCCCCAACATCTACAATAGTTTTCAAATCTTCTTCTGTAACCTTATCAGAATTATCAGCCCCATCAGATAATTTTTTTGTAAGATATTTTGTAAATAATCCCAATAAAAATACCGTAGGCTTTAAAATTATAGAAACAATATAAATAGCTTTTGAAAATCTAAGAGCTATTTTTTCGCTATTAATTTGAGCTGCAAGCTTTGGAGTAATTTCTCCAAAAATTAAAACTGTTATAGTTACAACAACTGTAGAAATAAAAGCACCAGCAGCTCCAAAAATATCAGTAAAAAATAATGCAGCTATGGTAGTAGTAACAATATTTACAATATTATTTCCAACAAGAATTGTTGTAATTGTGTTTTGGCTATCATCAACGAGTTTTCTAAGCAATGATGCGTTTTTTACATTTTTTTCTTCAAGTTGCCTTAATTTAAATTTGTTTACAGAAGTAATAGCAGTTTCTGAAGATGAAAAAAATGCAGAAAGCAAAATCCCCAAAATCATTACAAATAACTCAATTATATTTTTTGTCGTCAAAACTTCCTCCTTGAATACATTATATGAGAAATTTATAAAAAAATAAAGTGATTAATTAAAGTAATTATGATATAATATGCTCGAAAAAAAAAGGAGGAATTATGGAAAAAAATTCGAACGAATCACTTGCCGAAAAAATTTTCAGATTAAAAGAGAAAAAAACAAATGTAAAAACTGAAATTATGGCGGGAATTACAACATTTATGACTATGTCATATATTTTGGCAGTAAATCCACAAATTTTGGGAGATGCCGGAATGGATAAGGGCGCAGTATTTACTGCAACAATAATTGCATCAATAATTGCAATTTTAATTATGGCACTTTATGCAAATCTTCCATTTGCCCTTGCACCTGGAATGGGATTAAACGCATTTTTTACCTACACAGTTGTAATGACTATGGGAAAAAGTTGGGAATTTGCTCTAGCAGCTGTTTTTATTGAAGGAATTATCTTTGTATTTTTAACATTTTTTAATGTACGTGAAGCAATTTTTAATGCCATTCCAAGAAGTTTGAAAACTGCAGTATCAGTAGGAATAGGATTATTTATTGCTCTAATTGGTTTATTAAATTCTACTGTAATTGTAAAAAATGATGTTGGACTTGGACTTGGAAATTTAGTTAGTAAAGAAAGTTTTATATTTTTTATGGGACTTTTGATTATGGCAGTTTTAACAGCAAGAAAAACAAAAGGAGCCTTGTTAATAGGAATCGTAATTTCTACAATTATTGCCATATTTACAGGAGTAAGCAAGCTCCCAGAAGGCGGAATTATTCAATTGCCACCATCACTTAGTCCAATTGCTTTCAAATTAGATTTTTCATCAATATTTTCACTAGAAATGTTTTCTGTTGTATTCGCATTTTTATTTGTAGATTTATTTGATACAATAGGAACACTTACAGGAGTTGCAACAAAAGCAAAAATGTTAGATGAAAATGGACAGTTGCCTAATGCTGGACGTGCACTTTTTGCAGATAGTATTGGTACAACTCTTGGAGCACTTTTGGGAACATCAACTGTAACAACATTTGTAGAAAGTGCAACAGGAGTTGCAGAAGGTGGAAGAACAGGACTAACTGCCTTGTCAACAGGATTTTGTTTTTTCCTATCAATATTTTTCTATCCATTAATCACAATAATTCCAGCTCAAGCAACAGCAGCTGCTCTTGTAATGGTAGGATTATTTATGATAGATTCAATTGTTGATATAAATTTTGGAGATTTCACAGAATCATTCCCAGCCTTTATGACAATAATAATGATGCCATTTGCTTATTCAATAGCAGAAGGAATCGCCTTTGGAATGATTTCATACGCAAGCGTAAAATTACTTACAGGAAAAGGAAAAGAAGTTTCCCCATTAGTTTATGTGCTTGCCTTAGTATTTTTACTAAGATATTTACTTCCATTATTTTCGTAAATAAGCAAACAAAAATTCCCCATTAATTTTGGGGAATTTTTAAATTAAGATAAAATATTTTACATCTTATCTTCAACTGATTTTATTTTTTGGTCAAGACTTGCTTTTTTGTCGCGTCTGTCGTCTATTTTTATTACTGAGTAAACCCTATCTGCTCCATTTTTAAAAACTGATTCTTGACAAGCTCTGATTGCTTCAAAAGCTTTATCTATATCTCCATGAATTACTGTTCCCATTGGATTTAATCTTACTTCCAAATCTTCGTATTCTTTCAAAACTTTTTCGCATCCTGCTACATATTTTGAAACTGAAGTTTCTTTTGTTCCTATTGGTACTACTGTTAATTCTATAACTGCCATAATATCCTCCTAATATTTTTTATTGTAAAAATCTTCAAATATTTTTATAGCTTCTATGTGATCATCTACTCCACCAAGCTCTCTTATTGAGTGCATAGCAAGAATTGGTGTGCCGACATCAATTGATTTTATTCCGGATTTCGCAGAAACAATTGGACCAATTGTAGAGCCACCGACCTTGTCAGATCTGTTGTGAAAAGTTTGAACCTTTGCCCCAACATTTTTTGCATGTTTTAAAAATCTCGCCCTAGTTTCTACATTTGTTGTATAAGCACCATTAGAAGCTACCTTTATTCCTATACCCATATTTATTCTTGTATTATTAGTTTCGTCATATAAATTACTATAATTTGGATGAATCGAATGAGAAAGGTCCGCTGAAATTAAATATGAATTTGCAAGGGCAATAAAATAATCTTCCCTATCATAACCCAAATTCATTACGATTCTTTCCATAATTTCATCCAAAAATGGAGAAGATGCTCCTGTCCTTGTCCCTGATCCAATTTCTTCATTGTCATTTAATACGCACATATTAAATTTTTTATTTTCACTATTAATTAAAGCTGCTAGTGATTGGTGAACACTTGCAAGATTATCAAGTCTTCCAATATGAATAAATTCATCATCACTTCCCATAATAGATCCTTTTTGCCTATCATAAAGTGCCAAATCAAAATCTATTATTTTTTCTTCATCTACTCCAATTTCTTTTGCCAATAATTTTTGCAAAAATCCTTCTTTTTTAAAATCATCTTTGATTGTTTTTATAATTGGAGAAAGTTCATCCTGCATATTATATTTGTAACCTGAATTTAATTCTCTATTTATATGGATAGCACAATTTGCTATTGTCAAAAGATCTTTGTCAATTTTTAAAAGCTTCGTTTTAAATTCTCCATTTTCTTCATAAACAACTTTTCCCGCAAGGGACAAGTCCCTATCAAACCAAGAAGATACAATCATTCCACCATATCCTTCAACATTAAATTTCAAAAATCCATTTGAAGTCATTTCTGGATTTGATTTTATTTTAAAAGTTGGAGAATCTGTGTGAGAACCAATAATATCAAACCCCTTTCTTGGATCATCTCCCACACTAAAAGCAATTAAAGCTGTATCGTCACGGCTTACAAAATATTTTCCGCCTTTTTCTAGTTTCCATTTTTCATTTTCATTTAGTTTTTTAAAACCATTTTTTTCTAAACGATCAATAGAATTTTTGACAGCAAAATAATTTATTGGACTTTGGTCAATAAATTCTATTAAGTCATTGATTATTTCATTTCTATTCATATAATATATATTACCCTATAGATTGCTTTATAAAAGTGATTTTTGACTTTTTGTTAAACTTTGCTTTATAATAATAAAAAGAGTACGGAGGTAAATGTTTATAATGAAAAAATTAGAAGAAGTAATATTAAGCCATGGCAAGGTTCTTGGCAAAGATATTTTAAAAGTCGATTCTTTTCTAAATCATCAAATAAAACCAAAATTAATAAAGGAAATGGGAGAAGAATTTGCTGAACATTTTAAAGACAAAAATATAAATAAAATTTTGACAGTTGAATCATCAGGAATCGCCCCAGCAGTTATCACAGGTCTTGTCCTTGATTGCGATGTAGTTTTTGCAAGAAAACAAAAATCACTTACAACCGATGATAATACATTTTCTTCAACTTGCTATTCTTATACAAAAGAAGAAATGAAAAGACTTATTGTAAGCAAGGATTATTTACACGAAAATGAAAATGTCTTATTGATAGATGATTTTTTGGCAAATGGTCAAGCTGCAAAAGCTATGGTTGCAATTTGTAAACAAGCAGGTGCAAATGTGGCTGGTATTGGAATAGTTATAGAAAAATCCTACCAAGACGGAAGAAAACTTCTTGATGATATGGGCATAGATGTTTACTCTCTTGCAAGAATTTCTCACATGGACGGAAAAGAAATAGAATTTATAGATTAATCTAAGATGGCTTTTGCCATCTTTTTTATTTTAAAATTTCAAAATAAAAAATCCCACTTGCGTGAGATTTTAAAATTTAAATTTATGAATTTACTATTACTTCAACTTGTTCTAATAAAACATTTTTATTATGAGAAGTTATTGATGAATAGGCAAAAATCAATCCTTCATCATCAATATTTAAAGTTTTCATTATTTCTTTTATGTGTTTTTTTAAGTGTGTTTTAGGAATTTTATCGTATTTTGTTGCTATAACAAATCCTGTAAAGCCAGAATCTATTATCCAATCATACATTTCTTTATCTTGTTTTGTTGGAGCGTGCCTTATATCTACCAAAAGAAAAACTTCTTTTAAATTTTCTCTTTCATATAAATATTGGTGAATTAAATTATTCCATTTTTCTTTTTCTTTTTTTGAAACTTTGGCGTAGCCGTAGCCTGGAAGATCGACTAGCCTAAATTTATCATTTATTTTATAAAAATTTATGGTTTTAGTCTTGCCCGGTTTTGATGAAGTTTTGGCAAGATTTTTTTTGTCCAAAAATGAATTTATAAATGAAGATTTTCCTACATTACTTCTTCCTGCAAAGGCAATTTCTTCAAAATTATCATTTGGAAATTGGGAGGGAAATCCTGCAACTTGATCTAAATTTACTGATTTTATTTTCATAGCAAGGCTTCCTTTAAAACTTCTGAAACTTTTGATACTTTTATAAAGTTTATTTTTTCCCTAACTTCCTTGTCAATATCTTCAATATCTTTTTCATTTTCTTTTGGAATAATTACATTTTTTATATCATAAGCGTAAGCTGCAAGAGCCTTTTCTTTAAGTCCACCAATTGGCAAAACTTCTCCTGTGATTGTAACTTCGCCTGTCATTGCAAGGTCAGATCTTACTTTTTTTCCTGTAAGAGCTGATGCAATTGCAGTTGTCATGGTAATTCCTGCTGATGGGCCATCTTTTGGAGTAGCTCCTTCTGGAACGTGAACGTGAATGTCTTTATTTTTATAAAAATCTGGATCAATACCTAAATCTTTTGAATTTTTTCTCAAATATGAAATTGCCGCTTGAGCAGATTCTTTCATAACATCTCCCAAACTTCCTGTAAATAAATTTGCCCCTTTGCCGTCCATGGCATTTACTTCAATTGTTAAAATTGTTCCGCCAACTTGAGTCCAAGCAAGCCCATTTGCAATTCCAATTTTATCTTCTTTAAGTCTTTGGTCTTCAAAAAATCTTTCTTTACCAAGATACTTTTCATAATTTCTCATAGAAACATTGACTTTCTCTTTGCCTTCAAGAATTTCTTTTACAGCACGTCTTGCTATTTTTGCAATATTTCTTTCAAGTGACCTTACTCCTGCTTCTCTTGTGTAGGATTTTATGATTTTTTCTATAACCTTATCTGAAATATTCAAATCATCTTTACAAAGTCCGTTGTTTTCCATTTCTTTTTTAATCAAATATCTTTTGGCAATTTCTTCCTTTTCTCTTTGGGTGTAGCCAGAAATTTCTATAATTTCAAGCCTATCAAAAAGTGCTGGAGGAATATTTGAAATGTCGTTTGCTGTTGTTATAAAAAATACTTCTGATAAATCAAAACCTATATCAAGATAACGGTCAATAAATTTATCGTTTTGTTCAGGATCTAAAACTTCAAGTAAGGCTGATGAAGGATCTCCCCTAAAATCTGAACCTAACTTATCAATTTCATCTAGCAAAAATACAGGATTTTTTACTTTTATTCTTGATAAATTTGATAAAATTCTTCCAGCCATAGCTCCAACGTAAGTTCTTCTGTGACCTCTAATTTCTGATTCGTCAGTTACTCCACCAAGACGCATAGAAATAAATTTGCGATTTAAAGCTCTTGCGATTGATTTTGCAATAGAAGTTTTACCAACTCCTGGAGGGCCAGCAAGACAAATTATTGCAGCTTGATTATTTCCTTTTTTCTTTCTAACAGCAATTGATTCAAGAATTCTTTCCTTGACTTCCATAAGTCCATAATGGTCTTCATCCAAAACTTTTTTTGCATGAATTATATCCAAATTATCTTTTGATTTTTTTGACCAAGGAAGAGAGATTACAAAATCAAGATAAGAAGTTATAACTCCATAATCAGGGCTCATTTCAGGAATCATTTCAAGTCTATCAATACTTTTTAATAAAGTTTCCTTGTCTTCCTTGTCGATTTTTAATTTTTTAATTTTTTTCCTAAAGGCATCTGCCTCATTTAAATCTTTTCCTGTTAAATCATTTAATTCATTTTTAACAACATCAAGTTTTTCTCTAAGATAATATTCTTTTTGTCCCTTATTAATATTTTCTTGAACCTTAGAATCTATTTTTTTTGACAAATCTTTTAGCTCAATTTCTTTTTGAATTAGCCTATGAAGATTAATAAGTTTTTCTTCAATATCAAGCTCTTTTAAAATAGAATAATTTTCTTTTGGACTTAGAGGAAGATAATATGTTATCAAATTTGCAAGTTTATCAATATTTTCAATTTCTACCAAAGAAAAAGCAATTTCTGGTGGAATAGTATTATCCATTGAAACATAAGATCTAAAATCTTCAACCAACATTTTTTTCAAGGCTTCTATATTTTCGTTACTTTCAAAATTTTCTTCATCGAAAATATATTCTTTAACCTCTGCCTTAAAAAATCCATCTTCAATTTTTACATTCAAAACTTCGCCAACAGATTTTGCTTCAATCAAAACCCTAAGCTCTCCATTTTGCAAATTAAAAGTTTGTTTTATGCTTGCAATTGTTCCATAATCATAAATATCTTCTTTTTTTGGATTATCTTCTAGAATATCTTTTTGATTTACCAAAAAAATTTCAGATTCATTTAATAAAGCATCTTCTACAGCTTTTTTTGAAACCGCTCTTTGGCAATCAAAGTGGACTACTGTATCAGGAAAAGCCCACAAGCCCCTCACTGGGACCATCGGATATTCTTTTGTATCTATTTTATAGATAAAGCTCATTTTATCTCCTTGTAGTAAAAAGGGAGCCCAATGTCTCCCTTTTTTATTTGTATATTAATTTTTTCTTATCTTTTATAGCACCTTTTGATACAATAACTTCTTTTATATTTTCTTTTGAAGGAATCTCAAACATTACATCCAAAAGCAAATCTTCCAAAATTGTTCTAAGTCCTCTAGCACCTGTTTCTTGCTTGAAGGCTTTTTCGGCAATTTCTTTGACTGCTTCATCTTCAAAAGTTAATTTTACTCCATCAAGCTCAAATAATTTTTGATATTGTTTTAATAGAGAATTTTTTGGCTCTTGTAAAATTTTTACAAGACTATTTACATCCAAATCTTCAAGTGAAACAACTATAGGAACTCTTCCAATAAATTCTGGAATTAATCCAAATTTCAAAAGATCTTCAGTTGTAACGTCTGCCAAAGAAACTTCTTTATTTTCACTATCTTCTGAACCAAAACCAATTGATTTTTTGTTGGTTCTTTGTTTGATTATATCTTTAATTCCATCAAAGGCTCCACCAACAATAAACAAAATATTTGTTGTATCAACTTGGATATATTCTTGGCTTGGGTGTTTTCTTCCGCCTTGTGGAGGAACATTTGCAACAGTTCCTTCAATTAATTTTAAAAGTGCTTGTTGAACTCCTTCTCCACTAACATCACGAGTTATTGAAGGATTTTCACTTTTTCTAGTTATTTTATCTATTTCATCAATGTAGATTATTCCTGTTTGGGCAAGCTCAATATCATAATCAGCAGCTTGAACTAATTTCAAAATTATATTTTCTACATCTTCTCCAACATATCCTGCTTCAGTTAAACTTGTTGCATCTGCAATTGCAAATGGAACATTTAATTTCTTGGCAAGAGTTTGAGCAAGAAGAGTTTTTCCAGAACCTGTTGGTCCTAGCATCAAAATATTTGATTTTTGTAGCTCAACATCATCTTTGCTATCATAATTTGAATTTATTCTTTTGTAGTGATTATATACTGAAACTGATAGAGTTTTTTTTGCCATTTCTTGTTGGATTACATATTGATCCAAATAATCTTTTATCTCACTTGGTGTAGCAAGATCAATATCCATGTGGCTGTGTTCAACTAATTCTTCTCTTTGAATAATTGATGAGCAAAGCTCTATACATTCATTACAAATAAAAGCATCTGGTCCTGCAATTAATCTATCAACTTCATCAGCGCTTTTCCCACAAAAGGAACATCTGTTTTCTTCAAATTCCATTTTACCCATACTTATTCTATTACCTTGTCTATTAAGCCATATTCTTTTGCTTCATAAGCATCCATAGCAAAATCTCTGTCTGTATCTTTTTGAATTTTTTCAATACTTTGACCAGTATTATCTGCCAAAATTTTATTTAATCTTTTTTTCATTTTTAAAATTTGTTCAGCTTGGATTTGAATATCGCTTGCTTGACCTTGAGCTCCACCTGATGGTTGGTGGATTAAAATATTTGAATTTGGCAAAGAAAATCTCTTTCCCTTTGCTCCAGATGAAAGTAAAACTGCTCCCATTGATGCAGCTTGACCTATACAAATTGTAGATACATCTGGTTTTATATAATTCATTGTGTCATAGATTGCAAGTCCTGCTGTAACTACTCCACCTGGTGAATTTATATAAAATTGAATATCCTTGTTTGGATCTTGGCTTTCCAAAAATAAGAGTTGAGCAATAATTATATCACTTACTCCATCTTCAACAGGACCTGTTAGAAAAATAATCCTATCTTTTAATAATCTTGAGTAAATATCATAAGCACGCTCGCCCCTATTTGTTTGCTCTATAACTGTAGGAACTAAAAAGTTTTTTGCGTTCATAAAATCTCCTTATCTTTTTGGAGTTTATGATTACTAATCTTCTTTTTCGTCTTCTTTATTTTCTTCTTCTTTTTTAGCTGGAACTAATTTTACATTTTTTTCTAGAAGTTCTACAGCTTTTCTTCTTTTAACATTTTCTATAACTGTATCTCTAGAAACATTCTTTTCGAAGATTTCTTTGAATTTTTCGTAATCGTCTACTCCATATTGTTTAGCGGCATCTTTTATTTCATTTTCTATTTCTTCATCACTTACTTCAATATTTTCTTTCAAAGCAACTTCGTCCATTACAAGATTTGCTTTTACTTTATCTTCTGCAACAGCTCTATATTGATCTCTAATTGCAGACATGTCCATTTTTGTCATTTCAATATATTGTTGTAAAGAAATTCCCATTTGACGTAATCTTTGGTCAAGATTTTGCATTTCAAGATCAATTTCTTGGTTTACTAATGGATCTGGAGCATTTACTTCAGATTTTTCTACCAAAGCTTTGATTGCTTCATTTTGAATTTGACTTTTTACAAATTTTTCTTTATCTTCTTTAAGATTTTTCTTTGTATCTTCTTTTAATTCTTCTAATGTTTCAAATTCAGAAATATCTTTTGCAAATTCATCGTCAATTTTTGGAAGTTCTTTTCTTGAAATTGAATTGATTTCCACTTCAAATCTTGCGTCTTTTCCTTGGAATTCTTTTGCTTGATAATCTTCAGGGAAAGTTACATTAACGTCAAATTTATCTCCAACTTTGTGGCCTTCAACTTGTTTTTCAAAATCGCCAACAAATGATTTTGATCCAAGAACTAAATCATGATTTTCAGCTTTTCCACCTTCAAATCTTTCTCCATCAAGAAAACCATCAAAATCTATATTTACTGTATCTCCATCTTGAGCTTCGCCGTCTTCTATTGGAATAATTCTTGCATTTTCTTCTTGTTGATGTTTTAGTTCGTGTTCTACATCTTCATCTGTAACTTCTGTTGGAATTTCTGTAACTTCAAGTTCAGAATAATCTCCAAGTGTTGGATGTGGTTTTGTTTCAACTTCTACTTTAAATACAACGTCTTTTCCTTTTTCTATATCGTCAAAATCAACTGATGGTTGATCTATTACTTCAAGATTTAATTCATCAATTGCCTTGTTATAAGGTTCTGGGAAAACTTCTTGAATTGCTTCATCGTAGAATACTTCTACTCCATACATTTTTTCGATTATTCTTTTTGGAACTTTTCCTTTTCTAAATCCATCTACCCTATATCTAGACTTATTTTTTTTATAAACATTATTAACTGCTTTTTCAAAATCTTCAGCAGCTACTACTAAGTCAAATTTTGCTATATTATTTTCATGTGATTTTAATTCTGTCATCGTTTTGCCTCCTAAAACACTACATACTCATTAGTTTAATATACTACTTCTAATAATTTCTATCAAGATTATTGTATTTATTTTTTATATATTTAACAATTTCACTTTTTTTATTTTCTAATTTTTCATCCATTACCAAATTATAAACTTCATTTAAAATCTCTCCAAGCTTTTTTCCCTCTTTAAATCCCATTTCTATTAAATCATTTCCTGAAAAATCAATTTGATCTTTTTTTCTTGGAGTATTTGAATTTAAAATTTCTTCTAAGAGTTTTTTTGCATTTAAAATATTTTCTGTATTATCGTGAACTGTCGAAAGAACATCTGCTTTTTGCAAATCAAACAAATCGTAAATATTTTCATCTCCGACTTTTCTCAAAAGTTTTCTTACAGATTTTTTTGTGTATGTATTGGTATTATCCATGTGCCTTTCTACCAATAGCGAGGTGTTTTCAATAAATTTTTTGGGATATTTTAATTCCTTTAATCTATTTTTAATTATCTCTTTTGAGATTTCTTGGTGTCCAAAAAATCTCCCTTCGCCATTTTCATCTAGAAAAAATGTATCAATTTTTCCTGTATCGTGAAAAAGCCCTGCCATTCTTGTTTTTAAATTTGCTGGAGTCATATCCAATACTTTCATAGAATGTTCAAATAAATCAAATTTATGGTGGGAGGAATGTTGATTAAAGCCTATCATTTTTTTAACTTCTGGAAATATATATTCTAAAAGACCAAGCTTTTCTAATAATCTAATTCCTCTTGATGGATTTTTAGATAATAAAATTTTATCAATTTCATCTCTAATTCTTTCTTTTGATATTTCTTTTATATTATTTTTCTTATTTTTTATTGCATTTTTTAAATTTTCTTCAATTTTAAAATCCAAAACTGTAGCAAATCTTACTGCTCTTAAAGCTCTTAGATAATCTTCTTCAATTCTTTCGTAAGGATTGCCAACAGCTCTTATTATCTTATCCTTTAAATCTTTTTTCCCATCAAATAAATCTATTATCTTGCCATTTCTTTCTGCCATGGCATTTATGGTAAAATCTCTTCTTTTTAAATCTTCTTCAATTGTATTTGAAAAGGAAATTTTATCAGGATGCCTTTTGTCTTTATATACAGATTCAGCCCTAAAACTTGTAATTTCAAATTCTTCAGATTTATAAATAACCTTTATTGTTCCAAATTTTTTCCCTATATCTATTAATTTCATATCAGAAAAAATTTTCATTATTTGTTCTGGTCTAGCTCTTGTTGTTAAATCAATATCGTGGATTTTCTCTCCCAAAAGCTTATCCCTTAGTGCTCCGCCTACAAGATAAGTTTCATAACCAGAATCTTCAAGCCTTTTTACTAAATATTTATAGGACATTAATTTTTCTTTCCTAATTTCACATAGACATTTACAAAATAATCTCCCTCATTTAGCTCGACAGCTTGTGGGATTTCAAGCTCTACTCTTTGCTCAAATTCGTCGTTTTTCAAATTTGATAGGTCGATTTCTCTAGTTTTTATTGCACTTATTTTATCAACTATACTTTTTTCTCCCTTTACTATAACCTTGCTTGGAGAAATTTTACTTTCTTCAATTTGCATATTTTTTGGAAGATTATCGTAATTTAATTCTACGCCTACTTCCTTACTTTGGAGAACATCAAAAGAAATTGACACATCATTTTGTGACAAATCTACATTTTCTACAGTTTTTCCATTTTTATCTACAGGTTTTACTCCAATATCATGAATTTTCCCATCAAGATATTCTTCTTCATTAATATTTAGTACAATTTTATCAACCTTATCAACATAATTTCTAAGACCAGATACAGTAATTTTTTTGGTAGATTGCTCGCTTACATTAATAATTTTTGATTCTTTTAACCTATCAGAAATTTTTATATCTACAGTCAAATCCTTTTTTACAATTTTTTCCATTTTCAAATTAATATTTGACGGACTGACACTTTCGATCCTAATTCCTGACGGAACATCAACATTTACATTTAAAGTTTTTATTCCTTCTGTTGGAACGCCCAAATCTATGCTTGCAACCAAATCTTCTGCTGACAAAGATGCAAGATCTGATCTTGAACCTTCAACTTTTACATTTACACTTGCCACCTCATCTTTACCAACCAAGGCGTATCCATCTTTTTGCATTACTTCTTGATTTTTAATTGTTAAAGGAACATTTCTTATAGTTTTTGATAAAGAAGGATTTGTTGAAGTCATTACAAAAGCCCACATAATGACAGCGACAAGAATTGATAAAACAATCAATTTTCTGTCATTTTTATTATTCATTTTCAATCCTCCTTTTAAAATTTAATTTATTCTCATCATCTCTTAGCTCTTTCATAAGCCTATCTTTTAAAGACTCGTCATCAAAATATCTATTTATAACACCATTGCTTACTATAGAAATTGTTCCAGTTTCCTCGCTAACAACAACGACAAGGCAATCACTTTTTTCGCTAATTCCAATAGCTGCTCTGTGACGAGTGCCAAGTTCTTTTGACAAAGTATTATTTGTAGTTAATGGCAAATAACAAGCTGCCGCTTCAATCAAATCATCACGAATTATAACCGCTCCATCATGAAGAGGTGTGTTTGGAATAAAAATATTTATCAAAAGTTCGCTGGAAATTTCAGCAGAAAGATTGGTTCCACTTTCGATAATATCATTAAGTCCAACTTCTCTTTCAATTACAAGCAAAGCACCAATTTTTTGCCTAGACAAGGAGCTCATAGCAGAAACAATTTCATCAATAGATCTTTCATTCTTATTGTAAGAATCACTAACAAAAAAACTTCGTCCCCTACCAATTCTTTCCAATGCAGACCTTAATTCTGGTTGAAAAACTACAATTATAAATACCAAAGAAACAGTAAAAAATTGATTCATAAGCCATGAAACAGTATTTAATTTAAAAATATCAGCAATTGATGCAAAGATTAAAACAAAAATAAATCCCTTCATAACTTGTTCAGCTCTAGTATTTTTGAGAAGCTTTAACAATTTATATGCAATAAAAGCAATAAGCGTTATATCAATTATATCTGTAATCCTAATTAGCGATAAATACGCTACAAAATTATCTATGTAAGACATGTCTACCTCCTAAGTCTATTTATATTATATACTTTATTGTGAAAATTTGTAGAAATGAAAAGACTAAATTATTAAATTTAAATTTGATAATTTTTTTGTTGATTAAATTTACTGAAAAAAAATCACAAAAAAATACCAAGCTTTTAGCTTGGTGTTAGTTTTAATCTTGTTTTCAACTATTATCTTTTTTGTATTTAAATTTTATTCTTCGTTTTACTCCGCGGGGCATTAGTAGAAATTGTGCCACAGGCACAATTTCTAGCCTAACATACGCTCTTTGGTCGCGTTAAACTTAATTTGGTTTTTTATTATTTTAAAACTTGATTTTAATTCTTCGTACTTACTCCGCGGCATGCTTGTAAAAAATGTGCCACCGGCACATTTTTTAGCCAAGCATGACATCCAGGATCATCATTACTGAAAAGCCTACTGAAAACCAAATTACTCCTAAATTTGAGTGGTCTTCGCCTTCGCCTGTTGCTTCTGGTATTAATTCTTCTACTACTACATAAAACATTGCTCCGGCTGCAAAGCTTAAAAGGTATGGCAAAATCGGAATCATTATTTGGGATAATAATATTGTAAGAACTGCTGCTACTGGCTCTACTGCTCCTGACAAAACTCCCATTATAAATGATTTATTTTTTCCTATTCCTTGACTTTTTAATGGCATAGAAATTATTGCACCTTCTGGAAAATTTTGAATTGCTATTCCAAGTGAAAGCACCATGGCTCCTGCCATTGTCAAATCTGTATTCCCTGACAAAACTCCTGCAAATGTAACTCCTACTGCCATTCCTTCTGGAATATTGTGAATTACAACTGCAAGTACCATCATTGTTGTTTTTCTTAACGAATCATTTTTTGGTCCTTCTGCCACATCGCTATCAACGTGTTGATGGGGAACTACATTATCTAAAAATAATAAAAATATAATTCCAACAGCAAATCCTACCACAGCAGGAATCCACGCCATTTTTCCTAGCTTTTGATCTACCATATCCATTGCTGGTATTAAAAGCGACCAAATACTTGCCGCAACCATTACGCCTGCAGCAAAGCCTGATAGGGATTTTTGAATTTTACTTGATAATTCGTTTTTCATTAAATAGACCATAGCCGACCCAAGGCTTGTGCCTATAAATGGAATTAGTAATCCTATTACTAAATCTTTGCTCATTTTTCTCTCTTTCTATTTTTTATAATTTCCAAATATCTTTTGCATATTCAAGAATTGTTCTGTCTGATGAAAAATATCCTGCGTTTGCAATATTTTTTAGGCTCTTTCTTGCCCATGTTAATCTATCTGAATATTCTTTATTTATTTTTTCGTGTGTTTTTTTGTAATCTTCAAAATCTTTTAAGACAAAATATGTGTCAGCTTTTTCTCCACCTTGTGGATTTATTAGACAATTGTAAATATCTAGGAACATATATGAGTCATTATCGTTTAACTCTCCTGATAAAAGTGTATCTACTGCATCTTTGATATCTTCATTTTTGTGATAAAACTCTTTTGGATTATAGGAATCATAAATTTCATTTAATTCTTCAACTTTTGCTCCAAATAAATAATTATTTTCTACTCCTGCATTTTCAAAAATTTCTATATTTGCTCCATCATAAGTTCCAAGTGTCAAGGCTCCATTTAGCATAAATTTCATATTGCCTGTTCCTGAAGCTTCTTTTCCCGCTGTTGAAATTTGCTCTGAAATATCTGCTGCTGGGAAAAGTTTTTCGCCGTAGCTTACCCTATAATTATTTACAAATACTACTTTTATTTTGTCGTTTACTTCTTCATCGTTATTTATAACTCTTGCAATTTCGTTTGCAAGTTTTATTATTGCTTTTGCTCTAAAATATCCTGGTGCTGCTTTTCCTCCAAGAATAAATGTTGTTGGATAGAAATCCATATCAGGATTTTTCTTTAATTTATGATATAAATTTATAATGTGAAGAAGGTTTAAATGTTGTCTTTTATATTCGTGAATTCTTTTTACTTGTATATCAAAAATTGAATTTGGATTTATACTTATTCCTTCATTTTCCAAAATATATTTTGCCAACTCTTTTTTATTTTCAAATTTAATTTGATTAATTTCTTCTAGAGTTTTTTCATCGTCCAGGTATTTTTCTAGGACTTTTAATTTTGTAAGATCGTATTTCCAATCATCGCTTCCTAATTTTTCTGTGATGAAATTTGATAATTTTATATTTGAATATACTAACCATCTTCTTGGTGTAATGCCATTTGTTTTATTGTTGAATTTTTCTGGCATTATTTTATACCAATTTTTAAAGGTATCATCTTTTAGAATTTGTGTGTGAAGTTTTGCAACTCCATTTACAGACTTACTCATTACTATTGCAAGATTTGCCATTCTCACTTGGTCAAATCTTATAATTCTATAAGGATCGATAGCTTCTTCTGAAAGTCCTTTTTCTTTAAATTCTTTTACTAAATTTTCATTTAATTTTTTAATTATATCAAAACATCTTGGACATACTTCAAGCATTATATCTTTTGGCCAAGATTCTAGGGCCTCTTGCAAAACTGTGTGGTTTGTAAATGCAAATGTATTTTTTGTTATTTCTACAGCCCTTTCAAATTCAATTCCATTTTCATCAACTAAAACTCTTATAAGCTCTGGTATGGCTATAATTGGATGGGTGTCATTTAATTGGATTATGTGATATTTTGAAAAATCTTCAAATTGTAAATCGTGGTCAAAATATCTTTTGTATTTTGAAACCATATCTTGAATTGATGCTGAGCAGAAGAAATATTGTTGTTTTAATCTTAAAACTCTTCCTTCTCTTTGCATATCATTTGGATATAAAACTCTGGTTATATCTTCAGCCCTATTTTTTTCTTCAACTGCCTTATCATATTGAAAATTATTAAAATATGAAAAATCAAATTCTTCAAATGGTTCTGCTTGCCAAAGTCTTAATGTATTTACTTGTTCATTTTCAAAACCTAGCATTGGCATATCGTAAGGAACTGCTTTTACAGTTTGGTCTCTAAACTTTACAATTTTTGAATCAGATTCAACTCTTATTGACCAGCCATCGCCATCTTTTATCCAATGATCGCCACCTTCAACTTGAAAGCCGTTTTCTATTTTTTGTTTGAAAAGTCCTTCTCTGTATCTTACTCCGTATCCATACATATCAAGCTTTTGAGTTGCTGCTGAATCCATAAAACAAGCTGCAAGTCTACCAAGACCACCATTTCCAAGAGCAGCATCATCTTCAAAATTTTCTATTGATTCAAAATCAATGTCAATCTCACTTAAAATTTCTTTTACTTCATCATAAATTCCAAGATTTATTAAATTATTCCCAAGAGATCTTCCTACCAAAAATTCCGCAGAAAAATAATAGGCTTTTCTTGATCTTCTTGTCCTATTTTTGCAATTTCTCCATTCTTGATTGATAAGCTCCATTATTGTATCGCAAAGAGCAAAATATCTGTCCTTGTCTGAAGTTTCTGCAAAATTTTTCAGCGTAATTCTCTGTAAATTTTCGATATAACTTTCCATAAATTTGTTTTTGTTCATTTTTTCTCTCCTATATTTTAAATTTTTTATATATTATCTTTTTCAAAATAAATAAAACCAGTATATGTCCTATTTTGTTCCAAAAATTCTTTTAATGAAATCTTATAAACTTCTCCCCATGATGAGATTGTAAGTTTATAATCATCTTCGCATTTTTCTATTTCTGTAATTGTAACTCCATGATGTTTCATTACCTTAATTGACCTACTGACCCAATTAAAAAATATAACTGGCAGATCTTTTTCTATGGCTTGGAAAATAAAATTTGCAATCTCTTCCATTGATTTTCTTTTTATTGGATTATCTTCTAATATGTGTGATTTTAATTTCAAATGGTAGGATTTTCTAAATTTATTTAATTTGAAATCCAAAAGCCTTGCCGTTGGCACTCCATAAACTCTTGGTTTTATAATTTGAAAAAACCAATATTGGTAATCATTAAATTGATCTAGGCTAAATTTTTCATCTTTTCTGTAAAGATATAGGTAAGTGTTTGTAAATGCCGTAACTACACAAGACCTATCCCTATAAAATTTACTCACTCCTACTTCTTTTAAGTCATTTTGGTAGCCACCATAGTAAATTTTATTATTTTTAATTACTGGAACAAATTCGCCTTTTTTAGATCTTTTTAATTTCATCTATTTTTCTTCCTTTTTGTAGTGAACTTTTTCTGATAATTCTTTAATTTCATTTTCTGAAATTTCTTTTTTTGCCAAAGTCTTATCCATTTTTTCATTCATCAAAGTGTACAAAATTGATGCAATTGGAATTGATACAAGCATACCAACAATTCCAAACAAACTTCCACCAATAGCTATTGATACAATTACCCAAATTGATGGCAAACCTATTGTTTTTCCAGCCAAAGCCGGATAAATTATTGAGCCTTGAACTTGTTGGGCTATTAATAAAAATATTAAAAATACCAAAGACTTAAATGGTGATTCTATAAAAATTAAAATCATCATTATGACAGTTGCAATAAGTGGTCCAACATAAGGAATAAAATCTGCTATTGCAACCAATATCGCAGCCATAGCTGCAAAAGGAATTTTTAAAATTAACATACCAACAAAAACCAAAATTCCAAGTATCAAACTAGAAAGAGCTTTGGAATTAATATAAGATGCAAATGAAGAATAAGAAAGACTTGCCACCTTGTTAATTTCATTAGCAGTACTCCTTTTAAATAAGGAATAAATAATTCTATTAGCTAAAATTTTCAAATCTTTTTTATTAATCAATACAAATACTGAAAATATTGTAGCAGCAGCTATGGTTATAATAGTTGATGATACAGAATTTATAATTGAAGTTGTTTTATCAAAAATATTTCCCGCCTCTCCAACAAAATAATCCTTAACTTGAACTAAGGCATTGTTCCAATCAACACTATTTATATATTTTTGAGCATCATCAGCAAAGTTTTTTGTAAATTTATTATTATTTAATAAATCTATCAAATCATCTAAAAATAACGGAAATCTTTCAATAAGAGCAGTTACCGCCTTAGATATTCTTGGAATTAATACATTCAAAAATATTACAATACCCAAAATAAATAAAATCCAAGAAGATATAAGTGAAAAAACTGGAACTAACTTTTTTGTCTTTTCTGTTTTAAAAATTTTAGAATACACTTTTCTTTCAAAGAAATTCATAGGCAAATTAATAATAAAAGCCAGCATAAATCCAATCAAAAAAGGTTGTATTACAGCAATAAATACCGTCAAGCCATTCTTAACATTTTCAATATACCAAAATGCAAAAAATACCAAAATAGATATAAGAATAACTTTTAGTAATTGTGAATTCTTTTCATCTAATTTTTTCATTAAAGTTTCCCTTCTCCCTATTAATCATTTACCTATATTCTACCATAGAAATTTTTCATCTTCCATTTTATAATAATGATATAATAAGCTTGAGGTGGATTATGAAAAAATGTTATATATTTGCCGGCGGAGATTTCGACGGATTTTTTGATAAAATAGGAAAAGATGATTATGTAATAGGAGCAGATAAAGGCTATACATATATAGAAAAAATCGGAATAAAAATAGATACAATAATCGGAGATTTCGATTCAGCACAACAACCAGATTTTGAAAATAAAATTACACTAAAACCCGAAAAAGACGAAACCGATTTGTACGCTGCAATAAATTTTGCAATAAAAAAAGGCTACAAAAAAATAATTGTCTATGGAGGACTTGGAGGAAGAATTTCCCACACAATAGCAAATATAAAAATAATGGAAGAATTTAAGAAAAAAGGAATTGATATAGAATTAAAAAATAAAAATCAAAAATTATTTGTAATAGATAAAAATTTTCAAGAAAAAAAACAAATAGAAAACACCTATATTTCTCTTTTTGCCCTAACAGAAAAAATAGAAAATTTAAATTTAATAAATTTAAAATACGAGCTAAAAAATTTCACCTTAAAAAACGACATGCACCTAGGCGTATCAAATGAGCCAATAGGAAAAGAATTTAAAATAGAATTTGATAAGGGAATGATTCTTGTAATTTATGAAAACAAAAATGTATATAAATAAGGCAGAATTTCCTGCCTTATTTTTCAAAATATTTTTCTATATTTAATCTACCAACTACAACATCATCGCCGTAAACTAAAATTGGTCTTTTTAATAACATGCCATCTGATGCTAATAAATCTAATTTTTCATCTTCTGTCATATCTTTTAATTTGTCTTTTAAATTCAACTTCCTATAAATTTGTCCAGATGTATTAAAAAATTTCTTTATATCAAGACCACTTTTTTCATACAAGTCTTTTATTTGGTCTTTTTCCGGTTTTTCTTCTTTTACATCTTGAAATTTATAATCAATTTTCCTATCTTCCAAAAATTTTTCAGTTTTTTTGCAAGTTGAGCAAGATTTATATCCTATTAATAATGCTTTCATATTTTTCTCCTTAAATTAATCTTTAAAAAAGAGGTTGACCTTGCAACCCCTTTATTTTTTTATTTTCTATCGTCGTTATCTGATTTTTTAGATTTGTATTCTTCTCTTGTCATAACATCAACTACATCAACATTTACTGTTACAACATCAAGTCCTGTCATTTGCTTTACATTTTCTTTTACAACTTTTTTGATATTTTCAAAAATATGTGGAGCAGATTTTCCATATTCTAAGATTATTTGCATATTTACTTTTGCTTCTTTTTGTCCAACTTCAACATCTACTCCTGATGTATCTTGTTCACTTGATGATTGGAAAACTGATGAAACTGAATCAAAAAAACTTGCCTTCATATCCAAAATTCCATCAACTTTATTTACTGCAATTCTAGAAATTTTTGCTACAACCTTATCAGCAATTGTAAGTTTTGAAACTTCTTTTTCGATTTCTTGATCCTCTTCGATTCCTTTTTCGTAATCTTTGTCAAATGTTTTTTCTGTCATAATTTTCCCCTATCTTTTTTTATTGAAATTTTTTTAATAAGCTAATTACAAATCCTATAACCTTAGGATCTTTGTCGAGCCATCCGCCCAAGCAATAACAAAATCCTAGCACAATCCAAATACCAACAGTTCTAAAAAATCCAAAATCGAATAGCGAACCTATTGTTGCAATTCCCAAAATCAAAGAAATAATTTTGTGTTTATTTTTTTCTTTAAATTCCTTGCATTCTTTTTCTTTTTTCTCTTTTATATCAAGTTTTCTCATTTCTACATCATAGGCGGTTACTTGTTTTTCTAAATCTAATTTTGTTTTTTCTTTTTCCATAATACCACCTACCTAAGCTCTCTTTCTTGACTTTTATGAGCTTTATTTAATTGAACATGAGCATTTGCATTTTCAAGTCCTGTAAGCATTCTAAGTCCCATTTCAACTTCAGCTTGAATCTTTCTACCTAAATCCTCAAAGTCCCTATCTCCAAAAACGTCACATTTAATTTTTGCTTCTACAGTTTCGCCTTTTATTATTTTAACTTTTGAATCTGTAAGTTCTGTTCCCATAAATTTATTTACTGCAGAATTTACTGCTGAATCCAAGGAATTTCTTGTAATAAAAATATCGCCTGTATTATCTTCTACTAGATATTCACGCTTATCATTTTGATTTGCTATAATATCTATCAAAAGAATAATTGCAAAAATCAAAATTGCTATAGCAACACCGAGAAGTACATATCTATAATTTTGAATTTCTAAATATGATAATAAATCATGCCTTACTCCATCATCTGCGAGAGCAAGCGTTCCAAGTATGGCGGAAATTATTATCAAAGCTATGGTCATAAGTGACCACAAAAATTTTTTAAATCCTCCCATAAAGCCTCCTTACTTATAATTTACCCATGCTTTAGCTTTTGAAACAAAACTTTTTTAGTCATCTTCTAATTCCAAAGATAATTCTAACCACCTATCTTGGTATCTTTGCTTCTTTTCTTCAAGGTTTTTTATCTTAGCAAAAGTTTCTATGACTTTTTTTTCATCATCATAAAAACCTTCTTTGAGGCTTTCTTCTGTAAGTTTATGAATTTTTGCATCAATTGTATTGGATTCTTTTTCTAATTTTTCTATTTTTTCTTTTATTTTTTTTACTTCAAGCCTTTTAAGTTTTTTCTTTTTTTCTTCTTTTTTTATTTGGGTTTGTGTCATTATTGGCTTTTTTTCATCTTCTAATGATTCTTCTTTTAATTTTTCTACATAATAATCGTAATTACCCAAATACTCTTTTATATAATCCTTGTGCATATCAAGAATTTTTACGGCAATTTTATTTAAAAAATACCTGTCGTGGCTTATCACAAGAACTGTTCCTTCGTAAGCAATAAGAGCATCTTCCAAGGCTTCTTTTGAATCTATATCAAGATGGTTGGTTGGCTCATCCATCAAAATAAAATTACAATCTGAAAGCATAAGTTTTAAAAGAGAAATTCTTGCTCTTTGTCCTCCAGACAATTCATTTATTGGTTTATCAACTTCATCTTGGTAAAACATTATTTTTGCAAGATATGATCTAATTTCATAATTTGTAAGATCGGGATAAGCTTCTCTTATTTCTTCAAACAAAGTGTTTTCTGTATTTAAGGACTTTTGTTCTTGGTCAAAATATCCTACTTTTACGCTAGAGCCTAATTTTATTTCCCCATCATCTTTTCTTTCTTGGTTTAAAATAATTTTAAAAAGAGTAGTTTTGCCTACACCATTTTCTCCAATTATTGCCACCCTATCGTTTCTATAGATATTAAAAGAAATATCTTCAAAAATATCCTTATCGTAAGATTTTTTTAATTTATCTACACTTAATACATCAACTCCCGAAATTATTCTTGGAGTAAATCTTATATTTATGGATCCATTTAAGTTATCAGGCTTTTCTACCCTTTCCATTTTATCCAAAAGTTTTTGTCTTGATCTTGATTGAGAAATTCCTCTTTTTCTTTTTGAACCGCCAAGATTTTTTAACCTATCAATTATTTCTTCTTGCCTTTTGATTTCTTTTTGCTGAGTTTTGTAAAGATGGTTTTGGACTTTCAAATCTTTTTTTCTTTGAGCCATAAATGATGTATAATCTCCATCATAAATTTTTAGTCCACCATTTTCCATCAAAAATATTTTTGAAACTGTTGCATCCAAAAAATATCTATCGTGGCTTATAACTATAACTGATCCCTTAAAATTTTTTACAAAATTTTCCAAAAAATTAATCGCCTTTATGTCAAGGTGATTAGTCGGTTCGTCTAATAAAATTAGGTCAGGTTTTTCCAATAAAAGACAGGCAAGTTCAACCCTTGCCTTTTGTCCTCCTGATAAAAGCGAAATTTCTTTTGAAAAATCTTCTTCGCTAAAGCCCATTCCTATAAGTACTCCTCTTATTTCCGACTTATAGGAATAACCATTTTGTTTTTCAAATTCTTCGCTTTTTTTTGCATATTCAATCATTATTTCATTGAGCTTATCTGGATTTTTTTCCCCGCTCATTTTTATTTCAAGATCTCTAATATTTTCTTCTAGTTTTATAAGATCTTTAAAAACTTCCAAGCAATAATCATATATACTTTTATCTGACATAAGTCCTAATTGTTGTTTCAAATAACCAAGGCTTACATCATTTGGTATATGAATTTTTCCAAAATCTTTGGAAATTTCTCCTGTCAATATATTAAATAGTGTAGACTTTCCAGAACCATTATTTCCTATTAAACCAATTTTATCTCCCTTATTTATTGTAAATGATATATTTGAAAATACGTCTTGGGTTGGATAGGATTTTTCTAAATTTGATACTGACGCTACAATCATAATTTTTTTAGAAAATGAAATCTTCTGGTGTGTTGATAAAATATGTTAGGGTAAATAATGATTCATCTAGATGAACATTTTCTATTACCACATTGTTTTTTGTTTTCAAATCAACTGGTGCGAAGTTCCAAATTCCTTTAATTCCTCCTTCACAAAGAATATCACAAACTTCTTGTGCTCCATCTTTTGGCGTTGTGATAATTCCTATATCTATTTCATTTTTTTCTAAATATTCTTTTAAATCATCTGTTGACAAAACTTTTAAATTTTCTGTTGAAACTTCTTCATTGTTTTTGTCAAATACTGCTTTTACATTGTAGTCTAAAGTCTTAAAACCTGAGTATTGGAAAAGAGCATGGCCAATATTTCCAAAACCGATTATTATCATAGAATATTCTTTGTTTACTCCAATAATTTTTGCAAGCTCTTGCATTAATTCTTTTACATTATAACCATAACCTTGTTGACCAAAGCAGCCATAGTGATTTAAGTCTTGTCTAATTTGGCTTGCTGTTAAGCCTGTAATTTGTGAAAGTTCTTTAGATGAAACTCTTACAATACCTTTTTCATTAATTGCTTCTAAATACCTATAATATTTTGGTAACCTTTTTATTACTGATAAAGAAACGTTTGACCCTTTTTTCATAACAACCTCCGTTAATCATTATTTTTTATTTCTTTAGACCTTAATCTGTTTAAAAGTATTACATTCAAAAGATGAACTATATAAATAATTATTAGTCCACTATAAAACAACTCTTGCCAATAACTTGATATTCTTTCATCTACTGCTATGTATTTTGGTAATAATGGTGTATAGTTACTTACCACAAGTAGGGCGTGGTAGCTTAGGATTGCAAAAACTATAATGCTTATTATTGCTACAAAAATTGAATAGCCTCTTGTTTCTTTTTCCATTAATATATAAAGAGGATAAATAAGCATTATAACCCAAGAAATAATGAAGGAGATACTCCAAACATTATTTACTACTTGTGGGTTAATTTTTGTAAGAATTAGGATTAAATTTGATACTAAAACCACTAATACTGATAAAAGCAGAGTACTTGAAAGAAATCTTTCAAATCTCTTTTTCATCTTTAGCTCCTTACTTACTATATTTTTTTGATTTATATCTTAAATTATTATCTAAGATTTTTTTTCTAATTCTTAAATTGTGTGGAGTGATTTCTATTAATTCATCTTCTTCCACAAATTCCATCATCTCTTCAACGCTCATGATTTTTGCAGGAGATAAAACAAGGGCTTCATCAGCTGCTGATGCTCTGACATTGGTTTGTTTTTTCTTCTTGCAGACATTTACGTCGATGTCAATTCCTTTTGCATTTGAACCTATGACTTCTCCCTCATAAACTTCATCTTGAGGCTTTACAAAAAGTTGTCCTCTTGATTGGGCAGCGTGAAGTCCATAAGTAGTTGCTACTCCTGTTTCAAAAGAAATAAGTGAACCTGCTTGTCTTTTTGCAATATCTCCCTTATATCTTTCGTAAGAATCAAATTCTGTATTTAAAATTCCAGTTCCTTTTGTATCTGTTAAAAATTCTTGCCTATAACCTATAAGTCCTCTTGCAGGAATTTTAAATACCATTCTTGTGTATCCTGATGAATTTGGAGCCATATCCATTAGCTCTCCTTTACGAAGACCTAATTTTTCTATTATTGAACCTGTGTATTCTTGATCAACATCTATTGTTGCAAGCTCCATTGGCTCAAGTATTTTTCCATTTTCATCTTTTTTAAACATAACTTCAGGTTTTGAAACTTGGAATTCATATCCTTCTCTTCTTAAATTTTCTATCAAAACTGAAAGATGAAGCTCTCCCCTTCCAGAAACCTTAAATGCTTCTGTTGAATCTGTTGTTTCAACTCTAAGTGATACGTCCGTTTCTTTTTCTTTAAATAATCTATCTCTAATATGTCTGCTTGTTACATAATCTCCATCACGTCCTGCAAATGGTGAATTATTTACTGAAAAGGTCATTGAAAGTGTTGGCTCAGAAATTTTTGTAAATTCTATTGGCTCCATATCATCTTCAGTACAAATTGTATCTCCAATATTTATATCTTCCATTCCAGAAAGAGCTACAATTGAACCATATTCTGCTTTTTCTACTTCACTTCTTTGTAGTCCTTCAAATTCATAAATTGTAACAATTTTTGATTTTACTTTTCTATCCTTGTCATTGTAATTTACAATTATGCAAGAATCATTTTTATTTATTTGTCCACTTTCAACTTTTCCAATTGCAATTCTTCCAAGATAATTGTCATAGTCTGTCGTTGAAACCAAAACTTTAAATGGAGCATTTTCTTTTGCTTCAAAAGCTGGTGTGTAATCAATTATTGTATCCAAAAGATCTGTCATATCATTTTTTACTTCACCAAATTCTAAACTTGCCCAACCTTCTTTGGCTGATGCAAAAACAAATGGAGAATCAAGATATGATTCATCAGCTTCAAGGGAAATAAATAAATCCAAAACTTCATCCATTACTTCTTCAACTCTTTGGTCAGGTCTATCAACTTTATTTATACAAATAATTGCAGGAAGATTTAATTCGATTGCCTTTCTCAAAACAAATTTTGTTTGAGGCATTGGACCTTCACGACTATCTACAACCAAAACTACAGCTTCAGCCATATTTAAAACTCTTTCAACCTCTCCACCAAAATCGGCGTGGCCTGGAGTGTCGATTATATTTATTTTTATTCCCTTATAATTGATCGCAGTATTTTTTGAAAGAATTGTAATTCCTCTTTCTCTTTCAATAGAATTTGAATCCATAACTCTTTCATCAACTTGTTGATTTTCTCTAAAAATTCCGCTAGTTTTTAAAAGACCATCAACAAGAGTTGTCTTACCATGATCAACATGGGCGATTATCGCCACATTTCTTATATCTTCACGTTTCATTAAATCACTTCTTTCTTAACTAATATAAACTATTTATTCATCAATTTATTATATCATATGTGATAAGATTATCAATAAATAACAAAAAAAATACTTGATAAAAAAAACTTACCAAGTATTATATATATAATTTTCTCTTGGAATCTCTTTTTACAAAAGCGATTATAATATTATCTTTAATAATAAGCTCATCAGCTAAACTATAAACAAGTTTAATTCCCCTGCCGTGATCATGGAGTCCGTCATTTTCAAAAAGATAATCTATTCCTTCTCCCTCATCTTTTACTTTTATCAAACAGCAAGTATCATCCATAATAAAAGTTGTGTCAATCATCTTGTCGTACTCACACCTATTTCCATGCTCGTAGGAATTTATTATAAGTTCATCCAAAATTAATCTTATTTTAAAAATTAAATTTTCATCTATATTTTTATTTTTTAAATTTAAAACAAGCCCATCCCTAAATTTTTTTATCATTTTTAGGTCAGTAGGCATTGTGTTTCTAATAAGTTCCATCTTACCCCTCATCTCTTATTAATAAATTTATACCCAAATAAAAATTTTTTGTTAATTTTTGTCTAAAAAGTTAAAATTATTGCTTTTTTTGTTTTTGTAGTATAATGTATGTATAACAAATGAAAGGAGAATATTATGAAATACGTATGTACAGCTTGTGGATATATCTATGATCCTGCTAATGGAGATCCAGATAACGGAATCGATGCAGGAACAGAATTCAAAGACCTTCCAGAAGATTGGGTATGCCCAGTATGCGGAGTTGGCAAGGATATGTTCGAAGAACAAGAATAAGATTTTTTAAAAGGGAGGCTATCGCCTCTCTTTTTTATAAATTCGTATTCATGATTTTTTTATGAAATATTTTTTAAAAAAACATAGCAAAGAAATTAAAATCTTTATAAGCCTTGGAATTTCTATTTTATTTTTGACCTTTCTTTATAGATTGTACAAATTGGGAATACTCACAAATTCGGATAAATTATACGATTATATTGGAGCTTTTACTTATCTTGCCCCTCTAATATTTATAATCCTAAAAGTTTTGATTGGATTTGTTCCTTTTATTCCAACGACAATTTTTATAGTAATAGGCTTTGCCTTGTTCGGTCAAAAATTTGGTCTATTTTTAAATTACATAACAGGTCTTATGACTGCTGTTTTAAATTACACTTTAACTAGAATTTATGGTAAAAGATTTTTGAATTTATTTTTGCCAAAAAAAAGCCTTAAAAAATACGAAAGCGCAACAAGGCAAAGCACAAAAAGATTTAAAAAAGTTTTATTTCTAACAAGCGCTATGCCCTTTGCTCCTGACAACGCCTTATCAATGGTTGCAGGATTTAAAAAATTAAAATTTGAAGATTATTTAAAAATAATGTTTGTGGCTAAATTTATAGAAATTGTGATTATAGCATATTTAATGTATCATTTAAAATTATTTTTAGCATAAAAAAACTCCTATTTTTTAAAATTAGGAGTTTTTTATATATTCATTGCTTTTTTCCAAAAATATAAATAAAGTGATGTAAATACGCCTAGATTATTTTCTTCTAACCAAGGTTTTCTTTTTCCACAAAAATGTAAAAAGCAAGTATTTGAAATTATATAGGACAAATTATATTTTTTATCCTTCAATTTGTATGCCAAGTATCTTCTTGCATCATAATTATATTTTATTTCGTCAATTTTTATTATTTTATTTCTAAAAACTACATTCAAAAGATCTTGATCTGGCATTATAAGCCCCAAAGATTTGGTATTTTTTACATAATTTAAAACTTCTTTTTCATAGCTTTGACTATTTCTTGCAAGTTTTAGATTTATCATCAAAATTCCTGAATTAAAATAATTTTCTATATCCTTATGTCCTGATGAAATAGATAGCCTTGCTACATTTGCAGATTGAACCGTTGGAATAGTATGAGTTGCTGCTGCAAAATAATTATTCCCTAAATCCATATTGTAAAGTTTTTCGCAAGAATTTAAAACTAAAACGTCAGGATCTAAATATAAAATCCTATCCAAATTTTCTGGCAAATATTTATAAGCCAAAAGCCTATAATACATTTCTTCTGTATAATAAAAAGTTGTTTTTGCATTAGAAAAAAGATTGGTAACTTTTATCGGATTTAATTTTGCCCTTTTTGAGCTTGCTTTTATTACAAATTTTTCAATTTCTTCTATTTTTTCATCTCTTATGTCTTTGTGAATCAAATAAATTTCAAAATTTGTATCATTACTTTCAAATAATGAATATAGCATAGTTTTTAGAGGATTTAAATAATTTTCATCACATGAAACCAATATATTCATAGTTTTCCCTTTCTATTGAAGGTCTGTAGTATAAAAACCCTTGCCTATTATTGATGATGTATCTAGGACTGTTATAAAACAACGAGGGTCAATTTCTCTTATATATTTTCTAAATAAAACAGCCTCATAATCATTAGTTACACACAAAAACACTGATTGGTCTTTTTTATAATAAAGTCCTGTTCCATCCAAAACTGTAGCCGACCTATTTAATTTATCTCTAATAAATACACTTATTTCTTCTTGCTTGGATGTAATAATTAAAAATAGTTTTGCTGTATTAAATGATGATATAAATTGATTTACTACAACTCCTTTCATCAAAAGACCTAGACAAGATAAAAGTCCAATTTCTATTCCAAATATTTTGATTGATAAAATTGTTAGAATAGAATCTCCCATCAAAAGTGATTTTCCAATATTTAAATTTGTGTATTTATTTATAATCATAGCGATTATATCTGTCCCGCCACTTGATGCGGATAAATTAAATAAAATTGATGAGCCAAGAGCTGGTATTAAAACTGCACAAAATAATTCTAATAATTTATTATCTGTAAATGGAGTTGTGTGAGGTAAGACTTTACTTAGAGCAAGGGCCGTTAAGGAATTTAATATGGATACATAGCCAGTCTTTAAAACAAAATTTTTACCCAAAATAAAATACGCCAAAACTAACAAAGTAACATTTAAAATCAAAGTTATAAAGGCAGGAGATAAGGCAAGACTATTTGAAAGCAGTATGGACGCCCCCTCTACTCCTCCAATTACAAAATGATTTGGATATTTAAAAAAATGTGTTCCATTTGCCATAAGTATGGCGGCAAAGCTCATAAGTAAAAATTTCTTTTTTTCACTCAAGGGCTTGTGGGCAAATTTATCTTTTTTTCTATCTTTTCTAAGTATTTTTATTGCAGCATTTCTATCAAGAATATGTTTAATTTTTTCCTTGTCGGAATAATTATTAGGATCTATATTTTCATTCATTTTTGTTTATTTTTTTATCCTCCAACTTTATAAAAAAAAAGCCTAACGGCTTTTTTTTAGTCATTCGAATAATTATCAAAATATCCTTGTATAAGAACAACAGGAGTTCCCTTATCACCTGAGCCTGATGTCAAATCGCAAAGTGAGCCTAAAAGATCTGTGATTTGTCTAGGAGTTGTTCCTAAGGTTTCATTTGTTCCTTTTAAATCAGCTGCTTTTTGTGAAATTCTTTCTCTCATTTTTGCAGTTCTTTCATCTATTGATAAGTCTTTTAATTCTGTATCAGCTATATATTTTATTTTCAATTCATTTGGTGTTCCAGAAAGTCCTTTTGTATAAGCTGGAGATACAACAGGATCTGCAAGCTCCCAAATTTTTCCAACTGGATCTTTGAATGCTCCGTCACCGTAGATCATCACTTCAACTTCTTTATTATATTTTTCAATAAATTTTTCTTGAAGTTCGTCTACAAATGTTTGACCATCTCTTGGGAATAATTTTACAACATCTTCTGTTGAAAGATTTGAACCAAGTAAACCGTAATCTTCATTATATCCTGAGCCATCAACTGATTTTGTCATTATTTCATCTAGACCATAAATTTCTTCAGCACCAGATTTTTCTAGAAGTTTTTTAGTTAAATCTCTTGTGTGGATTTGGCAAACTAAAACACTTTTTGTAAATTTTAGTACATCTTTTGGATTGTTGAAGAAATGTACTTCGCTGTTTTTTGCCATTTCTTTGTAAAGAGAAATATAATCAACTCCAGTAAATTGATGTTTATAATCTCCTGCAAGTTTTCTAAATTCTTCTTCTGACAAAATATCTGAATAAGGATTTACATCACTTTCAAATAAATCCATTCTGTCCATAATGTAGTTTCCTACCTCATCTTGTGGATAAGATAAGCAAATGTGAAGTTTTTTTCCACTCAAAGCAAAAGCTTTTAGCATTATTGAAAATCTATTTCTGCTTAAAATTGGAAACAATATTGCTATTTCGTCAGATTTAAATTTATCATTTATATCTTTAGCAATTTGTTCACAACTTGCGTAGTTTCCTTGAGCTCTTGCTACAAGGGATTCTGTAATGCAAACTACATCCTTATCATTTATTTCGATATTTTTTGATTCAACAGCCTTGTTTACACTATCAAATACAATATCTACTAAGTTATCTCCTGTCTCAATAATAGGTGTCCTAACACCCATTGATACTGTTCCTATTAATCTATCCATACATGCTCCTTCCTCACGTATTATACATTAATTTTTTTAAAAAATAAAGTTAAAATTTTATTTTTTTTTATGATTTTACTTTTTGTTTAGTCTTGCATTTTGGACATTTTACGATTATTTTTCCTTTGCCTTTAGGAATACGTAATTCTTGTCCACATGATTTACATTTAATATACTTATATTTTTTATCTCCAAATATTTTCCTTTTAATACTCCTATATTTTTTTTGAATAGGATTTAAAAATTTTAATTTGAAAATATAATTTTCGCTGTTTCTTTTTATTTCGTTTGTTGATATAGTCCTAAATATAGCATAAAAAACTATCACAAGTGGCATTGCTTGTAAAAAATTAATTTTTAAAAAATAATTTATAAGCATTAAGCCAATTGCAAACCATACAAGTCCTATAGATAGCTCGTCAATTCCATGTCTTTTTTTCAAAATTAAACACCTTCTACTAATTCTTTCATTATTTTTGATATATCTCCTTTCAAAAGATAATCTGCTTTATTATCTTTTGGGGTAGGATCCCTATTAATTACTATAAGTTTGTTTCCCCTATAAAAATCTATTAAACCTGCTGCAGGATAAACAACTAAACTTGTTCCCCCGACAATTAATGCATCTGCTTCGCTAATTAATTTTACCGCATAGCTAATGTTATCATTGTTCAAACTTTCTCCATACAAAACAATATCAGGTCTAACAACTGAGCCACACTCATCACACTTAACTACATTTTTAAATTTTTTAACATAAGCTAGGTCAAAATTTTTACCGCAAGATGTGCAATAATAATCTCTTAAATTTCCGTGAAGCTCAATAACATTTTTACTTTTTGCTTCTTGATGGAGAGAATCTATATTTTGGGTAATAATTCCCTTTAGCTTTCCTTCTTTTTCAAGTTTTGTTAAAGCAAGATGACAATCATTTGGTTTTATCCCTTCAATCATCAAATTTTCTTTTGCGTATTCCATAAATTCATCAGGATGGTTTACAAAAAATTCATGGCTAAGCATATATTCAGGTGAATATGATGAATTATTTTCTCTATTATAAAGTCCGGTTGCAGATCTAAAATCTGGAACTCCAGATGCTGTTGATACTCCTGCCCCTCCAAAAAATACAATATTATTTGATTCTTTTATGATTTTTTTAACTTCATTAATTTTATTATCCATAATATCTCCTTACTATGACTATACCCTACTTAGATTTTTTAAATTTATTATCAATGCTTGCTCCAAAAAATGCGCCTATTACTGCACAGACTACTGCAACCATTTCTTTGTTTGGAAAATTGTAGGCATTATTTAAAATTATTGAAATAATTACTCCTCCTACAATTCCTAAATACATATTTTTGTTCATAAATCCCTCACGATAAGTCTAAATCTTTTCTTAATATTTTTGCATTTATCCAAAATAATCCTAGAAATATCAAAATATAATAAATAAATCCTGTCAAATTTATATATGATTCTCCCTTGTATTTTATATAAGAATAAACAAAAGCCATATAATTATAATTTTTCAAAATAATCTTATTGTGTAAAAGTAAAAAATTTTTATTTATGAAAAACGCAAGAGCAAATATGGCTGTTGTCATTATAAAAATTAAAAATACAGAAATTTTTCTTTTAAACAAATACCTATCCATTTGCATATATAAAAATACTAAAAGAGCACTTATATTTATCAAAATCATTATAAATACCAAAGATAAAAGTGTTTTTGTATTTAAATATGTTCCTACTATATAAAATAAAAACAATGACAAAAACACCAAAAGCCAATAGAAAATATTTATTACTATTAGTTTTGACAAAATAAATTCTCTTGCACTTATTGGTAAGGAAAATGTAAGTATTGACCTGTTTGTGTAAAGGTCTTTGTAAAAACTATTTATAATAAAATAAGAAATTGTTAGGATAAAAACTACAACTACAATTATTTCTATTGAATTTATGGCTGAATTTATTTCTAGCGTTCTTGAAAATGCTCCAATTGTTTTGATTGACATCATTGAGATTAAAAGAATTACAAAACTTGCAATTGTTGATATGAAAAATTTCATATTCGATTTTGCATCATATTTTAAATATTTTCTCATAATAATCTCCTAAAAATCAATCTTCTCTTCTATCAAAAATACATTATAAAAAAATGTAACTGCTATTATCAAAATAGAAAATGTCAACATCCAAATATTTATTCCCAAAACTTTTCCGTCAACTCCATTGTAAAGCATGGAAATATCTACTCCATTTATATTTATTATCCTTTGGATAGCAAAGTCTTTAAATCTTAAAATCACAGGACTTATTGTGTAAATATTTCTTAAAAGCCAAACTATTATTGTAAATAAAACAATGGACAAAACCACCGACACAAATGAATAATATCTTCTAAAAATTTGTACTTTTGAAAGGGTTATTCCAAAAACCAAAAGAAGATAGGCAATTGAATAATAGATTTCTAAAACAAAAATATATACCATAAGAACCTTTATGGATATATTTATTAAATCATCATAAATCCCCAAAAATTTTGAGCTTATAATTAAAGATCCTACAAAAACAACAAGGCTTAAAAAGCCTATCACAAGACTTGCCAAAAATTTTGCAAAAATAATCTTAGCTACAGAAATATTTATGGTAAAAGTTATGTAAGATGACTTGTCAAAAATATCTCTTTTGTATCTAATGGTAAAAAATATCAAACAAACTGACAAAATTATAAGGGCAAGAGCTATAAGGAGAATAAAAAATGAAGTGTTTTTATTTTCCAACTCAAAGCTATTTAATTTATAAAATATTCCAACAAGACCTTGAGAAAGTATGGCAAATAATGCCATCAAAAGAAAAAATCCCCTTGATCTTTTTAATTCATATTTCAAAAATCTAATCATATTACAAAAATTTCCTTATACAAATCTACCATTTGTTTTTTATACTTATCTCTCAAATCTTCGGCGTCTTCTTCCAAAAGAATTTGTCCTCTTTGGATAAAAGCTGCCCTATCAAAAAGATTTTCCAAATCTCCAATTTGATGAGTTGTAATAATAATTGTCCTACCAATATCTACAGTTTTTATAATTGCAGATAAAATCATATCCTTTGCAATAGGATCAACTCCCTCAATCGGCTCATCCAAAATATATAATTTTGTATCACGAGAAAGAGTCAACGCCAAAAGAAGTCTTTCTTTCATTCCCTTTGATAATTTATCAGAATAACCTTCCTTTGGAATTTTCATAAATTCAAAAAGTTCCTTGCAAACTCTCATATTAAAATCATCATAAAAATCCTTGTAAAGATTTACCGTATCTTCAATAGTCAAATTATCATAAAGATGGTAGGCATCAGGCAAATATGAGATGATTTTTTTAGTTTCAACTCCAACTTTTTTCCCATCAATTAAAATTTCTCCATCATTAGGCTTGATAAGGCCCATAATACATTTTAAAAGAGTAGTTTTTCCTGAACCATTTGGACCCATAAGTCCTAAAATTTTCCCTCTTTCAAGTTTTAAATCAATCCCATCAAGCACATTTTTTTTGCCATAAGTTTTTTTCAAATTTTTTATTTCTAATATATTATCCATTAGCATTCATCCTCAAAGATACAAAATCATAAACTCCCTCATTTGTAATTCCTATTGAATTCATATTTTTCAAAAATTCATTCAAATATCCATTTGCAAATTCCACAATTAGGGCATTTCTTTTGTTTTCATCAATTTTCATATAATAATAATCACTTTTTGCCTCAATCAAATCCTCATCCAAAAGTCTTTGGTAAGTTTTATCCACATAAGAAGGATTTACCCTAAATTTATTAATAAGAAATTCCTTATCATAAAACTTATCCCCATTTTTTAGAAAATTATTTATAATATTTTTGGCAACAAAGTTTCTAATTTCATTATTTACTGACCTATCTTCCATATTAGCTCCTTTTCTTTACTATATTAATCTATGATAGAAAATCAATTTCCAAATCAAAACAAAGACTTGCCTTCATAAAACAAGACAAAAGCCTATCCCCATAATCATTCAAATTTTTATAAATATGAGGATAATTTTTAATAACAATTTTCTCATCAAGCATAGAAAGTTCATCAAAAAGCCCATCAAGATTATTTACTTCATATTCAAAATCAATTTTTTCATTCAAATAAGAAAAGGCCTCATCCCTTGACTTAAATTTATTTCCATCCAAACAAATCATCTAATTCTCCTTGGTAAAACTTTTGTAATGGTCTTTGGTGTAAAAAATATTAAAATCCTCATCATAAATAAGTCTTTCGCCACCACGTCTTCCACCAAAATAATTTACATCACATTCCTTGTAATTTGCATCAGGTAAATTTTTTTCAAAATTCCCAAAATAATCTCCGCCAATTACACCCTTATCAGTAACTTCCCATAAATTTCCCTTTTTAGGAATCCAACCAAGTTTTTTAGCCTCTTTTTTTGTCAAAAAATTTGGAGGAAGTTTTTTATAAGCTTTAATATAATCAACTACATCATCTTTTTTATAATAAGCCTTATCTTCAAGAAGACTTGTACATTCAACTTCTTCATTAGAATTAATATTTTCATGCTTTACACATCCAGTAAAAGCAAAAATAAGAAAAAAACTTAAAATAAATTTATAAAAAAAGTTTTTAATTTTCATTTAATTACTCCTTTGCTATAATTATATCAGAAAGGATAAAAATATGAATGTATTAATATCAAGATGTCTTTTGGGAATAAATTGTCGCTATGATGGAAAAAATAACGAAATAAAAAATTTAAAAGAAAAATTTCCCCAAGTAAATTTTATAGATGTATGCCCAGAAGTAGATTCAGGAATGAAAACACCAAGAAAGCCATGTGAAATAAAAAATACTAAAGTTATAAATGTTGATGGAGTAGATTTTACAAAAAATTTCAAAAAAGGTGGACAAATCGCCCTAGAAATTTGTAAGAAAAATAATATAAAAATCGCCCTCTTAAAAGCAAAATCTCCATCTTGCGGAAAAGATTTGATTTATGATGGAAATTTTAGTAAAAATTTAATAAAAGGCGATGGAATAACTTGCCAAATTTTAAAGAAAAATGATATAATAATTTTTACCGAAAAGGAAATTGAAGAATTTTATTTTTACCTAAAAGCTGAAATTAGCTAATCTTAAAATTTTAAAAAATTTTTAAAAAAATATTTGACAAATATTTTTAAAGCTGGTATATTATATATTGTCGTTAGGACATCGGGGTGTGGCGCAGCTTGGTAGCGCGCGTGGTTTGGGACCATGAGGCCGAAGGTTCGAATCCTTTCACCCCGACCATTTTTTTGCAAGCTAAAGCTTGCTTTTTTAGTTGTAATACGTAAATTTTCCCTTTTAAAATTGCACCGAGCGGTGCTTTTTTTATGCCTATTTTTAAAAATAAATTCTTTTGCAATAAAAAAGAAAAACAACTCATAGCAAATTTTATAAATAGATCTCTCCACTCCCTCATACTAAAACATGTTTGTTTCACAAACTCTCCAGTGCTACCACACTTTGTTTTAGGGATAAATATTCCAAATCAAGGCATATTTACCCGATCGAGATGGGTTACAGTTCCTTTTATTTTATTGCTAAAGTTTATATATGGAATCTTTTCTGGTTATACAATTTTTTTAAATTAAATTTAAAAATCATTCTACTCTTTCATTAGTAATTAACTGAAAACAAAAATAACCCATCTCGACCTTGTGGAGAGATCTCATTTATTAAATCTATCTATGAGTCCTCTTTTGATTCTGCGATCGAGATGGGTTATTTTTATATTCTGTTATTTTTAAATATCTTCTGTCAAATATGGCTTACCACTTGCTTTTGGTGCATTTGATTTTTTATTAAATAAAATTAAGAAAATCAAAATTGAAATGTATGGAATCATTGAAATAAATTCCATTGGAAGGCTTATGGTTGTTCCTGTTAAATAAGTTGCTATAGCTTGGGTTAATCCAAAAAATAATGAACCTATCAAAACTCCTTGTGGTTTCCAATTTCCAAATATTACACAAACGAGTGCAATGTATCCTTGACCTGCAATTAAGGTTGGAGAAAATACACTTACTACTGCAAGTGACATAGAAGCTCCTCCAAGTCCTCCCATAAATCCTGAAAACATTACTGCAAGATACCTAATTTTTCCTACAGAAATATCTAAAGTTTCAGCTGCTTTTGGATGTTCCCCCACTGCAATTAACCTTAGTCCCCATTTTGTTTTATATAAAAATACATAAAGCAAAATTACAGATATTAAAGCAATATAAACTGTTGCATATTGAGAAAAAATATTTTTTAAGGCTTGATTTGTAATCAAACCGTCAAATAATCTAGGAATTTTATTTTCCAAAGCAATTGATGGAGTTTGAGTTGCGCCATCAAAAAATAATCTTGCTAAAAACAAAGCCAAACCTGGTGCTAATGTATTTATAGCAATACCAGAAATTGTTTGATCTCCTGCAAATGTAACTGAAACAAGTGCATGGATTAGTCCAAAAAACATTCCAGCAAGACCTCCTGCCAAAAATCCTAACCATGGATTTCCTACATAATATCCTACTGTCGCTGCTACTAAAGCACCTATTGTCATCATTCCTTCAAGTCCAATATTTACAACTCCAGATTTTTCTGAAATCATTCCACCAAGGCCAGTCAATAATACTGGTGTAGCATTTGAAAGTGTATTTCCAATTATTAATCCTAAAACTGCCAAATTAAGCATTATTTCCCGCCTTTCTATTTTTCTTTCTGTTTACTTTTGCTTTTATAATTCTAAATATCAAAGGAATAGCAGTAAATAAAATTATTGTTCCTATAATTATAGAAATTAATTCACTAGGAACTCCCATTGTTCTTTGTAAATTACTTCCTGCATATTTTAATGAGCCCAAAAATAAGCCTGAGAAAATACATCCTATTGGATTGTTAGATGCCAAAAGTGAAACTGCAAGTCCATCAAATCCAAAATTTTCCATAGCTGATAATAAAGGAAGTGAATAAGTGTAACCCATTACTTGAGTTACGCCTGCAAGCGAACACAAACATCCAGAAATTGCCATTGATTGGATTATTTTTTTATTTGCATCAATTCCACCGTACTCACTTGCTTCTCTGTTTAATCCTACGGCTTTTAATTTATAACCAAGACTTGTTTTTTCAAGAATAAACCAAATAATAATTACGCTAACAATAGCAAGAATTATTCCTAAATGAATTGGTGCTCTAAAAAATTTTCCAAAAAATCCATCAAATTTTTGGCTAGCGTTTGTAACTAGAGTAACTTTTGCTGAATCATTTATATCAAATGTTCCCATAGAATTTGGTTTTTGATAGCGATAAACTATAAAATTTTGAAAATAAAATGCTACCCAGTTAAGCATTATAGTAGAAATTACTTCGTGAATTCCAAATTTTGCTTTTATAAATCCTGCAAGTCCTCCATACAAAAATCCTGCCAAAAGTGCAACAATTATTGTAACAATAACATGGATTAATGGTGGAAGTTTTAGTAAGTAGCCCATCAAAAATCCTACAGTTGAACCAATTATAAATTGTCCTTCTGCTCCCATATTAAAAAGTCCTGTTTGAAAAGCAAAACATACGCCAAGACCTGTAAGAATAATTGGTGTTGAATTTACAAGAGCCCAGCCGATATTTCTTGGGGATTTAAAAATTCCTTCTACTAATTTTCCATAAGCTTCAAGAGGATGGTAACCTGTAAGGGATAAAACTATAGCTCCTACCAAAAGTCCCAAGATTATTGATACAAGAGTAAATAATAATTTTGAATTTGAAAAAGAATTTTTTCTTTTTGTTTTTGCTTTCTTATTCATGATCTCCTCCTGCCATTAATCTTCCTACTTCGTATTCATCAGTTTCTTTTGGATCAAGCTCTCCTACAATTTGTCCATCATAAATTACGCAAATTCTATCAGATAAATCCATTACTTCATCTAATTGAAAACTTATTAATAAAACTGCCTTACCTTGATTTCTAAGCTCTACCAAATATTGGTGGATAAATTCTATTGCTCCAACGTCAAGTCCTCTTGTTGGTTGAGCAGCTATTAATAAATCCGGATCATTTGTAATCTCTCTTGCGATAATTACTTTTTGTTGGTTTCCACCTGAAAGACTTCCTGCTTTTTCGTTTATATCATTTGGTCTTATATCAAATTTTTCAATCAGATCATTTGCATTTTCTTCTATTTTTTTGAAATTCAAAATTCCATTTTTTGAAAAGTCTTTATCTATATTCTCCAAAATCAAATTATCTTTAATTGGATATTCTAAAACCAGACCTCTTTTTTGCCTATCTTCTGGAATTTGGTTCATGCCAAGGTCAATTATATTTCTAGGAGCTTTATTAGTAATATCTTCTCCTTTTAAAATAACTTTGCCTTTTTGAGCTTTTCTCATTCCAGAAATGGCATCTATTAATTCTGTTTGACCGTTTCCATCAACTCCTGCAATTCCTAGAATTTCTCCTTTTCTTATCGAAAGATTTAAGCCTTTTACCTTGTCAACTTTTCTGTTGTCCTTAACCCAAAGATCTTCTATCTTAAATATTTCTTCGCCAAGGTCAATTTTTTCTTTTTTTACATTAAAGCTTACATCACGGCCTACCATTTTTTCAGCAAGATCAGCCTCACTTACGTCTTTTACATTAACTTTGTCGATGTATTCTCCCCTTCTAATTATGGTACAAGTATCTGCCATAGCTTTAATTTCTTTTAATTTGTGGGTAATTATTATAACTGATTTTCCAAGTTCAGTTAATTTTTCAACTATTTCTATAAATTCATTTATTTCTTGAGGAGTTAAAACTGCTGTTGGCTCATCAAAAATCAAAATATCTGCTCCATGATATAAAGCTTTTAAAATTTCAACTCTTTGTTGTTGTCCAACAGATATATCCGCAACTTTGCTGTCTGGATCTATAATAAGTCCATATTCTTGGCTTAATTTAACAACTTCTTTTTTTGCCTTAGCTCTATCAATGAAGGAATTTTTTCCTTCATAACCTAATATTATATTTTCTGTTACTGTAAAGGGTTCTATCAGCATAAAATGTTGGTGAACCATTCCTATGCCCATGCTAATTGCTTTTTTTGGTGAATTATTTATAATTTCTTCGCCTTTTATGTAAATGTTTCCTTCAGTTTGAGGAAACATTCCATATAAAATATTCATAAGAGTAGTTTTACCAGCTCCATTTTCTCCAAGCAGAGCGTGTACTTCACATTTGTGAAGGTCAAAATCTACGCCTTTTAAAACTTTCTTGTCGCCAAAGCTTTTATGAATATTTTTTAATGAAACAACTGGGCTTTCATTTAAATACTTATCCATAATACCTCACTATTAATTTAGAATTTTCTAAATATTTTTGTAAAAAAAAGAGTAGTTTTTCTTCCTACTCTTTTAATTACTTATTTTTTCTTAGTAGATTTTTACTTATTTGTCGTAACCCATTGATTTAAATTCTTCTTCGTTTTGTGGAACTTTAATTTTTCCATCAACGATTTGATTTCTTAAATCTTCAACCTTGTCTTTAACTTTTTGGTCTACTAGGTCATTATCTCCATAAGCTATATCCAAAGCTTCTCCATCTTTAAGTGAGAATGCTCTTGTTTCTCCACCTTTGAATTTTCCATCTTTGTAATCATCAAGTGTTAATTGAACAGCTTTACCTACGCCTTTAACTGTTGAAGCCAAAATATTATCTGGAGCTTCTTCTTTTTGGTCACGGTCAACGCCGATTACGTATTTGTTATTTTCTTTTGCTGCTTCAAATACTCCAATTCCTGTACCACCAGCTGCATGGAAGATTACATCTGCACCTTTTTGATACATTTGGTTAGCAATATTTTTTCCTTTTGCTTGGTCAGCATAAGAATTTGCGTATTGAACTTGAACTTCTATGTCTTTTCCTTTTTCTTTTGCTGCTTGTTTTACACCAGCTCTAAATCCATATTCAAATCTATCGATTACTGCTGATTCCATTCCACCTACAAATCCAACATTGTTAGATTCTGTTTTCATTCCTGCAATATATCCAACTAAAAATGAGTTTTCATTATCTGCAAATGTTATTCCTAAAAGATTTTCAATTTTATCAGGATTTGCGTTGTCGATTATTGCATAATTTTGATCTGGATTATCTTTTGCAGCCTTGCTTGTTGCATCATAAAGAGCGTATCCTACTGTAAAAATCAAATCTGATTCACTATCAAGTGCTGATTCAAGGTTTGGTTGATAATCAGAATCTTTGTGTGATTCAATATAATCAAATTTAATTTTTCCATCTTTTTCGTAAGCTTTTAATCCTTCATAAGCAGATTGGTTAAATGATTTATCATTTATTCCGCCTTGGTCAGTTACCATTGTAGCTGATACTTTTGCTCCATTTGCGTTAGAAGCTGTAGAAGCCATTGAACCGTTATCAGAATCTTTTTTTGATCCACAAGCTGTAATGCTTAGTGAAAGTGCTAGAGTTAGAGCTCCAGCCATAATTTTTTTAATTTTCATCTCTCCCCCTTAAATTAAGAAATTGTTTTTTTGTGTAATACTATTTTATATGAAATTTATCTTTCTGTCTAGCTATTTTACAATAATAAAATTATTTTTCATTTTAATATATAAGTTTTTAATAAATCAAACAAATTCATCAAGGCATTTTCGTGACATCTTTCATAGCCATGAGATGCTGAAATTCCACAACCTACAAGGGCGTGCCTATAATCATAAAATGAGCTCATAGCAGCAGATGCATCTGAACCATAAAATGGATAAATATCAATTGCAAAATCAATTCCAATTTTTTTGGCTATATTTATTAAATCATTTGTTAAATCAAAATTGTAAGGACCTGATGAATCTTTTGCACAAATTGAAACCAATCTATCATTTGTTTTTAAATCATCAAAAACAACACCCATATCTACTGCAATCATGTCCTTTATTCCAGATGGATGGCCCGAACTTGCTCCATGTCCTACTTCTTCATAAGTTGTAAACATCATATAAATATTTCTATTAAATTTTATATTTTCTTCTTTAATTTCTTTTGCAAGGGCAAGCAAAACTCCACTTGATGCCTTATCATCAAGATGACGTGATTTTACAAAACCATTTGAATATCTAAATCTTGAATCAAGAGCAATAAAATCTCCAGGATTTATTCCAAGTTTTTTTACATCCTCATCACTTTCAACAAGCTCATCGATAACAACTTCCATTTCATCAAAATTTCTTTTTGAAATTTTTGGTGTATCTGAGCCATGAACTGAAGGCTCATTTAATCTAAAGACTCCTTCAAATTCTTTTCCATCTCTTGTAAAAATTTTTACATTTTCAAATTCTGCATAATTTAATGGAAAGCCACCAAGAGTTGTAACTTGAATTCCTCCATTTTCTTTTATACTTCTTACCATAAGACCAAGTGTGTCGATATGAGCTGATAATAAAAGTCCATCATCTTTATTTTTTTCATCTACATAAATTGGAACGATTACATTTCCCTTGTTGTTTTGGTAAGGCTTGTATCCTAAATTTTTAAATTCTTCCATCAAATATTTTTCGCATTTTTTTGTAAAACCAGTTGGTGATGGTCTTGTGCATAATTCTTTTATATAAGTTATTATTGTATTTTTGTCCATTTTTACTCCTTTATTTTCTTATAATTTAATTATAAATTAAAAATTTTTCCTTGTAAATTTAAAAATAAAATAAATATTTGTATTCTAAAAATATATGTGCTATAATATGAGTGTAAACATTTTCACAGCTAAATATAAAAAGAGACTTTGCAACAAATTTATCCCATTATTTTTGTTGCTTTTTTTATATTTAGTAATAAAACAGGAGGTTATTATGAGAGACATAATACTAGGTGAATTTTTTGGAACAATGTTACTTATTTTATTAGGAGATGGAGTTGTTGCAAACGTTCTATTGAATAAGAGTGGACAAAAAGGTGCAGGTCCTGTTCAAATTACATTTGCTTGGGGTCTTGCAGTTATGATTCCAGCTTGTATTTTTGGTGCATTAACAGGTGCTCATTTTAATCCAGCCCTATCAATTGCCCTTGCATTTAATGGTGGAATCGAATGGAATACAGTTCCTTCTTACATAATTGGACAAATGCTTGGAGCATTTTGCGGAGCTATTTTAGTTTATATTTTATTCAAAGATCATTATGATGCAACAAGCGATGATCCATTAACAGTTAGAGCTACTTTCTGCACAGCTCCAACTATACCAAATACTTTTAGAAACCTATTATCAGAAATTATTGGAACTTTTGTTTTAGTATTTGCTATTTTAGGATTTGGTAATGTAGCTGGCGCTGGAATGGGCGGCGTTGACAAATTATATGTATTTGGTCTTATCGTTTCAATTGGTATGAGTTTAGGTGGACTAACAGGTTATGCAATTAATCCTGCAAGAGATTTGGGACCAAGAATTGCTTATGCAGTATTACCTTTCAAAAACAAAGTAGATCCAAACTGGGGATATTCATGGATTCCTGTTGTTGGACCAATAATTGGTGGTATCTTAGCAGTTCCAGTTTTTAATTTTATATTTTAATTATTTATAAATTTTAAGAAAAGAGAAGAATAAAATGTATGATGTAATAGTAATCGGTGCTGGTGTAACTGGTGCATCAATTGCAAGAAGACTTTCCAGGTATAAATTAAATATTTTAATTTTAGAAAAAGAAATTGATGTGTCTATGGGAGCAAGCAAGGCAAATTCTGCAATAGTTCACGGTGGTTATGCTGAAAGTCACGATGAGCTAAGAGGAAGAATTTGTTACAAGGGAAGAGTGGAATTTAATAAGTTAAACCAAGAGCTAAACTTCGGATTTTTGGAAAACGGATCTTTGGTTTTAGCTTTTGATGAAGACGATGAAAAAGAACTTAATAAACTCTACAAAATGGGTCTTGAAAATAATCTTGATGATATTGAAATAATTAATCAAGAAAAACTTAGACAAATTGAGCCAAATGTATCCGATGATGCAATATCCGCTCTTTATTGCAAAGGAGCTGGTGTTTGTTCTCCATACGAATACGTTATTGCCCTTGTAGAAAATGCCATAGAAAACGGTGCTGAATTAAAACTTCAAAGTGAAGTTGTTGATATAAAAAAACAAGAAGATATTTTTAAAGTAAAAACTTCTGATGACAATATTTATGAAGGAAAATTTGTAATAAATGCTTCTGGATTAAATGGAGCAAAAATTTCAAGTATGATTACAGAAACTGATTTTACAATCCATCCAAGAAGTGGCGAATATTTACTTATGCAAAAAGGAACTGGCGAGAAAATAAAGCAAGTTTTATTCCAAACGCCATCTAAAAAATCAAAAGGAATTCTTGTAACAAGAACCTACCACAACAATCTTCTTTTGGGCCCTGATGCCATTGATGAAGAAGAAATTGATCTTGGAACACACATTGAAAGGCTTGCAGAAATTTACAAGCTTGGATTAAAATCTGTAAAAGATGATGTAATTGATTTAAAAAAATTTATCCGCTCCTTTGCAGGACTTAGACCTGCTTCATCAACGGGAGATTTTATAATAGAAAATACCAAAACTTCTGGTTTTATAAATGTTGTAGGAATCCAATCTCCAGGTATAACTTCTTCTCCAGAAGTTGCCAAAATTGTTGAAAATATTTTAAAAGATTTAAATTTAAAATTAGAAGATGATCCTTCCTACAATCCTTATAGAAAACCTATTATAGAATACAAAGAGCTTGAAGATTTTAATAAGGTAAAAGATAAAATTGATTTGCCACTTGGAAATCCTGAAAGACTTGTATGCAGATGCGAGCAAGTTAGCGAAAAGACAATAAGAGATGCAATGAACAGGGGTATCCCTTGTCTTACATTTGACGCAATAAAAAGACGTACAAGAAGTGGAATGGGATTTTGCCAAGGAAATTTCTGTAGGCAAAGAGTTCTAGAAGTTATGGAAGACGAAACAGGAGAAAAAATTTTAAACAGAAAATTCGACAGCGAACATTCCGGAATTTCTAGAATAAATAAAAAAGATATTAATAATTTCATAAAAGAATTAGAAGAAAAAAATTTAGAAGAATAATATAAAACCACAGGCTCCATGCCTGTGGTTTTTTTTAATTGCTTCTTAATGTTTCTATTGCTGATAATTTTGTTGCTCTTATTGCTGGTAGATAGCCTGCTAGGATTCCTATAAATGATGAAAAAATCACCGCCATAACTCCTAGCCAAATTGGGATATTAAATTCCAAAGCTGTATCCATGGCCTGGGCGAATCCTGCTAGCAAAAATTTATTTGCTATAAATCCTAACAAATAAGAAATAAGTAAGCCTACAAGCCCTCCAAAAAATCCTATAAATCCTGATTCTAATAAAAACATAGTCTTTATATCTGAAACGCTTGCGCCAATTACTTTCATAAGACCAATTTCTTTTTGCCTTTCGTATATGCTCATAAGCATTGTATTTATTATTCCTATTGCGGCTACAATAAAGGCAATTGAACCTATTCCTGCAAGTATGAGCATTATTGTTTTTGTGGATTTATTTATCTCTTCTATCATATCTATTGATGATGATGTTTGATAACCCATCGACTTTACTTCATCTTCTACTGCTTTTACATTTTCATATTCATCACATACAAGGGTAATATTTTCGTACAAATAATTTGATTTTTTCCCTCCATTTTCGCTCATATCATCAAGGCTTGGGCTTTGCAATTTTTTATCTTCTTTTTGCAAAGTTTTATAAGTTTTTTCATTTATATACATTCTACTTTTTTCTAAAAAACTTGATTCATTCATTATCCCCTTAACTTTTATTTCAAGATCTGTGAAAGTTGGCTTGGAATTTCCTTCTTCGTCTGTGGGATTATTTTCCATATCTTCATAGCCTAATCTTAACATAAATTTTTCTTTTAAAATATTTAAGCCTTCAACGTCTTCTTGTTCAAAGGATTCACCTTGTTTTTTCATCTTGTATAAGTGATAGTCTGAACCCAAAATCATATACAAATCATCTGATGGATTTAAATTTGATCCTGAATCAAGCATGTCAGATTTTATTTGAGCAAAGACCTTATCAGGTATAAGGCTTATTCCATTATTTGCTTCAAGTTTTGTATCTTTATTCTTTTTCAAAAAAATTTCTGTATATAAATCCTTATGAGGAATTACATATTTTACATGTTTTATTTTTTTAAACTTGCCTATGCTACTTTGATTTATAGAAGTTTGTGCTTTGTCAGAACTTATTTCTATATTTTCCAATCCTCCAAAAGATTCAACCATATCTCTTTGTTGTTTTGCCATTGCCAAACTCAAGGAAATCATCATTATTATTGACACTGTTCCAATCAAAACTGAAAGTATGGTAAGAATAGTTCTAGATTTTCTTCTCAAAAGATTTCTAAAGGCAATATCTATCCTATCTTTAATTTTCATCTAAATCTAATTCCTTATTTTTTTTCTTTTTACTCCTTTTTCTTATAAAATAAATCAATAAAACTATTAGAAAAATAGAGCCGATTCCTATAACAGGTGCCATATTAAAATCTTGTTCTACCTGTTCGGTAGATTCTATTGGCTTGCCATTTTCATCCACATTTTCATTTTGGGACATTTGAACTTGTTTTTTAAAAGTTTTTTCTTCCTTGTGAACCTCTCCCTTGGAATCTTCATAAGTTAAAATTATTTTTCCCTTTAAAGGACCTTCTTTTTTAGGATTCATATTAAAAGAAAAAGATTCGCTCGCTCCTTGTGCAAAATTTCCAATAAAATGACTATTTTCATCTACATCAAAGCCTTCTCCTTCGACTTTGCACATAAAATTTGTCAAATTATCCTTGCCAGTATTGTAAATATTCATAGAAACATTTGTATCTTCTCCAACAAATAGTTCATCTATATTTATATCACTTGTACTTATTGCTGCAGTTGCTACAACAGGTATTCCTATACTTTCTGTGGTTTGATATTGATTGCCAAGATAATCTTCATATTCAAAATTAACGCTCATTTGATAATTGCCAGCTTTTGTATTAGGCAAAACATTCATTTTTATAGTTTCTGTTGAATAATTCCAAGGATAAATTGCAGACCTATAAAAAGTATTTGACCTTTCAACTGGTGTAAAAACGGATCCCTCATTCCCATAAGCAGTCGTCCCCGAACCTGCTTGATTATTTCCAGAAACTTGCTCAGTTGAAGATGATTGGTCAAGAGAAACTTTCAAATTAAATATAGCATTTTGTGCATTCGTGTTATACAAAGTTAAAATTATATCAAAATCTTTTCCAGCTTCAACCATTTTTGGTTGGATTTTATATGAAGAAATAATTAATTTTGGTTTATTTCTTATTTGAGCTTGCTCATTGGCAGAATCATCTTGTTTATTAAAATTTGTATTGTTTTCAACTTGATTATTTTCCATTTTTTAACACCTCATCTATACTTAATTTTTCATGTATTTTTTCTATAAGTCCATCTCTCATAAAAAGGGTTCTATCAGCAAATTCTGTCATTTCCTCATCATGAGTTACCATAATAAGAGTTTGATTATTTTTTCTAACAATCGATTTTATCAATTCCATAATTTCAAAAGAAGTTTTTGTATCAAGATTTCCCGTAGGCTCATCAGCAAAAATAATATTTGGATTTCCCACAAAAGCACGTGCAATGGAAACTCTTTGTTGTTGTCCACCAGAAAGCTCGTTTGGTTTATTGTAAACTCTTTTAGAAAGTCCCATGTCTTTTAAAATTTGGTAGGCTTTCTCTTCCCTTTCTTTTTTACTTTCGCCTTTAAAAATTAAAGGCAAAGCCACATTTTCTATAGCAGTAAGATAAGGCATAAGATTATATGATTGAAAAACAAAACCAATATTTAAGTTTCTAAATCTAGTTATATCTTCCTCACTCAAAGAATTTAAAGAAATATTTTTGTATAAAACATCTCCAAAAGAAGGTCTTTCAAGACCTGCAAGAATATTTAACAAGGTCGATTTGCCAGAGCCAGAAGTCCCAAGCAAAGCAATAAATTCGCCCTTATCAATTGTTAAATCAATTCCATCCAAGGCTTTAATAATATTTGATCCCAGCCTATAATATTTTTTTACATTTTGTATTTTAATAAAAGTCATAAAACTCCCTTTTAATAAGCGTATCTAAAACCATAAATTGTTTTTCTTATTATATAATTTTTATAAAAAAACAATCAATAGTTAATTTAAAAATTTTCAAATTAAATAAGTATTTATATAAATTTATAAGTTGATTTAATTATTATTTAGTTTTTTTAAATTATAATAATTTTAGATTTTTTTAATTATTCAAGTATAGTTTATATGTGAATGGAAAACAGATTTTGTTATTAGTAATAACAAAAAAAGTCAAAAAACATTAAAAAGGAGAACACATGAAAAAAGATAGAAGAAAGATAAGCACTCCAATTTTTGCAGCAGCCCTATCATTAACAATGATTCTTCAAGCTCCAGCAACAGCTTTTGCAGAAAATGAAAAAGCTTCTGAAAGTCAAAACCAAAGTATTGTAGAAATATCTACAAAAAATGAAGAAGTAAATAATCAAAAAGTACAAAATGAACAAAAAGCCTTTAATTTTAGCGAAAATAATATAAATAGCCTAAAAAATGCAGGATACTCTTTAGAAGAAATTTCAGTATTTGAAAATCAAATTAGAGAATCTTTGAAAAGTAATCCAGCTTTTAAAGTTGAAAATTTTGTGAATGAAAAAATAGGACAAAAAGCTAAAGAAAATAAAGTTGAAGAAAATAAAAATCCTGAGAAAAAAATTCAACCATCTCAAAATATAATCAATGACGAAAATAAGGACAAAACCAATAAGTCTAATGATGCATTAGAAATTAATAATGAAAACAAGCCGGAAAATAGTAGAGTAAATGCTTTCGCAAAACATGAGAATGTGAAAGTAAGAATAGGCTGGAAATATAGTGATAGTAAAGGATATTACAACCAAGCCGATGAGGGTAAACCTGTATCCTTTAATTACTCTATAAGAATTCAATATATCGGAGAGAACGGCAAAAAAAATTATACATCTGTTACGAAGCGTTTTGATGGTAAAATAGGAACACCTTTAGAATTTGATATCAAAACAGATGAAATAAAAGATGATAACGATCAAATTATTAAGGATTTTAATGTTGAAAGTATTGATATAAAACCTGATGATGAAAATTATATATATCAAATTTCAAATCAAAATCAACCTAATAAAGGCATAATAGGTGGTTATATTACACAAAACATGAACACTTCTCTTGTGGGAATAAAAGATCCCAATGCTATTATCTTAGATGAAGATAAAGAAAGTCTAAATATTGAATTTACAATAACACAAATTCATAATGGGCAAATAACAGAAAAACTTACAAATAGAAGAAAACTAATTTCTTCTAACAGAAAATTCCAAGAAGGTGAATTTAAATTATATAATGATAGGTCCTTTAAAAGAGCTCTTATTCAAAACTCACTTAATTTATATAGTCACTCTTCAGAAAAATTTAAAGATTTTATACTAAAAGCAGAATTTACAGGCGATAATGCTGAACGTTTAAGAAAGCTTTATTCTTTAGATATGCAAGGAAATGACCTAGATGGTTGGAACCTAACTCTTAAATCCAAAATCCTAAAGGAAGATAAAAGAGAGGAATCAGAAATAAAATATAAGACTGTCTATGAAGATGATCCTACACTAGAAGAAGGAAAAACAAAAGTAAAACAAGAAGGTGTAAACGGACTAAGTGTTACCTATACTCCTTATTACTACGTTATAAACGAAGACGGAACTAAAGAAATTATAAAAGAATTAACTGATGAAAAAGTAGAAAAAGTAGAAAAAAAACCAGTAGATAAAATCATCCTAAGAGGAACAAAAAAAGTCGAAAAAAATAAAGCTCCAATTCTTGAGGTTAAACCATCAAAAGAAATTGATCTTGGAGAAAAATTAGATTTAAAGAAATTAATACTAAAGGCTTTTGATCCTGAAGATGGAGAAATGATTGACAAAGTTGTAATCGATAAGGGAAATTTTGATAACAATAAAGCTGGTGAGTACAAAATAAAATTCACTCTTACTGATAAAGACGGATTAACAACAACAGCTTTATCAACTATAACAGTAAAAGAATATAAAATAGAAAAAGAAAAAGAAAAAGATGAAAAGAAACCTATAGTTTCTAAAATTGTATCTAACAAAAATAACAATAATAATGTTAAAACAGGAGTAGGTTCAATTTCAAGTCTTCTTGCCCTATTGGGAATGGCAAGCGGCGGACTATTTGTTTCTAAAAAAAGAAAATAAATTGAATGATTAAATTTTAAAGATTTTAAAGTAATAATTTAGAAAATCTTAATAAAAAAGGTGATGAATCAGAATTATATTCTGAATCATCACCTTTTTATTTTTAAATTTCCCTACTTACTATAATTTTTTTAGAATCCTGTTGCTGATTTAAAGAAGAAATATCCAAGTGGTGTGTAGTACATTCCTTTGATATTTGGTTTCATCATGTATGGATTTACATAGAAATAAATTGGAGCTACTACTGAATCATCTTTTATTAATATGTCTTCAGCCTTGTGCATATTTTCCATTCTTTCTTTTTGATCTGATGTTGCTTTAGCTGCTTTTACATATTTATCAAATTCTTCATTTTTATATTGAGCGTCGTTATTTCCACCGCCTGTTAACCACATATCGATAAAGCTCATTGGATCGTTGTAGTCAGCAATCCATCCGTGTCTTGCTATATTGTAGTTTCCTTCTTTTCTTTCTTTCAAGAATACATTCCAATCTTGGTTTTGAAGATTAACTTGAACGCCTAGATTTTCTTGCCACATATTTTGTAAAGCTTCTGCTATAGCCTTGTGGTTATCGTCTGTATTGTATAGATAATCAATTTGTGGGAAGCCCTTGCCGTCTTTAAATCCAGCTTCTTCCATAAGTTTTTTGGCTTCTTTAATATTTTTTTCATAATCGTCAGATTTTATTGAATAATAATCTCCACCAACTGTTCTAAAGTCATCGCCTTTAGCTCCATCTGCATCATAAACTCCTGCTGGTACAAAACCGCTAGCAGCTTTTTCTCCTCTTCCTGTAACTTGATCAACTATAAAGTTTCTATCAATTGCAAGTGAGAATGCTTTTCTAACTTTTGGATCGTCAAATGGTTTCTTTTCTGTATTGAAACATACAAAATATGTTCCTACGTATGGAAGAGTCTTTAATTCTTTTGTATCTAGAAGTTTTTTAATTTCTTCTTGTGGTGCTGAGTTTACAAAATCCAAATCTCCTGATCTATAAGCAGCATAGATTGCGTTTTGATCATCTTGTAAATGGAAAGATAATTTTTCAGCCTTAACTGATTTTGCATCATAATATTCTGGGTTTTTAACCATTGTAAGTGTTTGGTTGTGTTCCCATTTTTCAAGTTTGTAAGGTCCAGATGATACTAATGTATCTGGGGAAGTTGTCCAAGTTTCATTTTTCTCAACTATATCTTTTCTTACTGGCATTACTGCTGGGAAAGCACAAATTTCTTCAAAGTATGGACATTTTACACCTAAATTTACTACGAATGTTTTATCATCTGGTGCAGAAATATCTAATTTTTTATCGTCATATCCTTTTACCATATCAAGCATATATTCATAATCTGCTCCAGTTTTTGGATCAACAAGTCTGTTCCAAGCATATACAAAATCATTTGCAGTAATTGGTTTTCCATCTGACCATTTTGCATCTCTTAATTTAAAAGTCCATGTCAAACCATCTTCAGATACATCCCATTTTTCTGCAAGACCTGGTTTTAAAACTGCGTTTCCTTTTCCATCGTCATCCCATCTGATTAAAGATTCAAACAAATGAGAAATCATCAAGCCACCATCAGCTGATGTATTTAATTGTGGATCTATTGTTTCTGGTTCTGATGCAATATTTATATCCAATACTCCATCTTTTTTGCCTTCTTCTTCGTTTGTTGCAACATTAGAATTGCTACTATCATTGCTTTTAGAATTGTTTCCTCCACATCCTGTAAATAGCATTGATAAACTCAACAAGCCTACTAATAATTTAGCCTTCATTTTCATTTTTATTACCTCCTAAATTGTGACAACTTACATAGTGTCCTTCTTCTACTTCTCTAAACTCCGGCTCTTCCTTTTTACAAATTTCTGTCGCATACGGACATCTTTCATGAAACCTACAACCTTTTGGCGGATTAATCGCCGATGGAACTTCTCCTTCTAGCTTTATTCTTTTTAACGATCTAGTAAGTTTGGGATCTGGAACTGGTATAGCTGTTAATAGAGATTGGGTGTAAGGATGTAATGGGTTTTCATAAAGTCTTTCGGCATCAACAAGTTCAACCATTTTTCCCAAATACATTACTCCAATCCTATCTGAAATATGTTTTACAACTGACAGGTCGTGAGCTATAAATAAATATGTAAGCCCCATTTCATTTTGCATATCTTCAAGCATATTTACAATTTGAGCTTGAATGGAAACATCCAAGGCTGAAATCGGCTCATCACAAACAATAAATTCTGGCTCAACTGCAAGTGCTCTTGCAATTCCTATCCTTTGTTGTTGTCCTCCTGAAAATTCGTGAGGATACCTATTTGAGTGTTCTTCGTTTAATCCTACTGTTCTTAAAAGTTCATTTATTCTTTCTTGCCTATTTTTTTTGTATAGACCGTGAATGTCTAAAGCCTCTCCAACAATTTCTTGAACTGTCATTCTTGGATCAAGGGATGCTGATGGATCTTGAAAAATTATTTGCATTTTTCTTCTTAATTTATACATTTCTGGGCGAATATTTTTTTCGCTATCAAAAATTGTTTCTCCATCATAGATTATTTTTCCACTTGTCGGTTCGTGTAATCTTAGAATTGTTCTTCCGAGTGTTGTTTTTCCACAACCAGATTCTCCTACAATTCCAAGTGTTTCTCCTTTTCTTATAAAAAAGGATACATTATCTACTGCATGAACTTTGCTTACTTTATTAAAGGAAGATTGAACTTCAAAATGTTTTACTATATTTTCACATATTAATAATTTATTATCTTCCATTTATTGACTCCTTTATGTGTAGGAAACATTTTGATCTGTGTCCATTTCCCATTTCAAGCATTGGTGGTTCTTTTTTTAGACAAATATTCATGCAATGTTCGCATCTTGTCGAAAATCCACATCCTTCTGGTGGATTTAGCATATCCACAGGAGTTCCTTTTATACTTTCAAGCCTTACTTGTTCTTTTGAATCAATTCTTGGCATTGATTTTAAAAGCCCCTTGGTGTAAGGATGTTTAGGATTGTAAAATATTTCTTCTACACTTCCTTGTTCTACAATTCTTCCTGCATACATTACACTAACTGTATCACAAATTTGTGCAACTACTGCAAGGTTGTGAGTGATAAAAATTACACTCATTTTTGATTTATTTTGAAATTCTTTTATTAATTCAAGAATTTGCGCTTGAATTGTTACGTCAATAGCTGTTGTCGGCTCATCTGCTATCAAAATATCTGGTTCGCAAATAAGGCCCATCCCAATCATTACCCTTTGCCTCATTCCTCCTGATAATTCGTGAGGATATTGTTTCATACGTCTTTTGGGATTGGAAATTCCAACGCTATCAAGCATTTCAACGGCCTTTTGGTAGGCCTCATCTTTTGAGCATTTTTTGTGTACCAATAAAGCTTCCATAAGTTGGTTTCCAATTGTATAAACTGGATTTAGGCAAGTCATTGGATTTTGAAAAATCATGGAGCATTTTGCTCCCCTAAACTCACTCATTTTATTTTTGTCATAATCAAGAACATTTTCTCCCTTATAGAGAATTTTTCCTGATTTTACCTTACCTGGCTCTTGTAAAAGTCCCATTATGCCATAACTTTCTACAGATTTTCCAGAGCCAGATTCTCCAACTATTCCCATAATTTCATTTTCGTGTAGGGTATAATTTATTGAATCAACCGCCTTAACTTCTCCAACAGGTGTGTAAAATGATATGCTTAAATCTTCAATTTTTAAAACTTCTTTTTTATTTTCTTTTATATTTTCCATAAGCCACCTATTTTTTCAACCTTGGATCTAAGGCATCTCTTAGTCCGTCTGCAAATAAATTCAATGATAAAATCATCAAACTTAATAGTAAAGAAGGAATTATTAATCTATAAGCGTAGGAATAAATTCCTCCAAGAGCATCTGCTGCCAAAGCACCAAGGGATGTCATAGGTGCTGAAACTCCAATTCCCAAAAATGATAAAAATGATTCTAGAAATATTGCTGATGGTATTTGCATGGCAGTCATAACTATTACTTGTCCTATACAATTTGGAAATAAGTGCCTTCTAATTATTCTTTTTTTAGAACCACCCAAAGCTTCAACTGCTGTAACAAATTCTTGTTTTTTTAGCATTAAAACTTGTCCTCTTATAATTCTTGCCATTCCTACCCAATAAAGTAGACCAAAGGCAATAAATATTGAAATAAGAGCAGGTCCTAGGACACCAATTTTTTTTGCAAATTCTGATGATGAGGAATTTACAAAAGATTTCATAGGTTGTGATATACCAATTGATAATAAAATTACTACAAGTACATCTGGAATTGAATAAATCAAATCCAAAATTCTCATCATTATAGCATCTACCCTTCCACCAAAATATCCAGAAATTGCTCCATAAATTGTTCCTATTATCAAAACAATAAATGATGCAAAAATTCCAACTATAAGTGAAACTCTAGTTCCATACATTGTACGAACCATCAAATCTCTTCCTAATTTATCAGTTCCAAAAGGATACCTAAGACAAGGAAATAAATTTTCATCGCCTCTGTATTGAGTTGTGTAATCTCCTTTTACCAAAAATGGTCCGATAAAAGCAAAGATACAAACAACAATCAAAAATCCAATAGAAACCATTGCAACTTTATTTTCTTTTAGCCTTCGTAAGGCATCTTGAAGATAGGAAGTTGGAGGAGTTTTGGTCATGAAATTTTCTTTTGAGCTTTCAGATGCAAGCTCAAAATCATCAGATGAAAATTCATATTCCTCTAATTTTAATTTTGAATTTAAATTAAATAAATCTTCCATACTAATCTCCTTTAGTTAAGTCTATTCTTGGATCTATAAATCTGTATAAAATATCAACAACCATATTCATAACAATTACCATAAAGGCAAAAAAAAGTGTTGTCGCCATTATTATTGGATAATCTCTATTTAAAACTGAGTTAATAAAATATCTACCAAGTCCTTGAACAGAAAAAACTGATTCAACTACCATAGATCCTGTAATAATTCCAGCAGTAAGTGGTCCAAGATAAGTTAAAACTGGAATAAAAGCATTTTTTAGGGCGTGTTTAAATAAAATTTTTCCTTCAGAAACTCCCTTTGCTCTTGCAGTTCTAATGTAATCTTGACCAATTGCATCAAGCATTGATGATCTTGACAACCTTGCTATGTAGCACATAGGATAAAATCCTAAAGAAAAACATGGCATAAAATAAGAGCCAACAGTGTTAAGTCCCATTGTTGGAAAAATTTTTAATTTTACACCAAAAAATAAAAGTAGGAGAGTTGCTACTACAAAGCCAGGAGCGGAAATTCCTATGGTTGTCAAAACCCTCAAAAATGAATCCAACTTTTCGCCTCTGTGATAAGCTGCGAGAGCACCCAAAGGAACTCCCACCAAAGTCGCCCACAAAAGTGCGATAAGTCCAAGTTTTACACTTGTTGGAAGCATTTCTTTTATAATATCGATAACTGGTCTGTTTTTTTGCATTTTTAAAGATACGCCAAATTCTCCGTGAAGAGCATTTACAATAAATTTTTTTAGTTGCACAGAATAAGGTTGGTCTAATCCATATTTTTTATTTAAAGCCTCTAGCACCTCAGGCGATTGAGATTTTTCACTTGCAAAAGGTGAACCAGGCACGAGCTTCATGAGAAAAAAAGTAATACAAGTTACCAAAAGCAAAACTGCTATTGCTTGTAAAATTCTCTTTATTATGTACTTAATCATATTTCCTCCTTGTTTTATCTAATTATATACTTTATCAAGATAAATTGCAAGTACGGTAAATTGTTAATGTGATAACGTTATAAACCTAGCTTTATCAATACTTTTCGCCGATTTCAAAAAATGAAAATTTAAAATATTTTTTCAAAAAAATTTATTTTTTTTAATTTTTTTCTTATAAAAACTAGATTTTAAATATAGTTTTAATATTTATTTATTCTACACTTATTTCCTTCAAATTTTTTGATAAAAACCGCTTATAACTTTTTAGTAACCGCTTGTCCAAATTTTGTAGTCAAGGCAAAAATTTTTATGTATTATATAAACACAAGGAGGATTTAATGAAAGTCGAATTAATAATTGATGAAAGTTTAGATGAAAGTCTTGTAAAAATTTATGCTCCTTCATATAACGAAGATATTGAAAATATAAAAAGAAGTCTTGAAACTACAAATATTGATAAGATTCTTGTTTTTAAAGATGAAGAAATTTATCTTTTGGAATATGAAGAAATTATTAGGTGTATTACTAAGGATAAAAATGTATTTATTGAAAGCAAAAACGGTGAGTATAAATCAAGAATAAGACTTTACGAGCTTTACGAAAGGCTAAATAAAAATAAATTTATAAAAATATCAAGATATGAAATTATAAATCTTGATTATGTAAAAAAACTAGACCTTTCATTTAAAGGAACAATAGCAGTGGAATTTAAAAACGGAAGCATTTCCTATGTTTCTAGAAGATATTTAAAAGAATTTAAAAAAGCCTTAGGATTTTAGGAGGAAATTATGAAATATTTAAAAAATTTATTAGCATCATTTTTGGTAGGAGTTGGCATTGGAAGTGTCATAGAAATATTTATCTCCCTTGCTATAGGAAAAATCACTTTGGGAGTTCCAGAATTTTTAAATGGACAAGACTCACTTTTAAAGGCAAGAATTATTGAGATAATCTTATATGGTGGTTTTGGAATAGTGTCTTTTATTGGAGATAAAATAATAAAAGAAGATAATTTGTTAAAGGCAAGTCTTTTACATTTTTCAATTTTAGCCATATATTTTATAATAGTAGGATTTTATCTAAAATGGCTACCAAATATACAATCTGCTGTTATTTCTTTAGTATTTTTTATCATTATTTACTTGATTATTTGGACAGTAATATATTTTTCAACAAAATCTGATATTGAAAAATTAAATAAAAAATTTAAGTAAAAGAAAAGTGATGAGCTAAAATTTTTTTATGCTCATCACTTTTTCTTAGTTAATGCTATTTAATTTGCTTTTACTTTCTGTTTGCTGTAGCTATTAATGAAATTCCAGTATCTGCTATATTTTCTATAACTACATCTCCAACATGAACTGGGGCTTTTATTTTTGCCTTATTTATTTCATCCATCGCCTCATTCATTTTGTTTTTTGGAATTGCATCGGCAGTTTTTACTGAAACTGAATATTCTTTTCCACCATCAAGTTTTACAGTTGATGTAACAACCCTTACTGGATTTTTTACTTCGTTTCTAGCGTAAACTTCTCCTCTTTTACAGGTATTTCCTGTAACATCGGTTATATTTCCTTCTTCATCCATTGTTACTGTCACAAGGCAGCCTAGAGGACAATTTATACAAGTTAAATCCTTTTTCATATTTCCTCCAATTTTATTTCTATTTCTTTTGTATCTTCATTTATATCTTTTTTCTTTAAAATTAAGTTTTCCATCTCTCCTGGAGCATAAACTAATTTTCTTTTCTTTGTTACTTCTTTTCCGTCAACAAACATTTTTAAAATTCTATTTTGATAAACATTGTTTACCCTAAACCTAATTATAGCTTCATCTTGCATGGTGTCTGGATTTATATATTGTGGTAGTGTATAAGAAATTCCATCTCCTGCCTTTAAATAAATTGGCTCTTTTTGAGATTTTTGGAAATTATCTTTAATATAATCTGCTGCATTTTTAGCTGCAAGTTCACTTTCTTCTGTTACATAATCTACCAAATCATGAACGTGCAATACATTTCCTGCTGCAAATACTCCATCAACATTTGTCATTAGCCTATCTGAAACTACTGCTCCTTTTGTTTTAGGATCAATTTCAATTTTTGCTTGTTTTGTAAGTTCATTTTCTGGCAAAAGTCCTACTGAAAGTAAAATTGTATCGCAGTCAAAATGTTTTTCTGTTCCAGGAATTACTTTCATATTTTCATCTACTTGTGAAAGAGTACAACCTGTAACTCTTTCATCTCCTTCAATTGATGAAATTGTTGTATTGAAATAAAGTGGAATTCCAAAATCGTCTAGACATTGAACTATATTTCTTTTTAATCCTCCAGAAAATGGCATAATTTCAGCAACACATTGAACATCTGCTCCCTCTAGGGTCATTCTTCTTGCCATAATTAAACCAATATCTCCAGATCCCAAAATTACTACTTTTTTTCCTGGCATATAGCCTTCAAGATTTATCATTCTTTGAGCTGTTCCTGCTGAAAATACTCCTGCGGGTCTGCTTCCCGGAATATTTAACGCTCCTCTTGGTCTTTCCCTACAACCCATAGCAAGGATAACTGCTTTTGGTTTTAAAGTAAACATTCCATTTTCTTCATTCATCAAGGTTATAGTTTTATCATTTGCAAAATCTATTACAATTGTATTTAATAAAACATCAATATCTCTTTTTTCAACTTCATCAATAAATCTTTGAGCATATTCTGGACCTGTAAGTTCCTCATTAAATCTGTGTAAACCAAAACCATTGTGGATACATTGATTTAAAATTCCTCCAAGCATTTCATCTCTTTCAACTATAAGTATGTTTTCAATTCCTTCATCATAGGCACGAGCAGCAGCTCCAAGTCCTGCAGGACCTCCACCTATTATTACTAAATCATAATTTTTCATTTAAATGCTCCTTACTTTACATGTCCTTTTATGTAGTAAGAATCTTTTCCATTTTTTACTACATCGTCATAGTCTTCGCCCAATTCTCTTGCAAGTATTTCCATAACTCTTGGCAAACAGAATCCTCCTTGGCATCTTCCTGCTGTAGCTCTTACTCTTCTTTTGATTCCATCAACAGTTGTAGCACCAAGAGGACGATTGATTGCATCTACAATTTCGCCTTCTGTTATAGATTCACACCTACAAATAATTTTTCCGTATCTCTTGTCTTTTTTAATTAATGCGTCGTGTTCTTCAAGACTTAATTCGCTAGTTTTTGGAGTAGGTTTTCTATCATAAGTAAAATCTTTATTTTCTTCAAGATTTAATTTTTCGCTTACAAGATTTGCCATATATTCTCCAATAGCTGGAGCTGATGTAAGACCAGGGGACTCAATTCCTACACAGTCAAAAAATCCATCAAGACTTTCTTTTAAAATAAAATCTCCACCTACTTCATGAGCTCTGTTTCCAGAAAATGAAGTTATAACCATTCTTACAGGAACATTTTTTACAGTATGATTTGATTTTTCTATAACTTCTTCAATGTGTTCTCTTGTTGAACGTCTATCATGTTTATCATCAATAAAATCAGAAGTTGGTCCTACAAGAGTATTGTTATCAATTGTTGGAGATACCAAAATTCCCTTACCTTTTTCAGTAGGAAGGTTAAACATAACGTGATTTACAAATCCTTTTGTATCCTTATCCAAAAGTAAATATTCTCCACGTCTTGCTTTTATTTCAAATTTTTCATCTGAAACAGCATTGTGGATTTCATCTGAATATACTCCAGCAGCATTTATAACTGCTTTTGTTTGATATGTATTATTCTCAGTAGAAACTTCCCAATATCCGTCTTTTTTTTCAGTTTTTATAACTTTTTCGTAAAATTTATAGGAAACACCATTTATATTTGAAACTTCTGCAAAGGCAATATTCATCAAAAATGGATCAACAATTCCTGCCTCTTTTGCATACAAAGCAGCCACAACATCGTCTGTTATATTTGGTTCCATTTTCAAAACTTCTTCTCTGTTTAAAATTTCCATTCCAGAAACGCCATTTTCAATTCCTTGATCATAGAGTGTTTGTAATTTTGGCATATCTTCTTCGCTGTGACAAAGAACAAAAGTTCCAATTTTTTTGTAAGGGAAAGATAATTTTTTGGCTTCATCTTCCATCATGTGATTTCCTCTTACATTCATTTTTGCCTTCATTGTTCCAGGCTCTGCATCATAACCACCATGGCAGATAGCAGAATTTGCTTTTGAAGTTTCTGTGCACACATCTTCATTTTTTTCTAAAACTAGAAATTTTCCTTTTTTCTTTGATAGTTGGTAGGCAATAGAAGTACCCGTTACTCCTGCTCCTATAATTATTGCATCAAACATATTTCTTCCTTTCAAATAAATTTAAATGAAAAAAAAGCAAGTTAAAATAGGGCCTACTTTAACTCGCTTTCTCATCGTCTTATTTTATTGTTAATTTTATTATATTATATTATATAATCTTTGTAAAATTATTCTTCGTAATGATTTGCCCAACCAAAGGCTCTTTGCATAGCTCTTTGCCAGTTTCTATCTTTTTTATCTCTTTCTTCAACAGAAATTTCTGGAGTAAATTCTCTATCAACAAGTCTGTTTTCTTTAATTTCTTCAAGATCTTGATAGAATCCTACAGCAAGTCCTGCCAAATAACAAGCACCTAGAGCTGTTGTTTCAAGAGTTTCTGGTCTTTCTACTTTTGTTTGAATCATATCAGATTGGAATTGCATTAAGAAATTATTTGCACTTGCTCCACCATCAACTTTTAATTCTTTAAGTGGCGCACCAGAGTCTTTTGCCATTGCTGTTAATACATCGTTTGTTAAATATGCAAGGGACTCAAGAGTTGCTCTTACAATATGGTATTTGCTAGTTCCTCTTGTAATTCCTACGATTGCTCCTCTTGCATAAGCATCCCAATATGGAGCACCAAGTCCTGTGAAAGCTGGAACTACATAACATCCATTTGTATCATCAACTTTTGTAGCCATATATTCAGTATCATCAGCTGCATCAACAATTCTTAATTGATCTCTTAACCATTGAATTGCAGAACCTGCAACAAAGATTGAACCTTCAAGAGCATAATTTACTTTTCCTTCTTCAAGTCCCCAAGCAATTGTTGTTACAAGTCCATTGTCAGATTTTACAGCTTCTTCGCCAGTATTCATAAGTAAGAATGCGCCTGTTCCATAAGTATTTTTTGCATCCCCTTTGTTAAAACATGTTTGTCCAAACAAAGCTGCTTGTTGGTCACCTGCGATTCCTGCTATAGGAATTTCGCCATCAAAATATCCAGCAAAAGTATTTCCATAAACATAGCTTGATGGTTTAACTTCTGGAAGCATACATTTTGGAATATTTAAAATTTCTAGAAGTTCATCATCCCATTCAAGAGTATGAATATTAAATATCATAGTTCTTGATGCGTTTGTATAATCTGTTACGTGAACTTTTCCACGAGTTAAGTTATAAATTAACCATGTATCAACAGTACCAAATAAAAGCTCTCCGTTTTCTGCTCTTTCTTGTCCATTTTCAATATGGTCTAAAATCCATCTAATTTTTGTTGCTGAAAAATATGGATCAACTACAAGTCCAGTTTTATTTTGAATTGTTTCTCTGTAACCATCTTCTACTAATTTGTCAGCCATATCAGCTGTTCTTCTACATTGCCAAACGATTGCATTATAAACTGGTTTTCCTGTAGCTTTTTCCCAAACTATTGTTGTTTCTCTTTGGTTTGTAATTCCTATAGCTTCAATGTCTTTTGATTCAATACCTAATTTTGCAATTGCTTCAGTACAAACTCCAAGTTGAGTAGACCAAATTTCTGTAGCATCATGTTCAACCCAACCAGGGTGTGGGAAAAATTGAGTAAATTCTTTTTGAGCAACAGACATTATTTCGCCTTTTTTGTTAAAAATAATCGCTCTGTTACTTGTAGTTCCAGCATCCAACGCCATAATATACTTTGTCATACAAACTCCTTTTACATTTTCCAAACATTATAATTTGATGATGATACAGCAATCGCCTTTGAATTTAGGGCATCAAAAACATCTTTTTTATCTCTAATAAGCCCTCCAGCAATAATTGGGATAGATGTTCTTTTTTCTATATCATCTAGTATTTTTGGCATAATACCAGGAAGTATTTCAACAAGATCACAATTTGCTTTTTTTAAAGTTTCTTTTACATTTTTATAGGACAAGGAATCAAGTACAAAAAATCTTAGTATGGATAAAAGTCCTATTCTTCTTGCATAAGCCGCATTTTGACTTCTTGTTGTAATAATTCCATCGGCATTTGTGTATTTTTTTATAAATGATGAAGATAGAGATGATGAAGAAAGTCCCTCAATAAGGTCTTCATGAACAAAAACAATCTTGTCATGGTCTTTTAATTTTTCAACAATATTGGTTATATTTTCAATATTTCCATAAAGAACGAAAACTATTTTGTTATTCTTGTAATCATCTTTAATACATTCTTTCAAATCCGTATTATCTTTTATTGCCATAATACAAGGATTATCAAAAAGCAAATCCACTATATCAATCATTTTTCCTCCAAATACACAAAGCGAGCCCTATAAAAAATAAGTGCTCGCTTCTCCAAATATATTTATTACACCCTCATTGTAGCACATAAAATTTATAAATGCAAACAATTTCATCTAATATTTTTTATTTTTTTAAATTTTTCTCTTATTATTGTAAATTCAAAGAATTTTTTTATTTTTTAATTGTTATTTTTTAAAATATAATTTTGAAATCATTTTAAATTTTAAAATTTTCAAATAAAAAAAGATGGAAATAATCCATCTTTATTGTTCTTTTGTAAATAATTCTTTTTCTTCTTGTGTAAGTTCTCTGTAATCTCCTGGATTTAAGGTATTATCTAATCGCAATTTTCCTATTGCAAGTCTTTTTAGTTTTACTACTTCGTTATCGTTATTTGAAAATAATCTTTTTACTAAATGAAATTTTCCTTCTGTTACGTAAACGTAGGCTTTTTTATCTTCAATTATTTTAAGCTTTGCACTTCTTGCGTAATAATCATCTTCTTTTATATATACGCCTTCTTTAAAAATTTCTACTAGGGCAGGTTCGATTTTTTTTGATGTTTCTACTTCGTATTTTTTCCAAATATTTGAATTTGGACTTATTACTCTGTGGATAAATTTTCCATCGGTTGACATTAACAAAAGTCCTGTTGTATCTTTATCAAGACGACCTGCTATTGCCAAATCTAAATTTAAATAAAATTCATCCAAGTCACTCATTACAGTTCCATCAAGTTCGTTTGATTGGCAAATTAATCCTTCTCTTTTGTTCATCATTATATAAATATTTTCAAAATAATCTACAAGCTCTCCCATATAGATTACTTCGTCAATATTTGGATCAACTTTTACTGATGAATCTTTTATAATTTCTCCGTTTATTACAAGCCCGCCTTTTTTTGCATTTTTCTTTATATTTTTTCTAGTATCAAGATTGGCGTTTCCAATCATTTTATCTACTCTCATTATCATTTTTAACTCCTAAAATATTTCTTACATTTTCTTCTAATTCTAGGAAATCTTCTATAAATCCTAATAAATATTCTTCGCCTTTTGCTGTTATATAATAATATTTTCTTTTTGGCCCAACTTTTGATTTTTCTTTTGAAGAAAATATAAGACCTTTTTTCGATAATCTTTGCAAAATAGGATAGACTGTAGATTCGGTCATATTATAAAAACCGTTAAGTCTTAGGGTTTCTACAATCTCATATCCATAAGTTTCTTTGTCTTTGATTATTTTTAGAATTACCCCTTCGATAACTCCTTTTAACATTTGAGATTTCATTTTATCACCTTAAAAAATTGTATTGCTTAGTAGGACTTAATCAAGTTCTTTTGCAAAAATATGCCATAGGGCAAAATTTGCATTGTCTTTTATCTTGTGTTTTTATTTCAATATTTTTTTCTACTATATTCTTTCCTATTTCGTCTATATTTTTCATATCAAAATCCAATTTTTCTACTTCTATAAGTTTATCTTCTTCAATAAAATATAAGATCATCTTGTTTACTTTTTTATTATTATAAACTAACAAATTGTAGTAAGTAAGTAGTTGGTTTTTGTAGGAAATTAAATTATTTTCATCTGCCTTTCCAGTTTTTATATCGATAATTGTTCCATCTTCAAGGATTATATCAATATTTCCTTGCAAAATATAGGAAAATCTATCAAGTTTGATGTTCATTTCCGAATATTTTATCGGAAAATTTCTATTTACAAAATTTTCAATTGGTTTTTGAAATTCTTTGTTTTCCTTTATAAAGTCATTTATTGCATGGTAAGAAAGATTTTCTTTTTTTAAATTTGTAAGATATTCAGCAAGGCTGTGAACTTTTGAACCAAATTCCAAAGATTTTGATTTTTCTTTTTTAAAATCCAAAACTCTTATAAATTTATATTTTAATGGACAAGATTTGTAAATTGAAATATCCGTTGTATATGCCAAAATTTCTTTTTTTACAATATCTTCTTTGAATTTAAAATCTATGGTTTTTAATATTGAAGACGAATTTAATGAAAAGGCAAAATTTTTAAGGTAGGAATTTTTGGAATTATCCAATAAAACCAAAAGATTTTTTGCTCTGGTAAAGGCTGTATAATACTTCCTATAATAATTTTTTAAAAAATCACTTTCTTTTTTCGCCTCAAGTTTTGGACTAAATGCACGCATATCTTTTCTTGGATTATCATTTAAACTTGATACAAAAACCACATCATACTCAAGTCCTTTTGCTTGATGAATTGTAGAAAATATTACAGAATTTTTTGGAGCATCAAAATTTTCAAATTCGCTTACGGCTGAATTTTTGAAAAGATAAAAAATATATCCATAAATTAAATCCACTGATTTTTTGTAATAATTTATATCATAGCCACAAAGATTTGTAAAATCCGATAAAATTGATGTAAATTTTCCAATATTTGAAAGCTCTCTTATTGAATTTAATTTGTCGATTTTTTTATCCAAAATCTCCCTAAAAATTTCAAGTCCAAAAGCTTTGTATAAAATGTCTGTGTAAGATTTATTTTCTTTAATATTTAATTTTTCTTCCTTTATATAAGCATTTAATTCTTCGTTTTTTGTAAATTCTTTATCATCGAAAATGCTAACAAGATATTTTTTGAAATTTGTTTCTTGAGTCCACTTGTACTTATCTGGGTTTGAACCTGTAAGTTTTTTGGGTTTTTTTGAAAAAATTGAAATAAGAACATAAAGGCAAAGTCTAATTTCTCTTCTTTTGAAAAACAATTTTGAAGATTTATTTAAAACATTTATTCCGTGATTTTCAAAATAAGTTTGCAAAGATTTTGGATAATCACTATTTAAAGACGGAAACAAAAATGCTATTTGGTTCAAATTTATTTTTTTGTTCAAAAATTTTACTATATTTTCAATATTTTCATATTCATTTGCCCTAGCCCTTACAACAGAATTTTCATTTTTTTCGCCATCATTAGCTCTAAGATTTTTTATTTTTTCAAGGTCAAAAGCTTTAGAATTTACAAGAAACTCTCTAGATTTGTCAATTATTTCCTGATTAGACCTGTAATTAATATCAAGATGATAAAAATTCGCCTTTCTTTTCATCTTCATCTTGCAAGTTTTATCAAAATCTCTCAAATTTTTAGGACTTGCTCCCCTAAATGAATAAAGAGCCTGATCATCATCTCCAAAAACCATAAGGTTTTTGCCCTTACAAAGGCTAAAAGAAATTTCTTCTTGAATAGTATTTGTGTCTTGGTATTCATCAATTATTACAAAATCAATCCTATCCCTAATTTTTTTTCCATAAAAAGGATCTTTTAAAAGATCATAAAATTTTTTTAAAATCAATTGATAATTTATAAGGTCATTTTCATCAAGAAAATTTGCCCAAGCCAAATAAATTTCCAAAGCCAAAATGTCACGAGGATTATTAGAATTACGAAGTTCATCCAAGTCGACCAAATTATTGGTAATATTCGCAAAAATCCCCTGAATTTGTCCGACCTCATTATAAGAAATAAATTTTGAAAAATTCGGAATATTTTCAAAAATATCCATATTTTTTTCAATCAAATATCCTTCAATATGAGAGTCGATAACCAAAGGATCAAAAATTTTATTCGTAAAGGATTTATATTCTTTCAAAAAAGAAAGAGCCAGAGAATGAAAATTTCCAATCAACATATTTGAAGTATCAGCATAAATATTCTCTTTTTTAAGACCTGACTCTACCCTTTCAATAAGCTCATTCGCTGCCTTTTTTGTAAAAGTAGTCACAAGGATTTTGTTAGGACTAATCCCGTCATTTTTTATTAAAGAAATAATTTTTTGAACAATTGTGAAAGTTTTTCCCGTACCAGGCCCTGCCAAAACTGCACAAGGATATTTTGCATCTTCCACAATCAATTTTTGTTTTTCATTTATCATAAAATCAACTCATACACAAATCTTTTAGACCTCTTAATTTTGTCATCAACAGTACAAATTCCAATTTTTTCAAAAGAAAATTTTTTAATTAAACTTTGCATTTTATAATTATCAGGATGGGTGTCAATCCTAATCGACTCCATTTTTGAAATTTTTCCATAAGAAATAATTTCTTCAAAAAATCTATTAGCAAGACCTTTACCTTTTGCACTTTCCTTCACACTCAATCTGTGAATAGTAAAAAATGGCCCGTGATTTTTGAAATCATTTTCAATATTTTTGTAATCTTCTTCGTAAGATTTTTTCAAAAAAGCAAAAGATAAAATTTCTCCATTTTCCTCATAAACAAAACTTTCTCCCGTAAAAATATTTTCCAAAATCCCCTTTCTATCAGGAAGTCCATTTTGCCATTGATTAACTCCATCTTTTTTCAAGGCTTTTTTCCCATCATTTATTATTACCATTATTTCATCTAAATCTTTAATTTCTGCTATTCTCATACAATCATTATACATTAAAAAATTTTTTATTAAATTCTCAAAATTTCTTTTGGTTTTGAAAATAAAAAAGCTATGAGCAAAACTCATAGCCTATATATATTTAAGGGGGTCTTATTTAATTTTTTACCAAGCAGGAATCCATGCTCCTCCTGTTAATTTTTCGTAGTCTTTTTTGGTTTGGTTTGTTTGGTAATAATTTTTCACAAAATCATTTAAAACTTTGTCATCTTTTCTTTCTTTTTTGGCTGTAAATACATTTACGTATGGATTAGTGTCATCTGCTTTTGATTCTTCAAATTTTAAAGCTGGATATTCGGTTGCAATTTTTGAATCTAGAGCGAATGTATCATTTACTATTGCAAGGGCAGCCGAATCGAGATTTCTTGCTGTTTGTGCTGCATCAACTTCTGTGATTTTTAAATTTTTTATATTTTCTTTAATATCTTCAACTGTTACTGGATCGCCTTTTTCTCCTTTTACTTTTATAAGTCCTGCATCTTGTAATAAAAACAAGGCTCTTGCTCCGTTTGATGCATCGTTTGGAATTACTATTTCATCATTTTCTTTTACTTCATCTAGTGATTTATATTTTTTGGAATAAATTCCAAGTGGAGCAAGCATTGTATTTCCTATTGAAACAAGTTCTGTCTTGTGGTCTTTGTTATATTCTTCTAGAAATTTTTTGTGTTGGTAGGCATTTAAATCAATATCACCAGATTCTAGTGCTTCGTTTGGTTGGTTGTAGTCTGAAAATACTACAAGTTCAACTTTATTTTCTGTTTTATCTTCGTATCTTTTTATAACCTCATTTAATACGTCATTATATTCTCCAACAACTCCGATTTTTATACTTTGTTTTTCTTTTGGATTTTCATTTGAATTTGATGTAACTTTTTTATCTTCCTTATTTCCACATGAGCTAAGTCCCACAAGTAGGGCAAGTCCTAAAGCAATTTTTCCTATTTTTTTCATTTTTTATCTCCTTTTTTTATTTCCAAGCTGGGATTTCTGATCCCTTTGTTTCTTTTTCTATTAATTTTTTAGTTTCTTCTGTTTGATAATAATTTTTCACAAAATTTTCTAATGTTTTTGAATCTTTGTCTTCTTTTCTTGCTGCAAATATATTTACATAAATTGCTTTTGCTGGATCGTCTTTATCTTCTAAATAAATTGAATCTTCTGTCGGAATAAATCCAGCATCTACTGCCATTCCAGAATTTATAACTGATGCAGCGACTTCTGTAAGATTTCTTGCTGTTTGGCTTGCATCAAGTTCAATTATTTCCAATTTTTTTGGATTTTTCTTGATATTATCAAGAGTAATTGCATCTCCTTCTTTTCCTTCAACTTCTATTAATCCTGCTGATTGTAAAAGAAAAAGTGCTCTTGCTCCATTTGTTGGATCGTTTGGAATTGCGATTTTATCCCCATCTTTTATTTCTTTTACATCTTTTATTTTGTCAGAATATATTCCCATTGGTGCAAGCAAGGTATCTCCAACTGAAACTATATCTGTTTTGTGTGATTTATTATAATCTTCCAAGAATTTTTTGTGTTGGAAGGAATTTATATCAATATCTCCAGAATTTAACGCTTCATTTGGTTGGTTATAATCTGAAAATGGTACGATTTTTATTTTCTTTCCCGTATCTTTTTCAAATCTTTTTGCCACATCTTCTAAAACTTCATTTTTTTCGCCACAAACTCCTATTTTAATTTCTTTTGCATCGGCAAATCTGTCTTCACTTTTTGCTTGATTTGATGCAGAAGAATTTGAATTTGTATCTTCCTTTTTATTTCCACATCCTGTTAAAGTTAGTACAAGTGATAAGCCAAGGGCAATTTTCTTTAAATTTTTCATCATTTTCCTCCTAATATTTTTTAATGTGATGTCTTTTTTATAATTAAATTGGCGATGCCTTGGATGGCATAGACAATTATCAAAATAACTATTACCGATATAATAACTACGTCGTTTTTGTATCTGTTGTATCCGACTGCTATTGCAAGATTTCCTATTCCTCCTGCTCCAATTGTTCCAGCCATTGCTGTAAGTCCCAAAAGCGAAATCAAAGTTATTGATGAAGCTCTTACAAGTGATGGAAGTCCTTCTCTTAAATAAACTGCTGTTATAATTTCAAAGGGAGAATTTCCCATAGCTTCCGCCGCCTCTATTACTCCTGGATCAACTTCTGCCAAAGCTTGCTCAACTTGCTTGGCAAAAAATGGCACGCAAGAAAAAACTAAAGGAACTATTGCAGCTGTCGGTCCAATCCTCGTTCTTACAATTAAATTTGTTATAGGACTAATTACTGCAAGTAAAATTATGAAAGGAACTGCACGAAAAAGATTTGTTATCTTATCCAAAATGCTATAAATTTTTTTGTTTTCTAAAATTCCTCCATCATTTGTAACTACAAGTATTACTCCTATTATTAAGCCAAAAATTCCTGAAAATATGGCTGATAAAAATAGCATATAAAAAGTAAGACCAATATCTTCAAAAATTCTATCTTTTATTGAAAGTGCATAATCAAAGTATCCCATTACTATCTCCTAAAAGTTGTACATTTGTTCCGCAGGCTATTAAATATTCAATCGCCTTGTCGATATTTTCTCTTTCTGCCTTAAAAGTTACTATAAGATTTCCGACTGGAACATTTGTAATAAATTCTATATTTCCTGCCAAAACATTGGTTTTGACTTTAAATTTTTCATAAATTTCATTTATAACCGGCTGAGTTGTAGCTTCTCCAACATAGGAAAGTTTTACTAAAAATTCATCCTTTTTCAAAACTCCCAGATTATTTTTTACCTCTTCTAGAGTTTGATTTACATTTGTTGAAGTTTCTACAAAATCTTTTGTGAGTTTGTGTCTTGGATTTGAAAAAATTTCAAGAGTTGTGCCTTTTTCAATCACTTTCCCATCTTGCATTACCGCAACCTTGTTGCAAAGATCTTTTACAACTTCCATTTGATGAGTGATTATTACAATTGTTATTCCAATTTTTTCTTTAATTTCTCCCAAAAGTTTTAAAATTTGCTTGGTTGTTTTTGGATCAAGGGCACTTGTTGCCTCATCGCAAAGTAAAATTTCTGGATCTGATGCAAGGGCTCTTGCTATGGCACACCTTTGTTTTTGACCTCCAGACAATTCTCTTGGAAAAGATTTTGCCTTATCTCCAATCCCAACCAAATCTAAAAGCTTTTTTGCTTTTTGAATTTTTTCTTCTTTTGTAATTTTTTCCTTTCTTATTGGAAAAATTACATTATCCATTACCGAAAGATTGTTCAAAAGATTAAAGTGTTGGAAAATCATACCAATTTTTTTACGTCTTTTTCTCAAATCTTTTTCAGATAAGTTCAAAAGATTTTCTCCTTTTATCAAAACTTCTCCATCAGATGGTTTTTGCAAAAGATTTATGCACCTTACAAGAGTTGATTTTCCAGCTCCAGAAAAGCCAACTATACCAAAGGCATCGGCCTTTTCAATTTTAAGATTAACTCCATCAACGGCTTTAAAACCATCAAAGTCTACGCTTATATTTTTTAGTTCAATCATTATCTCTCTCTTTTCTATCAAAATTTATCAAAAAATTTAAAGCACAAGCTAGTCCATAATAAAGACCGTCGTTGTCTACATCAAATTTTTCAGTGTGAGCTCCCGCTCCACATCCTTTTTCTTCATTTTTTACTCCAATTTTTACAAAAACACTTGGAGCAATTTTCCCATAGCCATAAAATGATTCAGAGCCAAAAGAAATTTCTTCATCAACTCTTGCATTTGGAAAAATTTCATCCAAAGAAACTCTTGCAAAATCAGAAAGTTTTTCATCATTTATAACTGGATAGGCAACTACTCTTGTGTAATCATTAAATTTAACCTTGCAATCATAAATACTTGCAGTTTTTTCTGCAATATCTTTTAATTTTTCCAAGGCTTTTTCTCCAACCTCATCTTCAAAAAATCTCAAGGTAGCCTTTAAATTCGCCTTATCAGGAATTACATTTGAAGCAAACCCTGCATTTATCGACCCAATTCCCAAAGTTACAATTTCATTTGGATCAAGTCCACTCGCCCAAGTTTGGTTTAGGTTATTTATAATTGCAACAAGGGCATTTATTGGAGAAATTAATAAATCAGGTCTTGAGCCGTGACCGCCTTTGCCGATTACATCAAAATCAACCCCTGCACATCCTGCATAAACTTTTCCTTTGGAAATGGCAAATTTTCCTGTAGGAATTTCTGTATCAATATGATTTCCATAAATTGCATCAAATTTTATATTTTTTAAAGATTCGATCATAGGATGGATTCCAGCTCCCGTTTCCTCGCCTTCTTCAAAAATAAAATAAATTTTTCCATTTAAGCTATTTTTTATTTTTGAAATAATTTTTGCACTTGTAAGGGCAAGAGCCATGTGAAAATCGTGGCCGCAAGCGTGCATCACGCCAGGATTTTTTGATACAACTTCTTTTTTTCCCTTTAAATTTTCTTCATTTTCAAAAATTGGAAGAGCATCTATATCAGTTCTAAGTCCCAAAATTTCACCTTGTCTTTTTGTATCAAGAATTGCCACAAAGCCTGTAGAATTTTCTACTTCTTCAACTTCCAATCCAAGTTTTTTGCACTCATTTATTAAAAATTTGCGAGTTTCAAATTCCTTGCTTGAAAGCTCTGGATTTTCGTGTAAATAATTTTTGATTTTTTTTGCAAAATCCAAATTTTCCTTTACCAAATTTTTAATCTCTTTTGCACTTATATTTGTCATTTCCAAAACCTTTCCTTTCTAAATTTATGCAAAATAAAAAGTCCTTACTGTAGATAAACTACAATAAGGACGAAAATTTTCCGCGTTACCACCTTTTTTGCACTAAAAAAATGCCTCTTCAGATACTAGCATATCCTAACTCTATAACGGGAGTTCCCGTATAAGTCTAAATATCGACTTATCCCATCTGAGACCATCTTCATCACACTTTTTATTCACCCCTCTCAGCTAAACAGGGCTCTCTGTACAATAATCCATACGACTACTCTTCTCTTTATCTGGTTTTTAAAATCTATTTGATAAGTCAATAATACTATCATTAAAAAATCCTGTCAAGTCTTTTTTTAATTTTTATTAATTAATTTAGGATATTATAAATAAAAATACCGTAATTTCAAGCTTTTCTTTATAAAGATTAAAAATAATTTATCGGTCTTTTTATATAAAAATCGAAATTAAAAAATATTTTAAAATAAAAAAAGAAGCCCTAAGGCTTCTCATGGTTTTGGTAAAATAAATTCATTTATAATATACTGTATTTAATTATTTGTGCAAGTTATTCTACTGTTACTGATTTAGCTAAATTTCTAGGCTTATCCACATCAAGTCCTTTTGCACATGAAACATAATATGCCAAAATTTGTTGAGGAATAACTGACAAAACTGGATAAAGGGGGTCAATTGTCTTTGGCAATTCAAAAGTAAAATTAGAAATTTCTTTTAAATGATCATCTTTTCTTGAAATCGAAAAAATATTTGCTCCTCTTGAAATGATTTCTTTCACATTTGATATGGTTTTTTCAATTATATTTTCTTGACTTGCCACTACTACAACCGGTGTTCCTTCTTCAATCAAAGCTATTGTTCCATGTTTTAACTCCCCTGCAGCCAAAGCCTCAGAGTGAATATAAGAAACTTCTTTTAATTTCAAAGAACCTTCAACTACAGATTTATAATCAAGACCACGTCCTATATAAAACATAGAATCAAAATCTTTTATCTCATTCGCGTAAGTTTTTATTTTTTCACTATCATCCAAAATTTCTTTTATTTTTTCAGGAATTTTTTTCATTTCTGAAATTATTTCCTTGTATTTTTCTTCATCAATTGTTCCAAGTTTTAAAGAAAAATCTAAGGCAAGCATATAAAGAGAAATTATTTGTGTTGTATAAGCCTTGGTTGATGCTACTGCAATTTCCGGACCTGCATAACAATAAATGGTTTTATAAGCTTCCCTATCAAGAGATGATGCAACTACATTTGTCAAAACCAAAGTCTTTGCTCCCTTAATCTTTCCAAGCCTTAAAGCTGCAAGAGTATCGGCAGTTTCTCCAGACTGGCTTACCAAAATCATCAAAGTATTTTCGTCAATAAATGGGTCATTATACCTAAATTCACTTGCAAGATCACAAATTACAGGAATTTTTGCAAATTTTTCCAAAGCATAGGCCCCAACAAGACCTGCATGATAAGCTGTTCCGCAAGCAACTATATAAATTTTATTGAAATTTTCAATTTCTTTTTTGCTAAAGGCATTTTCTTTAAAATCAATCATTTCATCAGTCATTTTGAATCTTATTGTATCAGAAATCGCCTTTGGTTGGTCAAATATTTCTTTAATCATAAAATGATCAAAGCCTTCCTTGGTTGAATCTTCAAAAGAAAAATCAACTTTTGAGATTTTTCTTTGGATTTTTTGGAAATTTCTATCATAAATTGTAAAAGATTCGCCCTTAATATCAACCAAATCTCCATTTTCAAGATAAATTACATCTTTTGTATATTTTATAATTGAAGGAAGGTCGCTTGCTGCAATGATTCCATCATTAGTTTTTCCCAAAACAAGTGGGCTTTCTTCTCTTAAAACTATAAGTCTATCGCTTTCATCTTGGCACAAAATTCCAAGAGCAAAAGATCCTCTCAAGTCATTTTTTGCTTTTTTTACAGCTTCTAAAATATCATCTTCATAATATTTTTCAATCAAAACTGCAACAACTTCTGTGTCAGTATCAGACTTAAAGCTATATCCTTCCTTTTTTAGATTTTCTTTTAGCTCATTATAATTTTCAATGATTCCATTATGAACTACAGAAATTTTCCCATTATTTGAAAGATGTGGATGAGAATTTATATCTGAAGGACCACCGTGAGTTGCCCATCTAATATGACCAATACCGATATTCCCATAAATAGGATTTTTTGAAAGCTCATCTTTTAAAACTTTAACCTTGCCGCTTTTTTTGACAGTTTTAAGTAAACTGCCATCAATAAGGGAGATTCCCGCCGAATCATATCCCCTATATTCAAGCCTTTCAAGACCATCCATAATAACTTCTCTGGCATTTAGCCTTCCCTTATAACATACTATTCCGCACATAGTATCCTCCTAATATTAAATTTTAGAGGTATCACTTTATTTTCTTTGTCATAAGAATTGCTTCTTATTTTTGTAAAATACTGAGCCTGTGAAAGCTATGGAGCACCCGCCGAATTTTCGATAACTCCATTCCTCGTCATCCCAAAAGGATCTGGCGCTTGTTATATTTTTACCTCGTTTTTTAATTATACACTAAAATTATGAGTTAAAAAAGTGCCACAAAATTAATTATTTTTAAAATTTTCAAATAAAATTTTAAAAAATAAAAAAATTTAATTTTTTGGAAGTCTAAAAATATCCATACGCTAAAAATGCTATTTAATAAAAGCAAAAATAATACAATTTCTTAATTTTTTTACCTACACAAAAGGATTTAAACTTCTTAATTTTTTAAAATTTCAAAAATTAAACACCAAAAATTAAGCAGAAAATAATTTTAAAAATTAAATAGCAAATGATTTAAAAATTTAAATAGAAAATAATATAAAAAAATAAACCAGACTTTTGAAAGTCTGGTTTATTAAAACACTTAGTGATTCATATACTATTTTTAGGATTTAATTTTTATTTATTTTCCATTTTTTTGTAAGATTCTAATCTTTCCTTTGCAGCTTCTTCAGCTTCTGCATATAATCTATCTGCATCTTCTGGGAAGGCTTTTTTAAGAGAAGCGTATCTTACTTCGCCTTGTAGGAATTCTTGGAATGATTCTGTAGGATCTTTTGAATCTAAGCTAAATGGATTCTTGCCTTCTTCTTTAAGAAGTGGATTAAATCTCCATAAGTGCCAATATCCACTTGCTACAGCTTCTTTTTCTCTTCTTTGAGTCTTGCCCATTCCTGCTTTTAGTCCGTGGTTAATACATGGAGCATAAGCAATTATTAATGATGGACCATGATAGCTTTCTGCTTCTTTTATTGCTTTTAATGTTTGTGCTTGGTTTGCTCCCATTGCAACTTGTGCAACATAAACATAACCATAAGTTGTCATCATTAAACCAAGGTCTTTCTTTCTAACTTTTTTACCACTTGCTGCAAATTTTGCTACTGCTGCAAGAGGAGTTGCCTTTGAGCTTTGTCCACCTGTATTTGAATAAACTTCTGTATCAAATACGATTATATTGATGTCATCGCCACTTGCTAGAACATGGTCTACTCCTGAGAATCCTATATCATAAGCCCAACCATCTCCACCGTAAATCCAAACTGATTTTTTAACTAAATAATCTTTTAGTGATTTAATTCTTTCGATAATTTTATTTGCTTCTTCATTATCAGTTCCGTTTGCGATTAATGATTCAATTTTTATAGCTGCTTTTTTGCTTTCTTCAAAGTCATCGTTATTTTCTAACCATTCGTTAAATGCATCGTTTAATGGTGTAGAAACTTTTAATTCTAAGAATTTTTTCATCAAAGTTTCTAGTAAGAATTTGTTTGATTTTGTTGCAAGCAACATTCCATATCCATATTCAGCTGCATCTTCGAATAATGATGATGCCCAAGCTGGTCCTTCGCCATTATTATTTGTACAATATGGCATTGATGGAACTGATGAACCCCAAATTGATGAACATCCTGTTGCGTTTGAAATAATTTGATGATCACCATATAATTGAGTGATTAATTTAGCATAAGGAGTTTCTCCACAGCCTGCACATGCACCTGAGAATTCAAGCAATGGTTGGCTAAATTGAGAATTTTTAACATTTGTTGGAGCTATTTCATCATTTCTATATCCAACTTCTCCATGAGCGTATTCCCAATTTTCTGCTTGTTTTTCGATTTGTTCATCTATTGGTTTCATAGCCAAAGCTTTCTTTGGAGCAGGACATACGTCAACGCAGTTTCCACATCCCATACAATCGTATGGAGAAACTTGAATTCTAAATTCGTAACCTTCTAGTCCTTTTCCTATAGCTTTTTTGGTTTCAAATCCTTCTGGAGCCTTTGCTTTTTGTTCTTCATCTAATAAGAATGGTCTAATTGTTGCGTGTGGGCAGATATATGAACATTGGTTACATTGGATACAATTATCTATATTCCATTCTGGAACAAATAATGCTATACCACGTTTTTCATATCTTGAAGTTCCTGCCATATATTGACCGTCATCGTATGGAAGATATGTTGAAACTGGAAGATCATCTTCTTCTAGATTTATTATTGGTCTTACCATGTTTTTGATAAAGTCTGGTTCATTTTCATTTGCGCCTTCTCTATCTTCGCCAAGGTTTTTCCATTCTTCTTTAACTTTTATTTCTTGTAATTCTTCACTTGCACGGTCAACTGCCTTGTTGTTCATATCAACAATATCTTGACCTTTCATTCCATAAGATTTTTCTATAGAATCTTTTAGATATTTTATAGCATCTTCAATTGGTAAAACTTCTGAAAGAATGAAGAAAGCTGTTTGGATAACCATGTTTGTTCTATGTCCAAGTCCAACTTCTTGAGCAATTTTTGATGCGTTTACTGTGTAGAATTTAATATTTTTATCTGCTATTTCTTTTAATAAATAATTTGGTATATGTTCTTCAAGTTCTTCTTCTGACCAAATTGTATTTAATAAGAAAATTCCACCTTCTTTAAGATTTTTAACAAGGTCATATTGTCTTACATAAGCTTGAGGAGAACATGATACAAAGTCAGCTTCATCTATAAAGTAAGCTGCATGAATTGGGTTTGGAGAAAATCTCAAGTGGGACATTGTTAAACCATTAGATTTTTTAGCATCATAGTCAAAATATCCTTGAGCAAACATATCTGTATTGTCGCCTATAATTTTTATAGCGTTTTTATTTGCTCCAACAGTACCATCTCCACCATTTCCCCAGAAGATACAACGTGTTGTTTGTCCATCAGAAATTACAAAACTATTGTCAACTTCAAGGGATGTATTAGTTACATCATCAATAATTCCAACTGTAAAGTGATTTTTTGGTTCATCTTTAGCTAAATTATCGAATACTGATTTTATATGAGCAGGTCTTGTATCTTTTTGTCCAAGTCCATATCTTCCTGCTATTATTTTTGGATTTCTATCTGAATCTGAGAAAGATTCTAATACATCTAAGTATAGAGGTTCTCCAGCAGAACCTTTTTCTTTTGTTCTATCTAAAACTGCAATTCTTTCAACTGTTTTTGGAATTGCTTCTAGTAAATGTTTAGTTGAGAATGGTCTATAAAGATGTACTTTTACAAGTCCAACTTTTCTTCCTTCTTTATTTAATTCTTCTACTGTTTGTTGAATTGTATCAGTTCCAGAGCCCATAGCTATGATTATATCTGTAGCATCTTCTGCACCTTCATAATTAAATAATGAATAATTTGTTCCAATTTTTTCATTAATTTTATTCATATAATCAAGAACTATTTCTGGAAGTCCATTGTATGCTTTGTTTTGAGCTTCAGTTCTTTGGAAATATCCACTCTTTTCAAATACACCACGCATAGTTGGTCTGTGTGGATTTAATGAATCATTTTTAAAATCATCAATTGCTTTCCAATCAACCATATCTTCAAATTGGTCATAATCCCAAACGTCGATTTTTTGAATTTCATGGCTTGTTCTAAATCCATCAAAGAAATTTACAAATGGAACTCTAGCTTTTATAGCTGAAAGATGAGCTACTGGAGAAAGATCCATAATTTCTTGAACAGAACCTGATGCAAGCATAGCAAAACCTGTTGCTCTTGCTGCCATAACGTCTTGATGGTCGCCATACATATTGATTGAGCATGTTGATAATGAACGTGCTGCTACGTGAAAAACTGCAGGAAGTCTTTCGCCGGCAATTTTGTACATATCAGGAATCATTAATAGAAGTCCTTGACTTGCTGTGTATGTAGATGTAAGTGCTCCTGCTGCAAGTGATCCGTGAACTGCTCCTGCTGCTCCTGCTTCATGTTGCATTTCTGTAACTGAAACTGGATTTCCATATAAATTTAATCTTCCATTTGCTGCCCATTTGTCTATAAATTCTGGCATTGGTGAAGATGGAGTTATAGGATATATAGCTGAAACTTCACTAAAAGCGTAAGATACGTGAGCTGCTGCTGTGTTACCGTCCATGGTAACTTTTCTTCTCTTTATCGTCATAAAAATTACTCCTTTTTAATAAATTTTCATAATTAATTGTCTTAAGATCATAAGCTCAAAAATAGAACTCAAAAGAGTTCTATTTTTTTATTGCTTAACTAGTTCATCAATGTATTCTGCATTAGCTTCTGGATCTAATTTGAATCCTGAAATTTTATTTACTATACAAGCTATTGCAGCATCGCCTGTGATATTACATGCTGTACCAAATGAATCTTGAGCAACATATAATGCAATAATTAATGCTGTCATAGGTTCTGTAAATCCTAGCATTGATTGAAGAATACCTAGTGCTGCCATTACTGCTCCTCCTGGAACTCCAGGTGCTGCTACCATTGTAACACCTAGCATAAGGATGAATGGGAACATGTGTTGGAATCCTACATCTGATCCATTAAGCATAAGAATTGATAATGAACAAGATGTTAATGTGATTGTTGAACCTGATAAGTGAATTGTTGCACAAAGTGGAATTACAAAGTCTGCTATACCTTTGTTTACACCTAATTTATAAGTTTGGTTAAGTGTAACTGGGATTGTTGCTGCAGATGATTGTGTTCCTATAGCTGTCATGTAAGCTGGAATCATAGTCTTGATTTTTGAGAATGGATTTCCACCTGACATTGAACTTGCAATTGTAAATTGTGCAGTAATTGTTAGATAGTGTAGTATCAATACCATGATAAATACTCTTGCGAATACTGATAATACTACTGCTACAGTTCCTTCATAAGCCATGTTAGCAAAAATACCACAAATGTGGAATGGCAATAATGGAATTACAACATTTGATATTAATTTTGTAATAATATCAGAGAATTCATGAACTGCTTTTTTAAGAACTTCAGCTTTAGCTGCTGCTATACCAACACCTAGTATAAATGAAATGATAAGTGCTGTTGTAACAGAAAATACTGGATCCATTGGTGATTCAAATATTTTTTCTAGAGCTTTTCCTGAGTTTTTCTCTGGATCAAATGAGATTGCTCCCTTTTTAATAAAGTTAGGAAGAACAACGCTGCCTACAAAATATGTAATAGTTCCAAAGATAATTGTTGACAAATATGCAATACCTGCTGTGATTGCTAGTGTCTTTCCTGCTGAATCTCCAAGATCTGCTATACCTGGAATTACAAATCCCATAATAATTAGTGGAATAACAAATCCTAAGAAGTTGCCAAATAGACCATTAAAAGTAATTAGTATTCTAACTAAGATTTTTAAAACGTCAACTTTTTGACCTGCAAGCCCAATTAGAATACCTAGAATGATTGCAATAATTAGTCTTGGCAATAAACCTAGTTTCTTCATTTCTATTTCTCCTCCTTGAAATGAATAATATTGATCTTAAGATCAACTAAATGATATCAGTTTTACGTTTTCATGTCAACTTTATTTATAATTTTAAAAATATATTTTTATTCTTTGAGATTTTTTCAAAAAATATTTCAAATATTGTAAGTTCAAAGATTATAAAATTTATATTTATTTAAAATAAAGGACATTTTTTAAATTTTATAAAAAATTTACAGTTAATTATATAGTGATATAGTTTTCCCACTGTACCTAGATAAAATAAAAGGATTTGTCGAAATAAATTCGCAAATCCTTAAAAAATATTATAAATTTATATATCAATTATTTCATCAAATTTTTCCAAATCTTCTTTTGTCATTTTATGGGAGATAATTATTACAGTTTGCTTTAAAGATAATAATCTTTCTATGATAATCTTTGAATTATAATCATCCAAGCTTGCTATAGGTTCATCATATATCATTATGTCCCTAGGATCCAATAACGACCTTAACAAACTTATTCTCATCATTTCTCCGCCAGATATTCCATCATTTGCACTCACTTTGTCACTTAATTTTTTATTTATATTAAATAAATTCAAATCAATCTTGTTATCCAATTTATTTCTATAAAATTTAATATTATCTTCCAAATTTCCATCTATTATTGTTGGTTTTTGGTCAACATATAGAATATAGTCCCTAAAGTCAAAATCTTTTATATCTAAACCATTCAACAAAATTTCTCCCTTATCAGGAGAAATCTCCCCACAAAGAATTTTTGCCAAAGTAGACTTACCCTTACCAGATTTTCCCTTAATCAAATATTTCTTTCCATAATAAAATTCATAATTAAAATCTTCTATTATTTTTTTATCTTCGTATGCAAAAGATATATTTTTTGCAAAAAGATTTATTGGATATGTTAAGCCAAAAGCTTTTTTACCCTTTTCTTTTTCATCTAGAAATTTTTTAATATTTTCATAAATAGGTCTAGATTCATTATACAAAGAAATAAGAGAAGATAATGCAATAACAGGATCTACTATATAATTCATAAGCTGTACTACCGAAATTATAGAACCAACTTCAATTTCTCCTTTAAAAGCAAGATATCCGCCAAAAATAAAAATCAAAATATATGAAATCGAACCCAAAGCTTGGGAAGATATATTGGAAAAATTATTTATATTTTTTAAATCTTTTCTGTTTTTTTCATGGTCAAATTCTATCTTACTTTTTTCTTCAATTAGTTTATCTTCAACCTTATATCTCAAATATTCATTTTTTTGCCCTAACTTTTTGCCAATGTATTTTTGATAAAAATCATAAAATTCATTAAATTTTTGAGATTTTCTTTGAATTTTTTTACCTAAGAGCAAAGGAATTAAAAGTGGTAAACTTGCTCCAATTATTGCAACAGGAAGGAGTTTATAATTAATATATACAATAGATATAACTGCAAAAAACATGGTCAAGGCTAAATTTATTGCATTTATTTTTACCATAAACCTATTAGCATATAAATTTTCAATATTTGTCGTGTAATTTGCAATATTTATTTCTCCAGTATTTTCCAAATCCTTTTTAAAAAGCTCATTTTTTAGATAAATGAATTTTTCCATACCAAGCCTATAATTAAGTCTAAACGCCAAATTTGAAGAAAGAAAATTTACCAAAACTAATGTGGCTAATTTTATAAGATTTGATTTAAATTGTCCCATATCTAAATTTGAAATAGCAGTTACAACTTTTCCCATAAATATTCCTATTAATGAAAGACTTGAAGAAGTAATAACTAACATTAATATTATTAGTAGATAAGTTGTAAAGGTTTTTGATTTATTTTTCATAACTTTTTCCTTTTTATTTGATTTTTTATTCAATATATCTAATGTGATTTTACCTCACAATTTATTATTATCATTATCAATTTTAAAATTCAACTATCTGAATCTAAATTTTTATATGACTTAATTTATATTAATTTCATAAATTTTTTTAAAAAAAGACGAGGATTTTTCTTCCTCGTCTTTTATTAGCTAGAAAATATTGTAAAATATCTCTTGCTTTATTCCTTATTAATAAATATTTTAATATTTATTTTTTTTATTTTTGTATAGAGCAAATGCTGATCCAATTAAGACAAATATAAGATTAGAAGAACCCTCTATTCCAGTCTTAACATTTGATTTGCTTCTAGAATTTGTTCCAGTTGAAACTTTTATCTTGCCTGTTTTGTTTGGAACAAATTTCCATTTTCCTGTGAAATTTACATCCTTATTACTAACTACGCTACTATCTTTATCATATCCTTCAAATACCCAAGTACCATCTTTTACTTTAACTTCTAATTTAGAAGGTTTTGTAGGAGAAACTTTTCTACCATTTTCTATTCCATCTTGATTTTTTGGAAGAAGGTCTAAAATTTCTTTTGGTAGAGATTTACCTGGTGTAGATGATTCAAATTTGTGAGTTACTTTATATTTATTTTCTGCAGATGAAGATTTTTTCTTGTAGATATGTTTTGTATTGCCTTTTTCATCTTTTTCGGTTCTTACAAATTCATATCCATCAATATCTTTATTAGGTTGTTTACCATCTTCCTTAGGGGCTATAGTCTTACCATTTTCATCGACATATTCTGTAACTACTTTTGTTGAATCAGGTTTCTTTCTATAAACATAGATTATATTTCCCTTCTCATCTGATTTTGTAGTTATTATTTCATATCCTTCGATATTTTTGCTTGGATGTTTTCCTTTTTGAGTGTCAGCAATTTCATTTCCATTTTCATCAACATACTTAGTTACAACATCTGGTGTAAGAACTTTCTTCTTGTAAACATGAATTGTATTACCATTATT
>NZ_KV803774.1:24908-27500 GCF_001811125.1 Anaerococcus sp. HMSC068A02 | reverse complement strand
TTGATTTTGTGTTCCTTCTTTTGGTGGAAGTAATTGATTGCCATTTACATCAATATATCTTGTTTCAACTTTTGGAACAGGTGCAATTTTTTGATAAATATGTCTTGTATTACCCTTTTCATCTTTTTCTGTTCTTACTAATTGATAACCTTCTATAGTTGATGGATCATGTGTTCCAGCTTTATCAGCTAGTATTTGATTACCTTCTGTGTCTAAATATCTTGTTTCTACATCTTGGATAGGTTTTTTCTTGTAAACATGAATTGTATTACCATTATTATCTTTATTTGTACTTACATAATCGTAGCCATCAATATTTACTTGATTTTGTGTTCCTTCTTTTGGTGGAAGTAGTTGGTTTCCATTTTCATCAACATATCTTGTCTCAACTTTTGGAACAGGTGCGATTTTTTTGTAAATATGAACGGTATTACCCTTTTCATCTTTTTCTGTTTTTACAAATTGATAACCTTCTATAGTTGATGGATCATGTGTTCCAACTTTATCAGCAAGTATTTGCTTACCTTCTGTGTCTACATATCTTGTTTCTACAGTTGGAGTTGGTGTTTGTTTAAATTTATAAACATGAACAATATTTCCATCCTTATCTGTGTAAGTCTTTACAAACTCATAAGCAGGAATATCTTTTTTATCTTTCTTGCCTTTTTCTTCCATAGCAAGAGGATTTCCATTTTCATCTACGAATTTAGTAACTATAGATGGACTAGGAGTGGTTTTTTTCTTGTAGATATGTTTTGTATTACCCTTATCATCGGTTTCAGTTCTTACAAATTCATATCCATTGATCTCTTTATTAGGTTTTTTACCATCTTCCTTAGGAGCTATAGTCTTACCATTTTCATCGACATATTCTGTAACTACATCTGGTGTAGGAGTAGTCTTCTTTTTGTAGATATGTTTTGTGTTACCTTGTTCATCAGTTTCAGTTCTTACAAATTCATATCCATCGATCTCTTTATTAGGTTTTGTACCATCTTCCTTAGGAGCTATAGTCTTACCATTTTCATCGACATATTCTGTAACTACATCTGGAATAAATTCCCATGTTCCTGTGAATTCTACATCTTTATCGCCAACAGTTTTGCTTTCTTCGTCATAACCAACAAAGGTCCATACACCATCTTTAGTTGTGATTGATTCTGGAACAGGTTTAGTTGGAGTTACCTTATCACCCTTAACCTTTCCTTTTTCTGGATTTGGAAGTAGATTTTTCACTTCATCAGGAAGAGGTTTTGTTGGATCTTCACTTTCAAACTTGTAAGTTACTTTATGTTCGTTTGGTGTGAATTTCCATTCTCCTTCGAATTTTACGTCAGCTCCGTTTACTTTTGCATCTACTTCGTCTGTAGTTTTATCTTGATCTTTGTAGCCTTCAAATTTCCATGTTCCATCGTTTTCTGTATCTGCTACTTTTGTTTTTTCTGGCTCTGTTGGTTTAACAACACTTCCATCTTTTTTGCCTGTTTGATCTTTTGGTGTTAGTTCTTTTACGGCTTGTGGAAGGTCTTTGCCTTGGGTTGCGGATACAAATTCGTGTGTTACGTTGTATTTTTCTGGCTGTTGATCTGGTGTGAATACCCATGTACCTTTTACTTTTTCGTCTTTGTTAGTGATTTCTACTTCATTCTTATCGTATGATTTGAATGTCCAAGTTCCCTTGTTTGTTTCATCTCTAAATTCAGCGTCTTTTCCTTCTGGAACTGGGGATGTTACTTTATCGCCTTTTACTTTGCCGGTTACTTCTTTTGGTGCTTTTGCTTTTAATGCTTCTGGTAATTCTACACCTTCTGTTCCACTTACATATTCATAAGTTACTTTGTGTTTGTTTGGTGTGAATTTCCATTTTCCTTCAAATGTCACATCAGACTTATCAATAGTTTTGCTATCTTTATCGTAGCCTTCAAATTTCCATGTTCCATCATTGCCTGCATCTTCTACAGTTGTTTCTTTTGGTGCAGTTGGTGTTACAGTTTCTCCATCTTTCTTACCAGTTTGTTGGTCTGGTGTTAAATCTGTAACTGCTTTTGGAAGAGCTTTGCCTTCTGTTGATGAAACAAATTTATGATTTACATTGTAATCAGTAGGAGTAGTTTTCGGAGTAAATTCCCATGTTCCTGTAAACTCAACATCCTTGTTATCGATAGTTTCTTGATTTTTGTCATATTCTACAAAGGTCCAAGTACCATCTTCAACATTAACTGTTTTTGTTTGTGGTTCTGTTGGTTTTACTACATCGCCTTTAACTTTGCCAGTTTGTTTTGCTGGTACAAGAGCAAGTACTTCTTTAGGAAGTTCTTTCTTTGGATCTTTACTTACAAATTTGTGTGTTACATTGTATTTTCCTGGCTCTGGATCTGGTGTGAATTCCCATGTTCCTTTTACGTTTTCGTCTTTGTTTGTAATTTCTACTTCATTATTATCGTATGATTTGAATTTCCAAGTTCCTTTGTTTGCTTCATCTCTAAATGTAGCGTCATCGCCTGTTGGAACTGGGGATGTTACTTTATCGCCTTTGACTTTGCCGGTTACTTCTTCTGGGGCTTTTGCTTTTAATGCTTCTGGTAATTCTAC
>NZ_KV803774.1:2742-24808 GCF_001811125.1 Anaerococcus sp. HMSC068A02 | reverse complement strand
TGCTTTTAATGCTTCTGGTAATTCTACTCCTTTTGTTCCACTTACGTATTCGTATGTTACTTTGTGTTCGTTTGGTTTGAATTTCCATTCGCCTTCGAATTTTACATCGGCTCCGTTTACTTTTGCGTCAACATCTTTTGTATCTGGATTTTGATCTTTGTAGCCTTCGAATTTCCATGTTCCATCGTTTTCTGTATCTTCTACTGTTGTTTGTTTTGGAGCAGTAGGAGTTACAACGCTGCCATCTTCAGCTGTTTTATCTTCTGGAAGTTGAGCATCAACTGCTGCTTTTACTTCAGCTGGCATTTCTTTTATTGGAGAATCTTTGGCAACTTTAAATTCGTGCCTTACGTTAAATTCATTAGGTTGATCTTTTACAAAATTAGCTTTGAATGTAAGTGGTTCTGTGATTACTGCTTGTTTTAATTGTTCTTCAGTAATTTTTTCTCCAGCCGGAATTTTTGTTCCATCATTTAATGTGATTTCTTTATCTGCTGTCCAGTGGCTAAATTTATATCCTTCTTTTGCTTTTGTGTCGATTCCTTTTGGATTTGATTTAAGTTCGACTTCTTCTTTTGTATTATCTACAAAGTTTTCACCTTCCTTAACTTGTCCATTACCATCAGTTGTGTAATTGATGATAGGAGCCCAGATAGCATAGATATAATTATTTGTGCTTTCATCTAAACTAGTTACAGTAACTTCATCATCTTTTTGGAATTCAGCTTTTGTTGCGTTTTTATCTCTATTCCATCCCTTAAATACATAACCTTCACGGGTGTAATTAATTTTTTCGCCTTCGCCGTTTCCTAAGACTTTATGAGAATCATTTGTAATGATTTCTTCAACTACATATTGGTCGCCAACTCCACCGTTTGCATCATAGGTTACTTTTGTAGTTGGTAGATCTGGAATTTCTTTCCATTGAGCATATAAAGTTTTACTTTTATCCATTAGGACAGTTTCGCTTGGTAGAATTAGTCCGCTAGAACCATCTTTTGTTTCACTCCAACCTACGAAAACTTTTTTGCCACCATTTACTTTAACATTTCCTACATCTGTTGCTTGTGCTTTGGCATCTTTGATATAAGAGTTTGAATCTGTTGGAGCTTTTCCTTCAACTTTGTCAGTAGCCGGTAAGTTCAAATCATATTTTAATTCTAAATAATCATATTTCCACTTAGCATATAAGTGAGTATCATTATTTTTAATTGGTTTGTGAAGATTTGCTTTTACAAATCTACCATTTTTATTTTTCTCATACCAACCCAAAAATTCTGTTGCGTCTTTTGGCTTAACTGGTTGAGGGAAATTCTCTTCGCTAACTTTGGCATCTTTATATTTTCCATCATAAAGAGTGTCATCTTCAGGAATTTCTGTTATTTTTTCTATATCTTTTTTATAGTCATCTTGGTTGGTGTGGAAGGTTACTTCGTATTGACGAGAATCCCATTTTGCATAGACTGTAATGTCATGAGCAGGCATTTTTGCTCCATCTTCATGTTTGTGTTCTACGCTAAATGATGAGTCTTCATACCAACCCATAAATACTTGATTAGGATTGTCAGGATTTTTGGTTTCTCCTATTTTATAATCAAGTCCAAAATCGCTTGTATCAGCTTCATATTTGTAAGGATTTGAAGCTAATTTCTTATTTCCAGAGTAATAAATTATATTATAAGTTTTGCGTTCGTAGAATAAGAAACCTACATAAGAACCATTATCTATATATTTTGTTCCTGTGTAATTAAAATATCCACCATAACCTTTTGGAGTAAACATATAATCTCTAAAGGCAGGATTATTTACATTTACTGATTGCAAACCATCAGCTGACATATCTCCAGTTTTAGGTTGGAATCCTTTTATGTCATCTACATGGTCAGTCTCATCTACCCAAGTATTTGTTTTACTAGCCCACATACCATCACTAGGTTCAAATACTCTGTAATTTCTTCCGTAGTAAGTGACATAATGTTCTGTATTTTCGAATTTTACTCTATCGCCTATTTCTTTCATGGTGCCAAGAGTAGCTTTCAATTGGTCTAGTGATCCGCTATTTATTTGTGCATTAAATTTACTTGGATCCCATTCAACAAAACGCAATTGGAATCCTTGACCTTTAGCATAAACTCTATACATATAAACATCTTTATCACCCATTACCGGGGCTTTAGTATAGAAAGATCCTATGCTTTTATCCTTGTAATAAATATAATCTTTATTTAGCTTGTCAAACCATGTTTCAGAACTTTGACCGTAACGCAAATCTACGTGAATATTTCCGTTTTCATCTGTAGCATTGACCCAATTAGCTTGATAATAACTAGTTCCACTTGCATTTTTATAGACCCATATAGTATGAACATTTCTATCCATATAGACAGGCACAACTGTACTGCCATCAGCTTTTATTGTTTCAAAAGCTTGTTTTGTTTTTTCTTCGTTTAAATGGAAGCCTAAATAATCTAGGGTTTGAGGATTAGTATAGGTGTGATCCATTTGTCCATTTTCGTCTTTACTGTTGTAGCTATCATTAAATCTACCATCTTTTTCTGTTAGCTTAGCAATATCTTCAACTATTGGACCAGATGGAGCAACTTTAGGATCTGGATTTTCACTTCCTTTAAAAGGTAGGCTTGTTTTTTCTCCATTAAGTCCTCTTGCTGATATTATTTCATGGAAAGTGTAGCCATCATCATTTATATTTTGGACCATAACTTTAAATTTATAGTCAACTACAACTGGTTTCCATACAGCATAAACATTAATGTCTTTGTCTAACACTAGAGTATTAAGATCAACAGGATCTCCATCTTCTGTCAAAGACCAATGGCTAAATTCATAGCCTGCTCTTGTAGGTTTTTCTGGCATTTTGTCAAGCTTGCCACCATCATCTGCAAGTATTTGATCTTGGAAGCTTGCGCCGTCTCCTGTTATAAATGTTGCCTTGTGTTTAAACTCTGTAATCGCATAAAGTTTAATGTCAGTTTTTCCTGCTGCAATATCTTTTTTCAATGATTCCTCATCATAAACACCAGATTTTCCGTCTTTAGTTTCTGACCAATTTACGAAGTATTTATTAGCATCATAAATTGTAGGATCTACTGGTAATTTATAAGAACTAGCATCAGTGATGGTGTCAGTCATATAAACTCTATCATTTGTACTGCCACTTATGTAGTAAGTTATTACTACTTGGTTTTTGAAAACTGGGTAAACATTAATTATTTTTTGTCGTTACCTTTAATTTCTATTGGCGTATCAAATTTAATATCGTTACCTTCTTCATCTTGCCATTTTAATAAAACTTTATCTTTGTCTTTAAATACATGGCCAGGATCAGAAATTGATTTTTTATCAAGAACGATTTGTTTTTGTATTTCTTTAGCTGAATCTTTGTTTTCTATTGTGTCATTATAGAAATGATACTCATTGATTCCTTGTTTTGGAGATATTATATTAGCATAACCTAATTTAATACCAGCTAAAACTACAAAAGCAATAGCGATTAATACAGAAAACAAAATCTTTCTTGGATTTTTATTCTCCCTTCTCATAATTCTCCTCTTTTTCATTAGCATAAATCACAAATACAAGTCAAATTTGTGTTTCAGCTAGTTTTTGTAAACGTTTTTCAAAAACATTTAACGTGCAACAATCCTACAAATTTTAAATGAACTGATTGCTACCCCCCCCGTATAAATATACTTGTTTTTGAATATTTTTTTACAAGAATTTTTTTAAAAAATTTATTAGCTTGTAAAAAATTATTATATTTTGTTCATTTACAAAATTATATCATATTTTTAAACTTTTTTATACTAGATAATTACCTTATTAAAATATTTTTTTGCTTATTATAGTATTGTTAATAAATATAAATCAATTGTAAATTATAATCTTTAAATTTCAAAAAACTTTTTTTATTTTAATGCTTAAAAAATTATAAATTTAATTTTAAAAATAAAAAAACTCTTGCAAAACAATATTATTGTCTTGCAAGAGCAAATTTTTTATTAATATCCCATTGGCATTTGTGGTGGCATTTCTGGTTTTTCTTCTTTTATATCTGCCACAGCTGCTTCTGTTGTTAAAATCATGCTTGCTATACTTACTGCATTTTCTAGGGCTGATCTTGTTACTTTTGTTGGTTCTACGATTCCTTTTTCAAACATATTTACGTATTCATCATCGTAGGCATCGTAGCCGTTGTTTTTGTCTGATTTTTTTACATTTTCTAGTACAACTGATCCGTCCATTCCAGCATTTTCTACGATTTGTCTTAGTGGTGCTTCTAGAGCTTTTTCTATTATTTTTGCTCCTGTTTTTTCGTCATTTTCTAATTTTTCTTCTAAAGCTTCTACTTTTTTGATTGCTTCTATTAGAACCGTTCCACCACCTGCAACTATTCCTTCTTCTACTGCGGCTCTTGTTGCTGATAGGGCATCTTCGATTCTGTATTTTTTATCTTGCATTTCTGTTTCTGTTGCAGCTCCTACGTTTATTACTGCAACTCCGCCTGCAAGTTTTGCTACTCTTTCTTGGTATTTTTCTTTGTCGTATTCTGAGTCACTTGCTTCGATTTGACCTTTGATTTTTTCTACTCTTTCAGCCAAGGCTTCTTTGTCGCCTTTTCCTTCTACAATTACTGTGTGGTCTTTGTCAACTTTTACTTTTTTAGCTGAACCAAGATCTTCAATTGTAGCTTCTTTTAATTCCATTGATAAGTCTTCTGAAATTACTTTTGAACCTGTAAGAATTGCTATATCTTGAAGCATTTCTTTTCTTCTATCGCCATAGCCTGGTGCTTTTACTGCAACTACGTTGAAAGTTCCTCTTAGTTTATTTAATACTAATGTTGTTAAAGCTTCTCCATCTACATCATCTGCAATTATTAATAGTGGTTTTGATGATTGAACAATTTCTTCAAGTAGTGGTAAGATTTCTTGAATATTTGAAATTTTCTTGTCTGTTACAAGTATATATGGATCGTCAAGGTCTGCTACCATTTTTTCATTGTCTGTTGCCATGTATGGGGACAAATATCCCTTGTCAAATTGCATTCCTTCTACTACATCAAGGTAGGTGTCTGTTGTTTTGGATTCTTCTACTGTGATTACTCCATCATTTCCTACTTTTTCCATAGCATCTGCAATAAATTTACCAATTTCTGGATCTGCTGATGAGATTGTTCCTACTTGTTCAATTGCTTTTTTATCTTCTACTTCTTTTGAAGATTCTTTGATGTAAGAAACAACTTCACTACTTGCTTTTTTAAGTCCCTTATTTAAAACTACTGGATTTGCTCCTGCAGCCAAATTTTTAAGTCCTTCTTTTATAATTGCTTGGGCAAGGACTGTTGCAGTTGTTGTTCCATCTCCTGCTACGTCATTTGTTTTTGTTGCAACTTCTTTTACAAGTTGAGCTCCCATATTTTCAAACCTATCTTCAAGTTCTATTTCTTGGGCAATTGTTACACCATCGTTTGTGATTGTTGGTGCTCCGTAAGATTTATCTAAAACTACATTTCTTCCTTTTGGTCCTAGAGTAACTTTTACAGCATTTGCTAATTTATCAATTCCTCTTTCAAGACCATCTCTTGCACTTTTTCCATAATTTATATCTTTTGCCATAATTTTCTCCTATTCTACTACTGCTAATACGTCTTTGTATGCTAATACTACGTAATTTTCGCCGTCTATTTTTACATCAGTTCCTGCATATTGGGAATAAATAACCTTATCTCCTTCTTTTAAGGAATCTTTTTTGTCTTTATCGTTTAAAATATCACTACTAATTGCAACAACTTCTGCGTATTGTGGTTTTTCTTGGGCAGATTCTGGTAAAACTATGCCAGATTGGGTTTTCTTTTCTGCTTCTAATTTTTTTATAACTACTCTTTCACCGATTGGTTTTAAGTTCATTTTATTTCCTCCTTTTAGCACTCTTTATCTTTGACTGCTAAGCTCTAATTTAAATATACAAGTAATTTAAAATAATGCAAGTTTTATTTGCCGATTGAATTTTCTCTGCCATAATAGAACAAATATTGTTGGACATAACCTGCATTTTCCCCAAAATATTTGTCGGCATAGGCAGAAATTTGTTTTTTTGGAACTTCTTCTTTTATAAATAAAAATTCCATAACTCTTTTTATCCAAACATCAACCGGAAAAGTTTCTCTTTTGTGAAAGGCAAAAAGCAAAATACAATCGGCAACTTTTGGTCCAACTCCTGGGAGTTCTTGGAGTTTTTTCCTTAAATCTTCTGTAGGCATTTTTATATCTTTTTCAAAGTCAAAAAATCCCTCATTGATTATATTTGCCGTTTCAACTATCCTTTTATCACGAAAACCAACCCTTGCCTTTTCTCTTAAATCTTCTGGCCTTGCCTTGGATAGTTGTTCAGGACTTGGGAAAGAATAATATTTTCTTCCTTTATATTCTCCAATATAATCTCCATACATTTCAGAAATTATTCTCACAGCTTTTTTAATTCTAGGGATTTGGTTGTTGGCTGAAATTATAAAAGAAATTAGGGTTTCAAAAAATTCTTGATTTAAAATCCTAATTCCCGCCCCATATTCTGTAGCCTCTTTTAAAATTTCATCTACAGAAATTTTTTCTTTTATTTTTCCATAATCTACACCAAGGTCAAAATAATCGTAGAAAATATCATAAAATTCTTCTTCACTTACATTGTCTATAATTATCTTGTCGTCTTCTTTTTTGAGATTTATAATTTTTCCCAAAAAAACTGCAGTAAATGATCCATCTTCTTCCTCAAAAAAATTAAAACATTGGCCGCAGGTAAAAATATCTTTCGGGTCAAAAGATTCATGGTAAAAAATCAATTGCCCCTTTTCATTTTTTAAATTTAATTTATTTTTATTTTCTTCTATATATCTATTCATTTTTTTCCTTACTTTATTCTTAGGGCATGGACTGCAAGTCTTTGGTCCTTATAATCGTATTGGCAAGTTGATAGGGTAATTATGGTATCATCTTCCTTAAAATCACGAGTTTCAAGTTCATTTTCAGAATTTGATTTTAACTTGTCAAAATATTTAAGTTTTTCCTCTTTATCTTCAAAATCCAAAGTCCTATAATCATAATTTGATGGAATACCATAAGCTGCAAAAACTTGATATTCTCTTAAACCTTCATTTGTTGTAATATATATTGTTCTGTGGCTTTGAGCAAAATCATTTTTTCTATATCCATCAAGACCTGTAAACATTGATTTTATATCATCCAAATGATGTCCATATATTACACTATTGTCATCATTCATTTTAGGATCATTCATATAATCCATAAAAATAGAACCAGCTATATCATAATTTTTATCTATACCCTTTCTTAAATAAAAATTATTGTCCTTAGCTTGAAAAATCGGATAAGAAATATAAGTTCCTGGAATTTCCAAAAAAGCAACAATATCAGAATTTTCTTTTTGCAATTTTTTCAAAATAGCCATATACTTCTTTTCTAATTTTTCAAAATCATCTAAATTATCATTTGAGTCATTTTTACTTTGATCTTTCTCAACATTTTTTACTATATCTGATATATGTTTGTTATTTTTATAATTTTTATAATAGTCATATCCCCTTCTACCAAGAAGAAATAAACATACAATTATAACTATAACAAGAATAAGCCTTATAAATTTTAAAATCTTATCTTTCATTTTTTCACCTTTAAAACTTCCTTTCTATTAGTATAATAATATAAAATGGAAAAATTTTGAAATTTATTTTAAGGAGAATATATGTCAGAATATAAATTGTTTGTAGGAACAGCTTGTCCTCACTGCAGGAAAGTTGAAAATTTTATGGAAGAAAATAATATAGAAATTCAAATAGTAAATATAAATGAAGATAGAGACGCTATGAAAGAATTAATCGAAAAAGGCGGCAAAAGACAAGTGCCATGTCTTTTCCATGATGGAGAATACATGTACGAATCAAATGATATAATTGAATTTTTAAAAAACAAATAAATTTTTAGGCGTGTGTTTTTAATACACATCATAGCGTAAACAAATCCTCAAGCACGAATATCGGACTTCAAAAATTGTTGATTTCTAAATTCCAAAATTCTAAAATCGCAAACTCGCTAACGCTCAGACAATGCGATTTTTTCACGAATTTTAAAATTTGAAATCAAAGCAATTTTTTCCGTATGATATTCTTTGCATGAGGATTTGAACACTTTTTAACAGTTTGGCGTGTATTTTAAATGCACGTTTTTTTATATTTAAAATTTACAAAATAAAAAAAGACTTTGGGTATAAAGTTAGAAAGGAGAGTTTATGATAAAATTAATAGCAACAGATTGCGACGAAACCCTCTTATCAGACGATAAGACCATTCACAAAAGAAATATAGACGCTATAAAAAAAGCCCAAGAAATGGGAATAATAATTACAACAGCAACAGGTCGTGGCCCCTACCAACTATTTGATATACTAGAGCAAATCGATAATGTAAAAGAAGATAGATTTTCAATCCTTTGTAATGGTGGGATAATAATGGACAATGTAACAAAAAAAGTTGTAGAAGCATCCCCAATAGATTACAAAAAAGCAGTTGAAATTTCTGATTATTGCAACGAAGTAGGAGTACACTTTGAAATTTATACCGATAAACACTGCTATGTTTTTGCAAACGGAAATGAAGTAGAAGGAAATTACGACAAAAAAATCTACAAATTTGTCCAAAAAGCAAAAGATATTAAAAATCTAGATAAAGAAATAATAGTAAAAGTAATAATAAAAAATTCCAACCTAAACTATTTAATGAGCCTAGAAGAAGATATAGCAAGAATATGCAATTGGGATATTTCAATCTCCTACTCATCAGATACCTTCATGGAAATAAACAGAAAAAATGTAAACAAGGCAAAAGCCCTAGAAAAATTGTGCGCTCACTATGGGATAGGAATGGAAAACGTCCTAACAATAGGAGATAATTACAACGACAAAGAAATGCTAGAAGAAGCAGGCTATTCCGCCGCAGTCCAAAACGCCCATCTTTTATTAAAAGACATATCAAAATACACAACAAAAGCAACAAATAACCAAGGCGCAGTAGGAGAGGCAATAGAAAAATTTGTTTTTAACGAAATATAAATTTAAAAAAATAACCCAAAATCTTTTTTTGATTTTGGGTTATTTTTTACCACACAGATTTTTCTTTTAGGAAAAATTTGTAGATAGCGTATCCTATCGCTGATAATATTCCTATAGGAATTATTAAAAGTAAGATTGGGATAAGGATTAGTCCTCCTCCTATAAAAATTGGTATTAGTAGGGCAAATATTATTGAAAATATTATTTTTAATATTTTAAATCCTAGAATTATGCCTAAAGTTCCTAGGATTATTTTTATAATTTGATTTTTATCTTTCATTTTTTTACCTTTATCTAAATATGTCTTCTTTTTTTATCAAAACTTTGTATAGGAAATATATAACAAGTAAGGGTATTACTACGGATACGATTATATTTATTGCTACTCCCAAAAGTTTTAATATAATTGTTGCTATTATGGCTAATACAAAAACTCTTAGTACTTTTTCTGCTTGTTGGTTCATAATTTCCTCCTATCTTATTTTTATTATACTTGCTTTTTATATTTTTCAAGTTTTATTTTAATTTATTTAATTTTTTGATTAGATTTTATTGAATTATATTTATTTTTGTTATAAATCTTTATTTTATCTATTTTTTCAAAAATAAAAAATAGCCTAGCTGGCTATTTTTCTTTTATTGTTATTGTAAAATTTTCTTTGAATTTTTCTTTTGCTTTTAGGATATAGGGATTGTTTATTTTTTTTGTAAAACTTGGGCCGTTTAGGCAGGGTTCTAGGCACAAATAATCTCCGTGAAAATCTGTCCATATTGCAAATTCTTGGAAATTATTATTTTCTATATCAATATTGTAGTATTTGCTTTCTATGCTTGCTTTTTTTTCTTTTAAAAAATATGTTTTTTCTAAATCTATTTTTTCTAAGTCTAGATTTTTTATTTTAAAATTTTTGTCTACGTAAAAATACGGATGAAAGCCGGGAGCTATTGGCAAATTTTCCTTTGAATTATTTATTATTTCTAGTTCTACAAAAAGCGATGCATCTTCTAATTTGTATTTTATATAATAGGTGGATTTTTCGTATTCTCCCTTGCCTTCTAATTTTAATTTTACTGAATTTTCAGTTTTTTCTTCTATATCCCAAAACGAAATTCTTCCAAATCCATGTTGGTCTAATTTTTTTATTTCACTTTTTCCAAAATTTGGAAGGCATGGATGCATACCTCCTCTTGTTTTCAATTCATTTTTAATTTTTATAAGAAGTTTTGGGAAAAATATAGGCTTTTTTTCTTTGGTAAATTTTTCTATGTAAGCCCCATATGTATTTACTGTAAGCTCCATATTTTTTTCTTTTAAATTTATTTTCATATTATTTTTTCTTACAAAAAAGACCAAGCTTAAACTTGGCCTTATTTTTTATCCTCTGTGTGCAAGTTGGCCATCAAGTAGGTAAAGGCCACCGTAATTTCCATTTATTCTTTCTAATCTTGTGATTAATTTGTTGAATGTATCTTCTTCTTCGATTTGTTCATCAACATACCATTGGATAAATGAAATTACTCTTTCGTCTCCTTCATCTCTTGCAGCTTTTGCTATTTCATGAATTCTTTTTGTAACTTCTTTTTCGTGTGCTAAAGCTTGTTTTGCAACGTCTAGAAGATCTTTGAATTCTGTATTTGGTGCTTCTAGTGTTTTATAAACTGGTTTATATCCTACTTCTTGTAAGAATTTGGTCATTTTTTCTGCATGTTCAATTTCTTCTCTAACTTGATGACCATACCAATGTGCAAATCCTTCGAATTCTTCATCATCAGCATATATTTGCATTGCTTTGTATTCATAAGCTGATTGTAATTCAAAATTCATTTGTTCGTTAATCATATCTAGTAATTTTTCACTCATTATTTTCCTCCTAAATAATTATCATACAATATATATACCCCATATATCATAAAATCATTTTTTATCAATTCTTTTATTACTTCTGTTATATTTGAAGAGAATAATTCTAAGGTAATTGAAGATTTTTTTATCCCTAGTTTTTTATTTTCGACTAATTTTTTATCTTTCAAAACATTAAAAATATTTACAAGCTTGTCTTTATCGCTTATATTTGTTTGAAATGTTACAGGTATTAGACTTTTACTATTTAATTGGTCTTCATTTAAATTTTTTATCAGTAATACATCAGCCATAATTATCTCTCCTTATATAAAATTACCCAAAGTAAGATAAAAATAACATTTATTTTTCGTGTTTTTTCTCCTGCATTTCTTTAAATGAAAATACACAACCACAATAATCTTGCCTATATAAATTATATTTTTTTGAAAGGTCTATCGAATCCTTGTAGCCATTTTTCTTCTTAAAGTCTGAATACAAATATTTTATCCCATATTCTTCCTCTAATTTTTCTCCAATTTCATTAAGCCAAGTTGAATTTTTGTAGGGAGAAATCGAAAGAGTTGTCGTAAAATAATCATAAGAATTTTCTTTTGCATACTTGGCAGATTTTTCAAGCCTTAATTGGTAACACTTATAACAAGAATCTCCACCTTCGTGATCATTTTTTCGATTTTCCACAAATTTATAAAAATCTTCAGGATTATTTTCAGGAAAAATAACCTTTGAATCAAGATCCATTTCATCCACAAGCTCTTTTACAGTTTCAACTCTTTTGTTAAGCTCATTTGCTGGATAAATATTTGGATTGTAATAGTAAATATCTATATCAAAATATTCTCTCAAACGTGTTAAAACACTTGAAGAACATGGAGCACAGCAAACTTGAAGTAAAAGCCTTGGTTTTTTTTCCTCTTTTTTTATACTTTTAATTATCTCTTCCATTTTCAAATTATAATTAATTTTTCCCATAAAACCTCACAAAATTAAATTTATACAAAGATATATAAAACCAGAACCAAGCATCAAAATTATAGGGTCGATTTTTGTCTTTCTAATAGCTAAAAGCATCAAAAAAAACAGAATAACCATACTAATATCAAGATTTTCAAAAGAAATTTTATTTACATCAAAAAAAGCAGTTTTTAATATATCAATCCCAGCAGCCAAAATCATAGACACAACAGTAGGTCTCAAAAATCCCAAAACACTTTGCATCGAATCAAGCTTTCTATACTTATTATAAAAATAAGAAATAGTCCCTACAATTATAAAAGAAGGAGTCACGCAACCAAGACTTGCAACAATCGCCCCACTTAAACCATAAACCCTTGTCCCAACAAAAGATGCAGAATTAATAGCAATTGGGCCCGGAGTCATTTGACTGATTGTAATTAAATTATTAAATTCACTTATACTAAGCCAAGAATTTAAATTCACAACCTCTTCTTGAATAAGAGGAAGAGCAGCATAGCCACCTCCAAAAGAAAAAAGTCCGACCTTAAAAAAACTTATAAATAATTTAATTAGCATATTTTTTTCCTTTCAACAAAAGAGTAAATAAGACCAAATAAGATAAGTCCAGTTATAATATAAATAATATTTACATCAAAGAAAACATTCAAGACAAAAGAAATAAAAAATATTCCATAAATCAAAAATCCCTTGCCAATAATTACATCTTTTGTCATATCAATCACAACATTAATAATCAAAGCCCCAACACCTGCCTGCATTCCTTTTAAAATCAAAGCAATATATTTATTAGAAATAAAAGCATTATAAAAATAAGAAATTACAGAAATAATTACAAGAGGCGGAATAAGAGTCCCTAAAGTTGCAACCAAGGCACCAACAAAGCCAAATAATTTATAACCAACAGAAATTGATGCGTTAATAGCCACAGCCCCTGGAGCAGATTGAGCAATAGCCGTCATATCAAGCATCTCTTCCTTATTAATCCATCCCAATTTTTTTACAAAAGTAGATTCCATCAAAGATAAAATCACATAACCCCCGCCAAAAGTAAAGGCAGACAAATAAAGTGTGTGCAAAAATAATTTAAATAACTTTTTAAAATCCATACTAAGGTCCTTTCTCCTTACATTTTACTATAGATTTTTCGTAGTAAAAATTTTTGAAAATAAAAAATTTAGAATTTATCTCAAGCTAAAATAAATAAATTTATTTGATGAAAAAAATCTTATAATTTTTCCCACAAAAAAACAAGGAATAAAAATTCCTTGTTTGTAAAATTCTTCTTATCTTTTTGAGAATTGTGAAGATTTTCTTGCTTTCTTTTGACCGTATTTGTATCTTTCTTTTTTCCTTGGGTCTCTTGTAAGAAAACCTGCTCTTTTTAGAGCTTGTCTATATTCAGGATTTACTTCTAGTAAAGCTCTTGCTATAGCGTGTCTTATTGCTCCGGCTTGTCCGTTAAATCCTCCACCTTGTACATTAACTTTAATATCATAAGTTGATTCATTTTCTGTTAATTTTAATGGTGCTTTTGCTATGATTTTTAATGTATCATAAGAAAAATAATCATCAAGATCTCTTCCATTAACTTTTAATTCTCCGCTACCTGGTTTCATTGTAACTCTTGCTACTGAAGTTTTTCTTCTACCTGTAGCTTGATATATAATATCTGCCATCTAAGTCCTCCTTACTTTAAGTCCAAAACTTCTGGGTTTTGAGCTTCGTGATTGTGATTTTCACCTACATAAACCCTAAGTTTTTTGGCCATTTGTCTACCTAATTTGTTGTGTGGAAGCATACCTACTACAGCGTGTTCTACAATTCTTTCTGGATGTTTGTCCATCATATCTTGATAAGTTGTAGTTTTTAATCCACCTGCATATCCAGAATATCTTTTGTATTCTTTTTGGTATTCTTTGTTTCCAGTAAGAACGACTTTTTCAGCATTTACTACTATTACATAGTCACCTGTGTCCATGTTTGGAGTAAATGTTGGTTTGTGTTTTCCTCTAATAATTGCTGCAACTTGGCTTGCAAGTCTACCTAAAACCATGTCAGTTGCATCAACTACATACCATTTTGGTTCAATTGTTGACTTTGTTGGTACATATGTCTTTTGATTTTTCATCAAGTTCCTCCTTAAATATTTTGCCTATCTATTTTGACACCGCTCGGATAGGTGGCGGCTTTACTCGTCCTGACATTTATGAATCGCCCTCAGGATCTGCGATTATGTCAAAAGTATTTGGAACTTTTTTCATACCAAATTATAATACACCGAAATCGTGTTTTTGTCAAGCTTTTTGTCTATTTTTTCGCCTTTTTAAATTGGAATTTTTTTAATTTTATTTTTCCTTATTTTTTATTAACCAATCTTTAAATAATTCGCCTTTATCAATATTTTTTTTGTCAAAAGTTTCAAAACTACCATCTTCTTTTACCAATACCATATAAGGTACTTGATCTATTTGATATTTTTCTAATATTTCATCATAATATTTTGAGTTCCTATATTTATCTGTATCAAAATATTTTATATTTATTTCTTTTTCAGAAGTAATTTCATTGATGACTTTTACAAATAATCGACATGATGAGCAAGTTTTTCTTCCTATAAATACAAAACCTTCTAGACTTTTATCATTATTTAGGAATTGTAAGTCTGTTATTTCTTCATATTTCGAAACACTAGACTCATAATTTTTTATTTCTCTTTCTTTTTCAGCTTTCTCTTTGGCTTTCTGACTAAAAATCCCTATAAGTATAAATACTATTAAAGATAAAATAATAATCAAATTCCTTTTTTTCATTTTTTTCTCCTATCATTAATTTATATATCACAATTATTTTCAAATCGATAATTACAATATCATTATTCTCTATAATTTATACTTAATACTTTTTCAAAAATACGGGATTCGACTAAAATTTGACAACTCGGCAAACATTTTCTTTCCCCCTCCTTTGCTATTGATTATCTTAATTATATTGTCTATAATAAGATTAAAACAACGGCATATATGGTACATTTGGAGGAAAATATTTTGAAGAATTATGACTTAACAATATTAGCTAAAAAAATCAAAGAAGTTAGAAAAAATAGAAAAATTAGTCAACTAGATTTATCTATTGAAGCTAATATAGACAGAAAAACTATAAGTCGTATAGAAAATGGTATTAATGAGCCTTCTTTTTCTACTCTCTATAAAATATCATATATCTTAAATCACGATTTTATAAAAGACTATTTGAATTCTAGTCTAAAAGATTACTTGATTTTCAATGAAACTTTTGAAAAAATAATTGATAAGGTAGAAAATAAATTACCTTTTGATGATGAAGAAAAAATAATTATTTATCTCAAAGATTTTACTGATATTGAATTTATCAAAACTTCATGTAAGCAAGTTATTTTATTTCTTAAATCAATGAATGAAGACTTATCAAAATCAGAAGAAAGAGAGATTCTAATAAAAGCTTTAAATTCTTTTACTAATAAATATGATAACTTCAAAATACAATCTTTTTCTATATTTGAATTAAGAATTTTAATGGATATAGCTATGACTTATACAAACATTGATAACAAAAAATATCTTGATTTACTTAATTTTGTATATGATAAAACCAACAAAGATTCATCATTATTCCCTATTATCAGCTTAAACTTAACTAATGCTTATATAATTTTAGAAGATTATGAAAAATGTCCAGAGATAATAAATGATGCTATTTCTTATTTTTTAATTAGAAATAAAATTCCTAATCCTATTTTGTATTTCACTAGAGCTTTGTACAAAAGACTTAAAAATATGGATTATAAAGAAGACTATGACAAGGCAATTTTAATAGCAAGCCTTGCTAAAAATTATAATTTAATAAATAAATTTGAACAAGCCAAGAACTATTATGAAAAATATAATACTTGATAAAAAATAAGTTTTACCTTTTTTATTCTTTAATTTTAATTTGCCAATAAAAAAGGTAAAACTTTTTAACAAAAATACAAAATCAAATCCACTTTTACTTTTCACATAATTTTTTATAAGAATCTTTTATGTCAAAGGCATGGTTCATCGGACCTGAGCCTTTGCCCAAATCTAGCATATCCAAAAGAGCGTTTGACAAAAATTCTTTTGCCATTTTTATTGAATTTTCCATATCATAGCCTTTGGCAAGATTTGCTGCAATGGCTGATGAAAGAGTACAACCTGTCCCGTGGGTATTTGGATTATTTATTCTCTTTCCCTTAAACCAAGTGCCTTTTCCATTTTCAAACAAATAATCATTAGCATCATTTATTTTGTGTCCGCCTTTTAATAGGCAAGCACAATTGTATTTTTCAGAGATAATTTTTCCAGCTTTTTGCATATCTTTTTCATCATTTATTTTTATCCCCGATAAAATTTCGCCTTCGGGAATATTTGGTGTTATAAGATCTGCTAATGGCAAAAGTTCGTTTTTTAAAACTTTTATTGCATCATCTTTTAATAATTTTGCTCCGCTTGTTGCAACCATCACTGGGTCTATTACAATATTTTTTGCTTTTTTTTCTTTTAATTTTTCTCCTATAACTAAAATCAAATCAGAATTTGAAACCATTCCAATTTTTACGCTATCTGGGTAAATATCATCAAATATCATATCCAGCTGGTCTTTTAAAAATTGTGGGCTTGAGTCTAAAACCGACAAAACTCCCGTGGTATTTTGGGCAGTTAGGGCAGTGATTGCACTTTCTGCATACACTCCGTTTAGTGTCATAGTTTTTATATCAGCTTGAATTCCAGCTCCACCTGATGAGTCACTTCCTGCTATGGTCAATCCAATTTTCATAATATTTCCTTTCTTTTGTCAAAAATGAATATTATTTCATATTTTATTTTTCAAATAATCGTAGAAACCTAATTAATAAATCGTTTTTCTCTAATTATTTTTCTATATAAAAATAAAAAAAATTTTATATCAATTAATCTTTTTATAGATTTTTCTTTTATTATGATAGGTCAAAGGCGTAATTTTGTCAATTTTCTTTAGCCCTTTTATGGCTTTTTTGCAATTATTTCAGAGCTTTGATATAATTTAACAGAATAATATGTAAAGAAGGTTTTTTATGTTTGGAGTTTTTATTAACGCTATTTCTGTTTTGATTTTAGGTTTTTTGGGAGCAAAAGCTGGAAATCATTTTTCTGATAGATTAAAAAATGATATGATGAAATTTCTTGCAATTTTAATAATGGTTACTGGTATGAATTCTGCAAGAAAAGGAGATAGTTTAGTTGTAATTATTTCTATAGTTATCGGTTTAATTATTGGAAATTATTTAAAATTGGACGATAAATTAAATAGTTTTGCTTATTTTTTGGGCAGACTTTTTTCTGAAAATAAAAGATCTACTTTCCCAAAGGCTTTTATTAATGCTACTTTAATTTTATGTGTTGGTAGTATGGGAATTATCGGCTCAATTGAAGCTTCTGTTAATTCTAATAATGAAATTCTTTTGCTAAAGTCGATGATTGATGGTGTTACTGTATTTTTTATGGCTCAAAGTTTGGGACTTGGCGTTGCTTTTGGTGCAATTCCAATTTTGGTTTATCAAGGGCTAATAGTAATTTTATCAGGTCTTATTTCTCCAATTTTAACCAAGGAAATTCTTGATAATATTTCTGGAGTTGGTGGTCTTAGCATAATTGCTATCGGCCTTTCAATGTTGGATTTGGTTGATATTAAAATAGTAAATTCTATTCCCGCTATTTTGATTCCTATTATTTACGGACTGATTACAACTTTATTTTGATTGATTAAATTAAAAATCCTATTTTGCACTTACACAAAATAGGATTATTTTTTTATTTATTTCTCAATTTTCTATAGGTTGATGGATACAAAAGTAAAAGCATTGGGAATATTTCTAATCTTCCCAAAAGCATGGCTATGGTTAGAACAAATTTTGATAAATTTGTCATTTCGGCAAAGGTCGTTATTGGTCCAAATGCTCCAAGCCCTGGTCCTACGTTATTGAAAGTTGTTGAAACTGCTGCAAAAGCTGTTTCAAAATCATCCATATCTAATGATACTATCATAAACAAAACAATAAAGAGCATTATATATATTACCAAATATTTTAAAACAGATCTTTCTGTTTGGGCATCTACTTTTTTTCTATCCATCCTGTTTATTGTTATTTTTTTTGGATTCATGGACTCTTTTATTTGATTAATTCCACCCTTTACAAGAATCACAAATCTTGAAACCTTGAGTCCTCCCGCTGTTGAACCTGCACATCCGCCTATAAACATTAGCATTATTATTACAGATTTAGAAAATAAGGGCCAAGTTCCAAAATCTGCTGAAACATATCCTGTTGTTGTAATTATTGAAGATACAGTAAAAATAGAATTTACAAATGAATAAAAGACATCTTTATAAAGGGTAACTATATTTGCAAAAATAAGTCCTGATGCTATCAAAATAATTGCTATATACCATTTTAATTCTTCACTTTTAACTGCTTCTCTTACATTCTTTGTCACAGCATAAAAATAAATATTAAAGTTCACTCCAAAAACTGCCATCATAATCGCAAGTACCATTTCTATATATCTTGAATTATATGCACCAATCGAAATTCCTTTATTAGAAAATCCTCCCGTTCCAGCAGCTCCAAAAGCGTGAATTATTGATTCAAATAAATTCATTCCACCAAAAAGAAGAAGTATTACTGTAATTATTGTCAAAACTATATACATTCCATACAAATTTCTAGCCGTATCAGAAAGTTTTGGGGTGATTTTACCAAAAGTTGGTCCAGGGACTTCGCTTTGCATCAAAAGAGATGATTCCTTGTTTGAATTTGGCAAAATCGCCAAGGTAAATACCAAAATTCCCATACCACCAACAAAGTGGGACAAAGACCTCCAAAAAATTATAGAATGTGGCAAAAGTTCCACATTAATAGCAACTGATGCACCAGAAGTTGTAAAACCCGATACCATTTCAAAAAAAGCATCTATGTAGCCATTATAATTAGATTTTGTCAAAAACAAAGGAATAGCTCCTATCAAGGAAAACAAAACCCAAGTTGACGCAGTTATAAACATAGCCTCTTTTGTATATAGGTGGGATTTATTATCTCCTCTTTTGCTAAGAATAATTCCAAAAATTAAAGAAACAATAATAGGAATTACAAAATTGATTTTATCCGCAAAGCTTTCGCCGTAAATAAAAGCCACAATCAATGGTAAAATCAAAAGCCCTGCAAGAACTATTAAAAGTTTTCCAAGTGAATATTTTACAATTTTTAAATTCATGCCTACTCCAATATATCGTCAATTTCTTTAAAATCTTTATTTTTAGTTACAACCATAACTCTATCGCCAAGTTCAATTGTACTTTCTCCGTTTGCAACTTCGATTTTGCCACCCAAATTTTGCCTTGATATACCAACAATCAAAGTATTAGCCTTTACATTTAAATCCTTCAATTTCTTTCCAGTAACCTTAGAATTTTCAATCACAGTAAAATCAATTGCCTCAACCCTGTCATCAGACAATCTAAACAAATTAGAAATAGATTCTCCCCTAGAATTTTCCTTAGATCTCAAAAGTCTAGAAACAAAAAAAGAAGCAGATTTTTTTGGAGTAACAGTCGTATCAACATCAAGAATACCTGTAATTTTAAGAAGTTGAGTCCTATTTACTTTAGCAATGATTTTGTCAATTCCTCTTTTTTTAGCAAGAAGAGAAATCAAAATATTTTCCTCATCAATTCCAGTAAGAGCAACCACAGCATCATAATTTTCAATTCTTACCTCATCAAGAATTTCGGGATCAGAGCCATCAGCATTGATTACTTCACATTCAGGAAGTCTTTCAGAAAAATCAATCGCCCTTTCCTTATTATTTTCCAAGACAGTAACATTGAAATTTCTTTTAAGCAAAAGTTCAGAAAGATTAAGAGCAATAGAACCCCCACCAACAATCAAAACATTTTTGATAGACTTCTTATTATCAACTTGTCTTTTATAAAATTTATCAATATCTTCCCTAGGACCTGCAACATAAATTTTTTCGCCAACTTCAAGAATATGATTACCATTAGGAATAACAACCTGATCATCTTTCTCCCCAATAACAATAATCGTATTTCCCAAAAGTCCCTCAGCATTAAGATCCATCAAAGACTTATTAGCAAGTTTAGAATTTTCATCAATTTCAAGCTCAATCAAAATAACCTTAGAATCCAAGAAATTTTCCACATTAACAGCATAAGTATATTTCAAAGTCCTTTGAATTTCCTTAGCAGCATAATACTCAGGATTTACAAGCCTATCAACACCCATGGTTTTTCTCATAAATTCATCATATTTAATATATCTAGGATCACGAAGCCTAACAATAGTAGATTTAGCACCCTTTTTCTTAGCAATCATAGACGAAATCAAATTAACATCATCATTAAAAGTCATTGCAATAAAAGCATCGCACTCATCCACATTAGCCTCATCAAGAACAGCAAGATCACGACCATCGCCCAAAATCCCCATAACATCGTTTTGAGCTAACAATCTTTCCAAAACGTCCTTGTTTTTCTCTATAACTAAAATATTGTGCCCCTCATCAGAGAGCTTGCTAGTAAGATAAGAACCAACCTTACCAGCACCTACAATAATAACATTCATAAATCCTCCTAAAGGTAGAAATACCTAATAACATTGTATAATAACTAGAAAAAAAAACAAAGTAAATTTGTCAAAGTTATGGAAAATAAAAAAATATATAATTAAAAATTAAAAAATAGAAAATATTTTAACATTAGAATACAGGAAAATTAAAATAACAGATGCTTAAACTAAAAAATAAAAACTTTCGAAATCAAAAATCAATTCATTTAGATTTATCTTTACACGTAAACAAATAAATTTTCAAAATCTTTAAATATTAAAATATAAAATCCTTAACCTATCAGCTAAACATTTTAAAATACATATATAAATAGAAAATATTTAAGATCATATAGCCAATAAAAATTAAAAAATACCAAAGACATAATTATAGATAAAAATGTTCTTAGTAAAATCACATCAGAAAAATATTATCAACTCTTACCAACACGATTTATTATAGACTCATAAAAATTACAATCCAAATTCAAAAAAATTTTTTCATAAGAAAAACACCAATCAAAAGATTGGTGTTAAATCTGGTGGGCCTCCAGGGACTCGAACCCTGGACCTACCGGTTATGAGCCGGGCGCTCTAACCGACTGAGCTAGAGGCCCAAACAAAACCTTATAATTTTTAATAAAAAAATTTTATGAAATAAATTCATAATTAGGTTTGTTTTTGGTGGACCTGAGTAGACTCGAACTACCGACCTCACGCTTATCAGGCGTGCGCTCTAACCTGCTGAGCTACAGGTCCATATATAAAATTTAAATGGCAGGGGTTACAGGACTTGAACCCGTGACATCCGGTTTTGGAGACCGACGTTCTACCAACTGAACTAAACCCCTATTAAATCAAATATCCTAAAAAATAAAATAAATGATAATGTCCTATATATGAAAACAAAATAATTTTCATAAACTAGACGGGCTATTTTGGTGCCCAGAGGCGGAATCGAACCACCGACACGGGGATTTTCAGTCCCCTGCTCTACCGACTGAGCTATCTGGGCATATGGCGGAGAAGGAGGGATTTGAACCCTCGCATCCCTTTTGAAAGGATCTACTCCCTTAGCAGGGGAGCCTCTTCAGCCACTTGAGTACTTCTCCAAAAATCAATATAGAAATTGATTTTTTATTTGGCGGAGAGGAAGGGATTCGAACCCTTGTGAGCCGTAAGACTCTAACGGTTTTCAAGACCGCCCCGTTATGACCGCTTCGGTACCTCTCCATATTGTGGTGACCCATCGGAGATTCGAACTCCGGACACCTTGATTAAAAGTCAAGTGCTCTACCGACTGAGCTAATGGATCAAATTGGCTGGGATAGCAGGACTCGAACCTACGCATACCAGAGTCAAAGTCTGGTGCCTTACCGACTTGGCTATATCCCAACATGGCGCGCCTGAGAGGAGTCGAACCTCTGACA
>NZ_KV803774.1:2417-2642 GCF_001811125.1 Anaerococcus sp. HMSC068A02 | reverse complement strand
GGCTGGGGCTCTACCACTGAGCTACACCCGCAAATTGGTGGGGAAGAGCGGATTCGAACCACTGAAAGCTAAGCTAACGGATTTACAGTCCGTCCCATTTGGCCAACTCTGGAACTTCCCCAAAATTTGTATTTCATAGTAACACATTATAGCATAAACTATATATTTATTCAATTTTATGTCACAATAAAATTGGAGCTGATGATAGGACTTGAACCTACAACC
>NZ_KV803774.1:1115-2317 GCF_001811125.1 Anaerococcus sp. HMSC068A02 | reverse complement strand
GCTGAGCTACAGGCGCATAATTAAAAATATAAGTTTATTAATATCTTAACAATATAATATGGTACTATCATTACCTACTGTAATATAGATTATACCACAAAATTTTAAAAAATAAAAATAATTTATAAAAAATGGAGCGGGTGAAGGGAATCGGACCCTCGCAACCAGCTTGGAAGGCTGGGGCTCTACCACTGAGCTACACCCGCATAAAATTGGAGCGGAAGACGGGATTCGAACCCGCGACCCTCGCCTTGGCAAGGCGATACTCTACCACTGAGCCACTTCCGCAAATAATATAAAAGGAAATAACAAAGTGAAAGCTAAAATAAATTATTAAATTAGCAAGCACCCAATTCCTATTTTTATTTTTAATAAACGTTAAAATTTATAATATAAAGGAAAACCTTAATATGGAGCTGATGATAGGACTTGAACCTACAACCTATTGATTACAAATCAATTGCTCTACCAATTGAGCTACATCAGCACATTGGATCTCTATTGAAATCCAAATGGCGACTTAGATGGGACTCGAACCCACGACCTCCGCCGTGACAGGGCGGCATTCTAACCAGCTGAACTACTAAGCCATAATTAAAATAGCCTAATATAAAAATATTATGGTGGAAGTAACAGGGCTCGAACCTGTGACCCCCTGCTTGTAAGGCAGATGCTCTCCCAACTGAGCTATACTTCCATTTGGTGACCCTACCGGGATTTGAACCCGGGATACCGCCGTGAAAGGGCGATGTCTTAACCGCTTGACCATAGGGCCTTATTAAATATTATATTTATCAAACATACTTTTTTATCTTGCAGCAAGCTACAAATGTCTTAGTCGGCTTGTTGACAAAGTTGCATGCAACTTTGAAACACCGCGACATCTGACCTACCATCAATTTATTTCATAAATTGGGTTAGGATCATAAACCGCTTGACCATAGGGCCGTAAAATTATAAAAAAATATAAGTGGTGACTCCACCGGGATTTGAACCCGGGATACCAGCGTGAGAGGCTGGTGTCTTAACCACTTGACCATGGAGCCCAAAAGCTCCATGCTGGTTAATAAGCTAAGAGCTTATAAAAAAAATGGTAGCGAAGAAGAGACTTGAACTCTTGACACTCCGGGTATGAACCGAATGCTCTAGCCAACTGAGCTACTTCGCCACATGGTTGCGGGAGTAGGATTTGAACCTACGAC
>NZ_KV803774.1:589-1015 GCF_001811125.1 Anaerococcus sp. HMSC068A02 | reverse complement strand
GGGCGATGTCTTAACCGCTTGACCATAGGGCCATATATAAATTTTTATTTAAAAGTATGGTTGCGGGAGTAGGATTTGAACCTACGACCTCCGGGTTATGAGCCCGACGAGCCACCAAGCTGCTCCATCCCGCGTTATTGGTGCCGAGAATCGGAATCGAACCGATACGGTGTTTGACCACCGCAGGATTTTAAGTCCTGTGCGTCTGCCAGTTCCGCCACCCCGGCATTTGGCGCTCAGGGTGGGGCTCGAACCCACAACCTACCGGTTAACAGCCGGGTGCTCCACCATTGAGCTACCTAAGCACATACAATATGTATAATTATAAAATATTAAATTTACTTTGTCAAAATTTTCTTACAAATTTTGTGAAGAAATAATCTTCACAAAAAAGTAAGTTTGGCAACTTCCTAGTCTCCCGGGAGG
>NZ_KV803774.1:0-489 GCF_001811125.1 Anaerococcus sp. HMSC068A02 | reverse complement strand
CCCGACGAGCCACCAAGCTGCTCCATCCCGCGCTATAATAATTGCTAAGTTATGAGCTACTTGAAGCTATATCTATTTAAAGAAACATTGGCGCTCAGGGTGGGGCTCGAACCCACAACCTACCGGTTAACAGCCGGGTGCTCCACCATTGAGCTACCTAAGCACTCTAAATAAAAAAATCTTATATAAATATCTTCTATTATTAATAATAGAAGATATTTTTATAAGTTTGGCAACTTCCTAGTCTCCCGGGAGGTCTCCCTCCGAGTACCATCGGCGTTAGAAGGCTTAACTTCTGTGTTCGGTATGGGAACAGGTGTATCCCTTCTGCCATCGTCACCATATTATGATCCTAACCCAATTTGTGTAACAAATTGTTGGTAGGTCAGATGTCGCGGTGTTTCAAAGTTGCTTGCAACTTTGTCAACAAGCCGACGAACTTTTTAACCCTTTTAATTCAATAGCTATAAATATTTCCAGTCAAGATTT
>NZ_KV803773.1:0-595 GCF_001811125.1 Anaerococcus sp. HMSC068A02 | reverse complement strand
TTGTAGGATTTTGTCTGACCATTCGCCTTCTCCGCCTTCTTGTAGGGATTTTAATGCACTTCCTACTACTACTGGTGCATTGTCTCCGTCGAATTCGTATTCTGATAGTAGATCTCTTACTTCCATTTCTACTAATTCGATTAGTTCTGGATCGTCTACTTGGTCTTCTTTGTTTAGGAATACTGCGATTTTTGGTACGCCTACTTGTCTTGCTAACAAGATGTGTTCTCTTGTTTGTGGCATTGGACCGTCTGCTGCACTTACTACTAGGATTGCTCCGTCCATTTGGGCTGCTCCTGTGATCATGTTTTTAACGTAGTCTGCGTGGCCTGGGGCATCGATGTGTGCGTAGTGTCTTTTTTCTGTTTCGTATTCTACTACTGAGGTATTGATTGTGATTCCTCTTTCTCTTTCTTCTGGTGCTTTATCGATTTTATCGTAGTCTACGAATTCACCTGTTCCATATTTTTTGTTTAATGCTTGGGTGATTGCTGCTGTTGTTGTTGTTTTACCGTGGTCTACGTGACCTATTGTTCCGATATTAATATGTGGTTTGCTTCTTTCAAATTGTGCTTTACTCATTATTTCCTCCTAA
>NZ_KV803772.1:56792-66378 GCF_001811125.1 Anaerococcus sp. HMSC068A02 | reverse complement strand
ATCATCTTTTGAAATCCCTCTCTATCAAAGGTTGTTCCGCTTACTCCGTCATCGGTATAGTGATAGATATTTACAAAGCCGTTTCTTTTCGCATAGCTTTCAAGCAGCTGCTTTTGATTGGTGATGGAATTGCTTTCTCCTTGCGTTTCATCATCTCGACTTAAACGCTCGTAAAGGGCTGTTTGTCCTGTTCTTTTCGTATTTGACATGAGAATTACCTCCTTTCCAAGTTTTTATTATTTTCTCTGTCCTTATAAGGCTAATCCTTTTGGCACAATCATCCATAAAACTAGTGTGATAACACGAAAAAGTTTGTAAAACAAACGTGTTTTAGTGTGAGTGAAACGAACGCATGGAGAGATCCCATGAGATTTCTCCGCTCGTTGCACACGATAAATCGGGATAAACAACCGAAATCAACGGTTGTTTATCTGGTCGAAATGAGTAATTTTTTTAGTTTGTCAACAATCTGACGAGATAATTATTTTATCTCGTTTTTTTATTGCGAAAAATTAGTTTGTAAAATCATATTAAATTTTTATTTTTTATCTAAAAAATATTTTAAACCAGCGTAAATTTTTAATCAGCCTTTAGCAAATGGTTTTAAAAATATTGATTTTATTGAAATTAATTTCGTAAAATTCAAAAATCATATATTGGAAAACGGGAAAACGAATTTTGTGGATTTATTTTGTGAAAGTTATTTCAAAATAAATTAAAATCTTGAAATTATATTTACGATGTAATATACTGTAACCATCAAGGAGGTAGATATGGCTGATATAGAGGAAATAAGTTCTATTAAAGGGAAATTAATAGTGTCATGTCAAGCCTTGCCAGATGAGCCTTTACATTCATCATTTATAATGGGAAAGATGGCAAAAGCTGCTAAGCAAGGTGGAGCAAAGGGTATCAGAGCTAATACTAGTGAAGATATAAAAGAAATTAAAAATGAAGTTGATTTGCCAGTTATTGGTATTGTAAAAAAAGATTATGAAAATTCTAAAGTTTATATTACACCAACTATGAAAGAAGTTGATGATTTGATTTCATCTAAGGCAGAAATAATTGCTATGGATGCTACTAAAGATTTAAGACCTGGTGGAATTGGAATTGATGAATTTTTTAAGGAAGTTAAGAAAAAATATCCTAATCAATTATTTATGGCTGATTGTTCTACTGTTGATGAGGCTATAAATGCTGACAAACTTGGATTTGATTTTATCGGAACAACTTTGGTTGGATATACTGACCAATCTAAAAATGATAAAATCGAAGAAAATGATTTCAAAATTCTTAGAGATATTTTAAAAAATGTAAATAACAAAGTTATTGCTGAGGGAAATATTAATACACCTGAAAAAGCCAAGAGAGTTCTTGAGCTTGGTGCTTACAGTGTAGTTGTTGGTTCAATTATTACAAGACCACAAGTTATAACTAAAAATTTTACAGAAAAAATTAATGAATTAGAAAAATAATAAATAATAAAAAAGGAAGGGAAAAATTATGAGAAATTTAGACAAATATAAGGGAGTTATTCCAGCATTTTATGCTTGCTACGATGAAAATGGAGAAATCAGTCCAGAAAAAGTAAGAGAGCTTACAAAATATCACATAGAAAAAGGTGTGAAGGGTGTTTATGTAAATGGTTCTTCTGGAGAATGCATTTACCAAAGTGTTGAAGATAAAAAAATTGTTCTTGAAAATGTAATGAAAGAGGCTAAGGGAAAACTTACTGTTATAGCTCACGTTGCTTGCAACAATACAAAAGATTCTATGGAACTTGCTTCTCATGCAGAAAGCTTGGGTGTTGATGCTATTGCAGCTATTCCTCCAATTTATTTTAGACTTCCAGAATATTCTATTGCGTCATACTGGAATGATATTTCTTCTGCAGCACCAAATACTGATTTTGTAATCTACAATATTCCACAACTTGCTGGAGTTGCTTTGACAGGTTCATTATTTGCTGAAATGAGAAAAAATCCTAATGTAATTGGTGTTAAAAATTCTTCAATGCCAGTTCAAGATATTCAAATGTTTAAACAAGCTGCTGGAGATGATTACATAATTTTCAACGGTCCAGATGAACAATTTATTTCTGGAAGACTTATTGGAGCTGAAGGAGCAATCGGTGGAACTTACGGTGTAATGCCAGAATTAATTTTGAAAATGGATGAATGTCTAAAAAATAAAGATTTAGAAAAGGCAAGAGAAATTCAATATGATGTTGATGCAATAATTTATAAAATGTGCGAAGCTCGTGCAAATTTATATGCAGTAATCAAGGCTATTTTAAAAATAAATGAAAACTTAGATCTTGGTGGAGTTAGAAAACCATTAGAAAATTTGGTTGATTCTGATATGGAAGTTGTAAATGAAGCAGCTAAAATGATAAATGATGCAAAAAATAAATATTTAGGCTAAGGAGAAATGAAATGCAGGGATTTACAAAAATTGATTTAGCAATATTAATTGTATATTTGGCAGCAGTATTGTTTGCAGGTCTTCATTTTTCTAAAAAAGAAATGAAAGGCAAAGAATATTTTAAAGGCGATGGAACAGTGCCTTGGTGGGTAACTTCAGTTTCTATTTTTGCAACACTTTTAAGTCCGATTTCCTTCCTTTCTCTTGCAGGAAATTCTTATGCAGGAACTTGGATTATGTGGTTTGCACAACTTGGAATGCTTGTAGCAATTCCTTTTACTATAAAATTTTTCTTACCAATTTATAGTAAACTTGATATAGACACAGCTTATCACTATCTTGAATTAAGATTTGATAGTAAAGGTTTAAGAATTCTTGGTGCTATTATGTTTATAATTTACCAAGTTGGTCGTATGTCAATTATAATGTATCTTCCATGTATGGTTTTATCAAAACTTATGGGAATAAATGTAAATATTTTGATTATAATCATGGGAGTTATAGCAATAATTTACTCATATACTGGTGGACTAAAATCAGTTTTGTGGACAGATTTTATTCAAGGCTCAGTTTTACTTCTTGGAGTAACTTTTGGACTATTTTACTTAATGGCAAATATTAATGGTGGATTTGGAGCAGTTGCAAACGAGCTTTTCACAAATCACAAATTTTTAGCAGTAAACGAACCAATATTTGATGCAAATATATTTAAGGATTCAATATTTTTACTAATATTTGGAGCAGGCTTAAACACAATAGGCTCTTATGTTTCAAGTCAAGATATTGTACAAAGATTTACAACAACAACTGATACAAAAAAATTAAACAAAATGATGGTAACAAACGGTTGTCTATCAATTTTTATAGCAACAGTATTTTATCTAATAGGAACAGGACTTTACGTATTTTATAAAGTTCAAGCAAATCCATTGCCACCAGCAGCACAACAAGATCAAATTTTCGCATCATGGATTGCTTTTGAGCTACCAGTAGGATTTACAGGAATTTTACTTGCAGCAATTTATGCAGCAAGCCAATCAACACTTTCAACAGGACTTAATTCAGTTGCATCAAGCTGGGCTTTGGATATTCAAGCAAGCTTAAATAAAGATTTAAGTTTAGAAAAACAAACAAAAATTGGTCAAAAAGTTTCATTAATAGTAGGAATTTTTGCAATAATCGTTTCAATGATTTTGGCAAATGGAGATATAAAATCAGCTTACGAATGGTTTAACGGATTTATGGGACTTGTTTTGGGAATACTTGTAGGAACATTTATCCTTGGAGCATTTACAAAAACTGCAAATAAATTTGGAGCAACACTAGCCTTTATTGCAGCAAGCGGTGTTATGATTTATGTAAAATATTTCGTAGATCCAGCAAAAATTTCTTTCTGGTCATATTCAATTATATCAATAGTAGTATCTTTGGTAGTAGGACTTGTTGCATCAGCAATTTACAATAAAGTAAAGGGAAAAGAAATTACACTACCAAAAAATACAACAATTTATAATTAAGATTTGGAGTTTGAAATGATATTTGGAAATATAAAAAATTTAGATGAATTTTCATATCTAAGCGAAAAAATTAAAGAATGTTTTGATTTTTATAAAAATAATGATATGAAAAAAATGGAAAAAGGGACTCATCCTATAAAAGGCGAAGAACTTTTTGTAAATATCGTAGAATATGAAACAACTACTCCTGAAAATAGATTTTGGGAAGCTCATAAAGATTATCTCGATCTTCATCTTATGCTTGATGGAAGTGAACAAATTGATTTAAATTTTATCGATAATATGGACTTGGGTTCATATAAAAAAGAAGATGATTATCAAGCAATGGAAGGCGAAAAAAATTCATCAGTAATTTTAAATGAGGGAGATTTTCTAATTTGTTATCCAAATGATGGTCATATGACAGCCATAAAAGTTAAAAATCCACAAAAAATTAAAAAAGCAATTTTTAAAATCAAATTATAGGATATAATAGAGGCAGTGTGATGAGCATTTGCCTCTTATTTTTTAAAAGGAGATATTATGAAAAAATATATAAGCATAGATATTGGCGGAACAGCTATAAAATATGGACTAATTGATGATAAGGCAAATATTTTAGAAAATTATGAAATCGAAACAAATGCCCAAAAAGGCGGAGACCACATCCTAAATGAAGTTATAAAAATCGTAGAAAATTTTGTAAAGAAAAATCAAAATGACCAAATAATGGGAGTTTGTATTTCAACAGCAGGCGTAGTTGATACAAAAAACGGCTCAATTTATCACGCATCAGACTTAATACCAAATTATATAGGAATAAATTTTAAAAAGGCAATCAAAGAAAAATTTGATCTTTCTTGTCAGGTTGAAAATGATGTGAATTGTGCAGGATATGCAGAATACAAGTCTGGAGCATCAAAGGACAGCTCAGTTTGTCTTACTCTTACAATTGGAACAGGAATTGGCGGATGTGGAATAATTGATGGGAAAATAATCCACGGGGCAAATGGTTCAGCTTTTGAAGTTGGATATATTAATATTAGAAATGATAAATTTGAAAATCTTGGTTCAGCAAAAACTTTGGTTGAAAAGGTTGCAAAAGAAAAAAATGAAGATATATCATCTTGGAATGGAAAAAAAGTTTTTGAAAATGCAAAAAAAGGCGATGAAATTTGCATAAAAGCAATTGATGAAATGTGTGATGTTTTGGGACTTGGAATTGCAAATTTATCTTATATGTTAAATCCTGATACAGTCGTACTAGGCGGTGGAATTATGGCACAAGAAAAATATTTGAAAAAAAGAATTGAAGAAAAAATTTCCCTATATTTGGAAAAAAGGTTTTTCGACAATATGACCTTAAAATTTGCCAAACACCAAAACCAAGCAGGAATCTTGGGAGCTTATTATAATTTTAGAGATTTGGAAGAAGAAAAATAGGAGAATATTTTGGACTATTATAATAAATCCGTTGTAGAAATAATAGAATCAAATTACGAAAATTTTACAGAGGTTGAAAAAAATATAGCAGATTTTTTCATTCACAATAACAAAAGAGAAGATTTCTCTAGCAAAACCATAGCAGAAAAATTATTTGTATCTCAAGCCTCCCTTTCAAGATTTGCACAAAAATGTGGATTTAGGGGATACAGAGAATTTGTTTACCAATATGGAGAAGATTTTGTAGAAAAAAATGAAGATATAAATGGAAATGTAAGCCAAGTTTTAAATACTTACCAAGAATTATTGAACAAAACCTACAGCCTAATCGATGAAAGTCAAATCAAAAAAGTAATAAAATATATAAGCAAGGCTCACAGAGTTGTAGCTTGCGGAAAAGGCTCATCAGGACTTGCAGCAAACGAAATGGAACTTAGATTTATGAGAATTGGAGTAAATATAGATTCCATAACAGATTCTGATCAAATGAAAATGAGAGGAGCTTTTCACGATGAAGATTCTCTAATTTTTGGACTTAGCATTAGTGGAAATACAAGCGAAGTTTTGCTTTTTTTATCACAAGCACACAACAAAAATGCAAAAACAGTTCTTATAACTTCACAAGTTAGAGATTTGTATAAAGATTATTGCGATGAAGTAATCCTTGTTCCATCGCTCAAACATTTGGATTATGGAAATGCAATAAGCCCACAATTTCCAATTTCAATTATGGTTGATATTTTATATTCATATTTTGTAAAAGAAGATAAAAATATCAAAGAAAAACTTCATGGGGACACATTAAAAGCCTTAGGGACTGAATAATTTGTAAAATATTTAACGCATAAATTTCTTGACATTTTTCATTTTAAAAATATCCTAAATATAGGAGATTAAAATGATAAGAGAAAAAATTATAGAAAATGTAGGTATTATTTACCTCGACAGACCAGAAATAATCAATTCCTTGAATATGGAAATGGTAAAAGATATAGAAAAGATTTTGAAAAAATGGGAAGATGACAAAAAAATAAAGGCGATTTTATTTGATTCACTTTGCCAAAAAGGATTTTGTGCAGGCGGAGATTTAAAAGCAATTTATTACGATTACCTTTTAAATGATAAATGCAAAAACAAAGACGAATTTTATGAAGAAGAATTTGTTTTAGATAGGTACGTAAAAGATTACAAAAAACCAATTATTAGCCATTATTTTGGCATAGTTATGGGCGGAGGAATAGGACTTACAATAAATTCGGATTTTATAATTGCAGACGAAAGCGTAAATTGGGCTATGCCAGAAACAAGATTAGGTTTTGTGCCAGATGTTGGAGTTTGCAAACATATTTCAAAACTTCCCCAAGCCCTAGGACAATATCTAGGTCTTTGTGGCGAAAGTTTATCATCATCTGATTTAATAAAATATGATTTGGCAGATATTTATATAAAATCAGAAAATTACGATAAAGTTTTAAATATTTTACTTTCCCTATCAAAAAAATATGATGGAGAAAAATTAATAGAAGAATTAAAAAAACAAACACAAAAATATAAGGCCCAAGATAGTAATTCAAAAATTTCAAAAAATAAAGAAGAAATAGAAAAATACTTTTCCCATTCAAGCATAGAAGAAATTATAAAAAGTTTAGAAGAAAATAAAGATGATGATTTTGCCAAAAAAACCTTGGAAAATTTAAAAGAAAGAAATCTTTTTATGCTTTTTTTACAATTTGAAAAATATTTTATTTGCAAAAACCTAACCAAAGACCAAGTTTTTGACCTTGACCTAAAAATTTTAAAATACGCAAGAAAAACAGGAACCATGAAAGAAGGAATAAGGTCATTAATAATAGACAAAGAAAGTGCAAATTGGAAAGAAAAATCATTAGACCAAGTTTCAGTAGAAAAAATAAAAGACTTATTGGGAATAGAAAAATTATATAAAGAAAGATAAACTTAGGATAAAACCTAGGTTTATTTTTTTGGACTTTTCTAAGTTGATTAAAAAAATTATAAGTTATATACTAATAAAAATACCAAAAAGGAGAAAGTATGGACGTATTATTAGTAATTGATTTGCAAAATGATTTTGTAGATGGGGCGCTAGGAAACAAAGGCAATGATAAGATTGTAAAACCTATAGAAAGCTTGGTAGAAAATTTTGATGGAGAAGTGATTTTTACAAGAGATACACACGATGAAAATTATTTAGAAAGCCTAGAAGGAAGTCATTTGCCAGTAAAACATTGCATAAAAAATTCAAAAGGTTGGCAAATAAAAATTGATACAAAAAATCACAAAATAATTGACAAACCATCATTTGGCTCTTATGAACTTGTAGAATATTTAAAGAAATTAAATGAAAAAGAAAAAATCGAAAATATTTATATGGTAGGAATTTGCACAGATATTTGTGTGCTTTCAAATGCCATACTCATAAAAAACGCCCTATTAAATACAGAAGTAACAGTAATAGAAGATTTGTGCAAGGCAACAAACGAAAAAAATCACAAAATAGCCTTAGAAGCCATGAAGTCTTGCCAAGTAAATATCGTAAATTCTAAAGAAAAATAACTTTAATAAACGTATAGTAATTATAATAGATTTAAAATATTAGTATGTTATTATAGGTGGTAATATGAAAACAAAAAATATTAATATAGTTGAATATTATTGCTTACAAGGAGAAAACCAATTTTTTGATAGAAAAAGTGCAAGAATTAAACCTATAGATATTTTGAAACATTTAGTAGCATTTGCTAATTTTGAGGGAGAAAATTAGTTATTGGTATTTTAATGATAGGGGACTATACAGAAAAGGAGGGAAAATGGGGACAAAAAGAGAAGAATATTTAAGTAAAAAAAGAGCCATAGAGCTTTGGGATAAAGGCATTATAAATGAATTTGAAGTAGGGACTTTTAAAGGTTTGCAGCAAATACACAAATATATTTTCCAAGACGTGTTTAGCTTTGCTGGAAAAATAAGAAGCGTTAATTTGGCAAAAGGCAATTTTAGATTTGCTCCTTTGTTATTTTTGGAAGACAATCTAAAAACAATAGAGAAAATGCCAGAAAATGAATTTGACGAAATTGTTGAGAAATATGTGGAAATGAATGTTGCGCATCCGTTTAGAGATGGAAATGGCAGAGTGACAAGGATTTGGTTAGATTTAATACTTAAAAAAAATCTTAAAAAGTGTGTAGATTGGCAAAAAATAGATAAAATTGCTTATTTACAGGCTATGGAAAGATCCCCTGTAAATTCTTTAGAATTAAAGCGTTTAATTAAAAATGCTCTGACAGAAGATACAGAAAATAGAGATGTTTATATGAAAGGGATTGAACGTTCTTATGAATATGAAGAGCAAAACGATATTGACATTTATGATATAAAATAATTAAAAAGAGAAATCTACAATTTAAATAAGTGGTAAGAAAAGTTAAGAAAAAGTTTTGAAATTAAAAAGTATTATATTTTTTACTTTTTTATTGTTATACAATGTTGAGATTTCAATAAATGGTAAGAAATATTAAGAAATGGTAAGAAATGGTAAGAAGCGGTAAGAAACTTAATACAAGTGATTGATTTTTAATTTTCTTATTATAAGATAATTAGTTATATAATAATTCTATATACCTACTTTTTATTAATATAATTATAATATAATCTTACTTGGGAAATTATATAAGTTTTGAGATTGCAAGATTTGTAGTCAAAAAAGTCCCTATTCTTAATCAAATATATTTTGAAATCTTGAAAAAATAGGCTTTTGTGATATAATCTAATTAAGAGAAAAACTCTTATAAATCCTTGAGTTATTCAAGGTATTATGGTGAACAAACATGGCAACCGCCAAAAAAAGACAGTAGGTGCGAACTACTGTCTTTTTCTTTCACTTGTTTTTGGAATAATATTTTTTTACAAAAAATAAAATCAAACCAACCAACAAGGGGAAAATAAAATTTTCCAATATTATGGCGAACAAACTTATCACCACCTTCCACCTATTAAGTAATAGGCAAAAATATTATATCATAATAAATAAATGAAAATCATCAACCTTGAAAAAGAAGTCCTTTGTGATATAATTTAGGTAAGAGAAGAAAACTCTTGTCAAAAAACCCTTGATTTATTCAAGGAATTGAGGTTAACAATGTGGAATCACCACAAAAAAAGACAGTAGGTCGGAACTACTGTCTTTTTATTTACTTGTTTTCGG
>NZ_KV803772.1:56371-56692 GCF_001811125.1 Anaerococcus sp. HMSC068A02 | reverse complement strand
AGAAGAAAACTCTTGTCAAAAAACCCTTGATTAATTTCAAGGAATACGGATGTGAAAAATGTGGAATCACCACAAAAAAAAGACGGTAGGTGCGAACTACTGTCTTTTTATTTACTTGTTTTCGGAATAATACTTTTTTATAAAAAATAATATCAAACCAACCAACAAGGGAAAAATAAAATTTTCCAATATTGAGGTTAACAATCAAATCACCTCTTTTCACCTATTAAGTAATAGGCAAAATTATTATACCACAATAAATAAATGAAAATCATTAGCCTTGAAAAACAAGTCCTTTGTGATATAATTTAGGTAAGAGAA
>NZ_KV803772.1:37255-56271 GCF_001811125.1 Anaerococcus sp. HMSC068A02 | reverse complement strand
TTAAGTAATAGGCAAAATTATTATATCACAATGAGATTTTTATTTTGAAATTATAAATTAAAAAGTTAAAAAATTATTTAAATTAGATTAAACTTGTAAAAATATGGCATTTATTTGTGAAAAAATTTGTGGATTGAAGAAAATTTTTCTATATTGTATAATGAAATCAATATTATTTTGAGGAGATTAATGATGAAAAATAAAGTAAAAATAATAGTAGGAATTCTTTCTTTGGGATTGATTTTTGGGGGATGTAAAAATGAAAATAGTAAGGAAAATCCTTCATCAGATCCTACAATTGCATATTCTAATAAGAATTCAAATAAATCAAACGAAGAAAAAAATAAAAAATCTGATGTTGACAAAAAAGATCAAGGAAAAGTTGTTGATGGGTCAATAAATTCTGAAATTTTAAAACAAAATTGGAAATACAAAGTTTATTTGCCAAATGGCTATGATGAAAAAAGCGATGAAAAATATCCAGTTTTGTATATGCTCCACGGTTTTGGCGGAAATTCTTCTTCAATTCTTGAAAAATCAAATACAAAAGATATGCTAGATAAAATTATGAAAGATAAGGAAAACAAAATGATTGTTGTCTTTGCTGATGGATTTTCTTCATTTTTTGTAGATAGCGACTATGATAAAAAAATGGAATCAGCTATAAAAGAGGAACTTATAAAAGAAATTGATGGAAAATATAAGACAGATGCAAACAAAACAAAAAGAGCAATAGGAGGATTTTCTGTAGGAGGATATGGGGCAGCAAGCCTTTCACTAAGAAATCCTGATTTGTTTTCAAAAGCTCTTTTGATTTCCCCAACTCTTTGGGACAAACTTGATGAAGATAGCCTAATTAGAAGAAATTATATGGCGTTTTCAGATGGAAAGCAAATGTGGTCTGATGAAGTTTATAAAGAAAAATTTCCTTCAAATTTTATAAATGAAAATACAAAAGATATTAATTTTTATATTAGAGCAAGCGAAGGAGATTCAAAAATAAACATTGAAGATATAGAAAAATTCAACAAAGACTTAGAAAAATCTGAAATAAATACACAATTCAAAAAAGACGGCAAAGAATTCGACCACGATTGGGATTATTGGAATAAAATTACAGAAGAGTCTTATATGTGGGTTTTGGAACAATTTAATAAATAAATTTTTAAAAATTCTCTTGATTTGAAAAAATTAAGAGAATTTTTTTTATTTGAAAAATTTTTCATAATAATTTTTCATAAAAAATAAAATCATCAAAATTTTAAATTTATATTAATAATTTATTTAAATAACATATCTAAAAAATATTGACTAAAAAACTATAAAGTTATATAATTAATTATAATTAGAAGTGTGTAAAAATTAGGAAATTTCAACTTTTAATTTAAAAAAATTATAACTAATTTCTTTAATTGATTATACTGAAAAAATTAGATTTCAAAGCTAATTAAAGAAGAAAAAATATTAATTATAAACAAAAATCGAATTTTCAAAAAGGAGTTATTATGAAAAAGATTTTAAGAAAAATGATGTCATTTGTCATGGCTGTTTTTATGGTTTTACAAGTGATGTTGCCAGCTTTTGCAAGCTCATCAAAAGCTGAAGAAGAAAAACCAAATTCTATAAAGGGATTAGAGGAGATGAAAGATGATACCGATGTATATTTTTCAATCCTAAAATCACAGGAAATTTATGACAAAAGCAAAAAGAAAAAGGACGAGGATAAATTTTCTATAGCAATTTCTATGCCCGATACCACTTCGCAATTTAGGCTTATAAAAAGAAATGACCTAAAATTGTATGAAGATGGATATTTTGATACAAACGAAAAGGCAAGCAAGGAATATTGGCGAGTAAAAGATATGCTAAATTCCCAAGGTCTTGACCTTGATTTGGAAATCATAAAAGAAGACCAAGGCTATAAAATTGTAACAAAAGACCAATTAGAAAAGCTTGAAGAAGACGAAAATAAGAATATTTACGGTCAAAATTATTCCTACATAGATTTAAAAATAATGGATGATTTTGATTTTAATGAAAAAGGAATTCAAAAATTATTTGATGAAGATAAATTATTATTTAACTTAGAATTCATAAAATACACAAGCATAGATCCTGATTTCGAACTATACGAAAAAGACGAAAAGGGAAATTTAAAAATCAAAAACCATGGGGATCTTTTTGCCCTAATTCGTGAAGATAAAATAAAATTATATAATACAAACTCCTTAGAAGAAGATTACAATAAATTAAAAGCTTACAAAGAAGAAAAACAAACCGAACAACAAAAGGCTAAGGATGAAAAAGAGCAAGAAAATGCTCCAAGCCAAAGCCAAGAAGAAAAAGTACAAGATGAAAAATCTTCTTCTAATAAAGAAAATCTTTCACAAGATAAAAAAGAACAAAAAAACAAAGAAGATACAAAAGAAAATAAGGAAAGCAATACAGAAGTCCAAGTAGAATCAAAGGAAAATACAAAAGAGAACACAGAAAATAAAGATAATAAAGATTCTACAAAAGAACCAAAAAAAGAAGAACCAAAAGAAAAATCTTCACAAAAAACTCAAACACAAGAAAAAAGTGAAGATAAAAAAGAAAAGAAAACTACAGAGAAAAAAGGCTTGTTGCCAAAACTTAGAATGTTATTTTTAGGTCAAGACGAACCAGCAAAACCAAAGCTAGCAAAAGCAGACGCAAATGCCTTAGCCGATAAAAAGTTCACAATAAACACCCGTTTTGATACATCAAATGCAGGTGGACCAATAAAAAAAGATCAATACTTTATAATTCATCTAGATGAAAAATTAAAAGTAAATGACCCATCAACCTTAAAACCAGTTAAGCATAATGGGCAAATTATAGCTGAGCCAGAATACGAAGAAAAAACAAATTCTATAAAATATAAAATTATAAAAGATATTAATGATAATATCCAAGAACCATTAAGCATCGAAGTTGACTACAACACAGACAAGATAACAATTGGCGACGATGGAACTTTTACAGTAACAAATAGAGTTTCAGGACCTGGGGTAAAAGCTCCAAAAAATCTTGTCCCACAAAAAATCGACAAAAATGGAAACCCAGCAGGATCTATCATAGAACCAGACAGAGATGATGTAATCAAAATCATTGACGATGAACATGGAAATTATCAAGTCCCAATTGATATAACAGGAGAACCAGTTGTAGAAAATGGAGAAATGGTTGGAATAAATTGGAATATGAAAGTTCACGCCGACCAATCTTTAAGTGCTCTTGGCTTTATGGCAAACTTTACAACAGTAGAAGGATCAGGACTTGGAAAAATTGAAAAGGTATTATTAAATGGAAAAGAAGTTACTGCTACTGACCAACTTAAAGATGCTTTGGGAATAGTTGATTCAAAACACCACAAAGTAACAGATAATACCCAAGAGGCTTCTTACAGTTTCTACACAAAAGTAACAAACAAACAAGAAAAATATATGGTAGATATATCAGTTTTCTTGAAACAAAAAAATAAAGCTGGTGCTGTAAGATTTGTACTTGACCAAGGCTATCCAAAAGAAAAAATAGAAGAGGCAACCCCTACAAGAGTTGGAATAAATAACAGAACTACAATTCAAGGAAAGTTTTTGGCAAATGATAAAGCTCAGTGGACAATCACAGATGCCATCTCATCTGGAGATGAAACAAACGATGGAATGCCTCTAGCAGACAGAAAACTTGACGGCGATCAAACTGTAAAAAGTGGTAAGAGTGCTGTTTATGGATTAGACGAAAATGGTAATATGGTTGTAAAAGAAAATGAAAAAGCCATTAATTCTATTCCATCAAAAGAAACTGCCCCTGCTGGCACACAAGCAGTAGGAAACATTGCAGTTTATAAATTAGATACACAACTAACAAATTCAGATAAACCAAGTAATTACAATATTTCAGGTGTAAGAATTTCTAAATTTAGAGATTTATACATCGATCAAGTATGGAACTTCCCAGTAGATGGCATGAATATGCCAGGACAAAAATTTATCGCAAAAGATAAAGACGGTAACACTCTAGGCGAAGTCCATGTAGACGAAGGAACTTCTGGACAAACCACAAGATTTGTCACAATTCCTAACGCAAGATATTGGGATATTGATGAAAATTCTCACAAAGCTTCAAAAAGAGAAAATAAAATTGAACAAAAATTCGACAAAGATACTGTAGTGGCAACAGACGGCAAAACATACAAGTACAACGAAAATGCCAACTACTACCAAATCGATACAAAGAGTCAATATATCCAAAACTCTGCTATTGATATAACAAAACCAAATCCTGTTACTTTTACAGTAGTAAAAGTTGATAGCAATGATCCAAGTAAAAAACTTGAAGGAGCAAAATTCAAATTACTAGGCGACAACCAACCATCAATAATTACTGACTCCCAAGGAAAGGCAACTTTTAATAATGTTCTTCCTGGAAGATACACTTTAGTAGAAGAAAAAGCTCCGGCAGGATATAAACTAGACCAATCACAAAAAACTATCAATATATCAGAAGATGGAGATATAAGCGTTGATGGTAACAATATCCAACTAGGTGGAGGAAAAAATCAGACAAAACTTGTTCAACACGACGGTTATCCTAACTGGCCAGACTATATGAATGCTATGCATTATGGAAAAATTTCTGACAACGGCGATTTAGAATTCTATCTTTATCTAAAACCACAAAGCAATAATGGTGGTGGAGGAACTAATAGAAATACAAGACTTAATATTTCTATTCCAGGCGTAAACATTACTGATGTAACAGCATATGACGTATCTCCAGGATATAGAAATAACGTTAAATACAGCATGGAAGAACAAAATGTCGATGGATTCATTCCTTTGCTTGGAAATAATGTAATAAATACAGCAAATAATAACAAGATTACAGGTACTCCAAATAAAACAGATGCTTACACAGGAAAAACTGGCTACCAAATCTACTTCCCACAAGAAAGATTTGCAAATGACTGGGGATTCTTGGTAAAAGTAAAAGCTAATATTGGAGATAAACAATCTGTAAGTTTAGATTATGATTGGTTGACAGATGAAGATACAGCAAACCAAACAAATCTTACTCAAAAAGTAGCATTAAGCAAAAGCACTGGAGCAGATGAACCTAACCAATTAATAGTAACAAACGAAGAATTTACAAAAAGTCCAATTACTATTACAAAATTTGGAGATACATTTGATAACGAAGGTAAAAGAAACAGACTTCAAGGTGCAGAATTTGTTTTAAAAGACAGCACTGGAAGGACACTTGCCAACAAATTTACTGACGATAAAGGTACAGCTGATTTCGGAAAATATCCACCAGGAACATATAGACTAGAAGAAGCTCAAGCTCCAGATGGACACCAAAAAAATGGCGTATATTTTGAAGTTGTAGTTGACGAACAAGGCCAAGTAAAATACAATGCAAGGTTTGAAGATGGAAATGGAACACCAGAAACAGGACGTGATTACTATATAGAAAAAGGCGAAGAAACTGAAACTACAAACAAGGCTACTGTTACAAATGTTAGTCAAAGACTTGAATATCTAGAAAACGAACCAGGAGATATTGGTGTAAAAACAGGAGTATGGGAAGCTTATTCCTATGAATCATTAAAATACCACGCTGATGTTACTCTAGATAATTCAGCACCAGGTACAAGATTTGAAATTCAATTTGATAGAAACTTCGACTTTACTCAATACTTTAGTGAATTTCCTAAGGTAGTAATAGACGGTGTAGAAGTTGCTGATCCTTATTTCGATTACAATACTAACTTATTGACATATGTATTTAATGAAAACTCAAAGGGAGGTACAGCTACAGCTTCTATTAACCTCAGAGGTATAATTCCAGATAAATACTATGCTAAAGAAACAGGACAATATCCATTTACAATAAAGGTAGCTCCTGGAGTTGCAAATGTTGGTGGAAACCCAGTATTAAACAAAACAATAAACGCTGACTATGGACGCCACCACTCAAAGACAGGCGACTCTAACCAATCATATTACTTTAGAGATGTATATCAAAAAGAAGATGGCAAATGGTATGTAACAGTTCTAACATATCTAAACCCACTTGGACTTGATTATAGTGCAAAAACAGTCAAATATAACTGGATTACAACTGATTTTCAATCAAATCGTATAGCTGAATGGTCTGGTAAGGGTTATAAACCTCTATATGAACTTAATGATGTAAAAGTATATGGAACAGATTATGGAACATATAGATTAGGAGATATTCCTTTAAATAGGTATATGCCTTTATCAATGGGTATAAGACCAGAACAAGAACCTAATATCTACCACTTACTAGCTCATCAATCTATAAATCCAGCTCAAGGATTAAATAGAAGAGAAAACGACATAACAATAAAATATGATCCAAATCAAATCACAACTAGTGATAAATTAAATGCTAAGGCTCCATTAACAATACAAACACCAAAACCAAAAGATAAGGGTGGTTATGTAGTAGAACAAACATTTAAGATTACAGACATCGAACAGTTCAACAAAAAATGGAGAGCTTTCTTAATGAATGATGGTAATCTTACATCAGCCTTTGCATCTAAAGCTAATGTCAACACAGCCATAGGAGATCAATCTGGCGGAGAAATACCAAAATATTATAAAGAAGTAATTGGTTTAATAAACAACAAATACACTCCAGGATCTTTTAAACTTACAAAATACGACGAAGCAAATCAAGGAAAGAAACTTCCAAACGCAACCTTCGCATTAAAAGATGAAAATGGAAAAGTAATCTATAGAACATCAGATGCAAACGGAGTTGTAAACTTTGAAAATATTGCACCAGGAAGATACTCATTAGAAGAAACCAGAGCACCAGAAGGCTATAGCCTTACTAATAAAAAATGGCAAGTTACAATTTTAAATGACGGTAGCGTTAGAATAAGAGAAACTTCTATAATAGGCGAAAGTAAGTTGTACACTGGAGATAATATTAATATCCAAGTTTCAAATAGGCCAGCTGGACAAAAATTTAGAGTTTACAAAAAAGACGGAGATGGCAGACCACTTCCTGGAGCAAAATTCAGAATTTCTGATCCAGATAATACTGATCCAAATTTCCCAATAGAAGCAACATCAGATTCAAATGGTATTGTAGAGTTTAACGGAACTCCTAAAGATAATAAAAACTACGTCCTTGAAGAAGTTGAACCACCAACAGGCTACAACAAACTTAACAAAAAATGGGTTCTAAGAGTAGAAAATGGTAAGGTAAAAATCTACAACTATTCTGAAAACGCAGAAGGTGGACAACAAGTTCAATCAATCCTAGGTAAAGACGGCGTAGAATGGGTAGATGTCAAAAACAGAAACACATCCGGATGGTCAAACTATGACAACAGATGGACAGGTTGGGCAGGCAACAACCAAAACGCTCAATTCTTAGGTACAAGAATTGTTGGTATAAATAAAAAAGATAATTACGTTATCCAAAGATACGTAATAAATCCAGAAGCAAGAAATATTGCAGATAAAACAACTGCATCAATCCACAGACAAGCACTAAATGATCCTAATATGGATTGGTTTAATGAAAATAATTTTGATAAAACTAATGACATCAAAATATTCAAGCTAGACAAACCAGTCACAGGACTTATCTCTGATATAAGACTTGCAAACTACAAAGCAGAAGACATTTCAGCTAGTGTAACAAAAACAACAGAAACTGCAAGATTTGGCGAACCTAATAGATTAAAATTAGATATTCCAGCTACAGATAAGCCAATAGTAATCGATGTAAAAGTTCCATACAAAGACGCCAATGGCGGAGTGGGAACAGGCATGGATTGGATTAATGGAAATCAAATTTATTGGAAAGCAGATTTCTATGAAAGAGTATATGACATCAAGACCACAGGACCTACAACAGGAACAACTGGAACAATCCTAGGTTCTTATGTAGGAGAAGACTCACTTTATGTAACAAACGACATCAAAACTTACGGCTTTAAACTTAAAAAATTAAAAGAAGATAAAACTACAGTAATTCCAGGAGCAGTCTTCAAACTAACAGGTCCAGAGCCATTAAAAGACGAAAGATTTATGACTACTGGAAAAGACGGTATGATTTCTTTCAACGGTTTAAAACCAGGAAAATATAAATTAGAAGAAGAAAAACCAGCACCAGGTTATGAAAACCCTAATACAACTTGGACGGTAAGAGTAGCAAGTGATGGAAAAGTATATATTAAAGACGAAAATAAAGCTACTGATCCGAAAAAATCAAGTGTAACAGTATCTACAAATGCAAATATAGCCAGAAATAATCTAATGAGAAGATTACAAATAGCAGGCGCAAACACCGACCTTGAAATCAGCGGAAATCTAGTAGATACACTAAATCCATTAAGAGCTGGAAATGGTTGGGAAGTTGTAGATAATGCAAGTTCAACTCAACCTAAAATGCGTCAAGACTATAGTGACTCTGATTATGATCAATTAATCGACACAAAGATTATTGAAATAGACAAGGCTAATAATAGATACAAACAAGTATTTATTTATAAGCAAGGTGTAAGCGCTAAACGTAATCGTGAAATAAAATTCCACAGAGCCTATGGTAATTATGGCATCATGCCTAGTGAAGTTAAGACAAGAGTTTTCCAAGTTCCTGAAAACACAAGTCTTGCTAATATCAACGAAAGTTCAGATATAGATAAAATATCAAGTAAGACAGATATATCTTCAAAAATTAGATTCACTTCAGTAACTGAAGACAAAATCAACAAGATAAAGACTACGAATATAACAACCTTATATCCAGGAACTATCCTTATAGAAGTTGAAACTAACTATATAGAAAACCAACCTATAGGTTTAGGTTCAAACTATGATTTTAATACAAGTTCTCAATCTGCATATGGTCATAAATGTTGGTTAGAAAAATCCTATGCTAACGAAGCTGGTGTTCCAGTAGTAAAAACCACTGTTAACCACACAATAACATTTGATGGAAATGGTGGAAAATGGCACATGGATCCAGTAACAGTTGAAGATGGTAGCCAATACGAATTACCAGGATCTTCATTTATTGCACCAGAGGGAAAAGTATTTGATTATTGGCTAGTAAATAGAGAAAAGAAAAATCCTGGAGATAGAATTACTGTAACAAGTGATTTAACAATTCAAGCTCAATGGAGAGATAAAGCTCCAGAGCAAGTGACTATTTCATTCAGTGCTGGAGAAGGTTCTGGCACAATGGCAGACGAAAAAGTAAATGTTGGTTCTAACTATACATTGCCAGCTAATGGATTTAATGCACCAACTGGAAAAGAATTTAAAGCTTGGTTAGTAAATGGAGTTGAATATCAACCAGGAGCGACAATACCAGTTAATGCTGATACTACAATCACAGCTCTTTGGAAAGAAAAAGCTCCAGAAACTTATAATGTAATAGTTCAAAAGCCACAAGAAGGTGGAACAATTACTGCTGAACCAACTTCTGCAACAGCTGGTACACAAATCAACTTGACTGTAACACCAAACGAAGGTTATGAAATCGAAAGTGTAACAATGAATGGGCAAACTTTGACAGCTGATACTGATGGTAAATATAAATTCAAAATGCCAGCATCAAACGCTACAGTTTCTGCAACATTCAAGCAAAAAGAAGAAGGGCCTAGTGAAGGCGAAATTGAAATTCCTTCTGATGGTTTTGCTCAAATTACTAACAAGCAAACAGGTCTTGATTTAAAGATTTATAAGAAAGCTTCAAATAGCGGTAATAAGCTTGAAGGTGCTTTGTTCACAATCAAGAAAACAGATGAAAATTTTCAAAATCCAGATACAGTTTTTGGAACTGTAAAAGGCAAATCAAACGCTGATGGACTTGTAGAATTTAAGGACAAAGATGGCAACCTACTTAGATTACCAGTTGGATACTATCTAATAGAAGAAACAGCTGCACCATTAGGTTATAGAAAGCCAAACGCTCCTTGGAAAGTCCAAGTTGTTGAAAAAGATGGTAAATTGGTTGCAAAATATATAGGACCAGAAGAAACACCACAAAGCTTTATAGAAAAAAATAAAAATCTTGAAATAAAAAATGCAAATGGTGTAAAATATGCAACAAAAATCACTCACATTGATACAGAATCAAGATCATTTATACAAAGAGTATATATTGATACAAGAGGAAAACAAGGAACTGTCAACGTTCAAATCACTCCAAAACACAAAAGAGAAGAAATTGACAGAGCTGGAAAGCCACCAGTTACAATCAAAGAAGGTGTAAAGACTGCTTACAGATCAACTTATAAGATAAGTGGAATAAATGGCGATCCAGACCAAGCTCAAATGATTAAAATCTTGAATGACTATGACGTAGCTACTCCAAACGTAACGGTTGTAAACACAGCAAGATGGAGACCATTTGATTGGGGATTTGACGAAGACCAACTAAATCTTGAACCAGGTGTATATTATATCGACATTGAAGGATTTTATGATACTTCTATTATAGATAGGAATGTTACTAATGAAGTAAGGATAAACAATAGTTACAACTTCATAGATAAAACTGGAGCTGTAACTGATAAACCAGTCCTAAAAGATCCTTATAAATTAACAGAAAATGATATACCAGATGAAGATTTAGGTAAGATTGATATTGATATTAAATTCTTCGATGGTGCAAGAGAATTTAAACAACAAGTTTACAATAGCAAAACAAAGGAATTTGAATCTAAGAAGTTTGACGGAGCATCCTACCAAGGCGGTATAGAAGCTCTTAGACAATGGTACGAAGACAAATTGTATACTCAGTATATTAACCAAGGATATTCACAAGAAGTCTCTAGAGAATATGCAAAGAAATATGCAGATAAATGGTCTCAAGAACATCCAGACAGTCAAAAGTATCAAAACTTTGTAAGTAAGAAGGCAAAAATAAATCAGACTGATACAAATTGGTTTATAGGAGGTATGGTATCTCCATCACTAGGTACACCATCTAGTACAATAAGTACAAGTATGGACATTAACTCTCTATACTCATCAAATAAATCAAACGTAGTTCCTCAAGAAGGACTAGATATAGAAAATGATGCTGAAAGATACAATATCACTTTCTCTAAACACGGTAAAGAAACTGATACTTCTAAATTAGAAGATATTACTAAGAAAAGACTTGAAGGAGCAGTATTTAAACTTGAAAAGAGAGTAAGAGAAGGAATTTACGAAGAATTAGAAGGCTCTTATGTATCATCAGCCTTCAACGGTTACTTTGGATTTAGGGGACTTGAACCAGGACGTTACAGACTAGTTGAAGTTCAAGCACCAAAGGGTTATAAACCAATAAATGGACCACTTCTATACTTCTCAGTTGAGACAGTAAGCTTGGTATCACAAAAAATCGTAGATCCAAGAACTGGGGAAGCTATTGATGTCAATACAGTAGAATTTTATTTCCCAAATAATGCAACTCCTTACAAATTTGAAAACTTAGAAGTCCACGATCCAGTAACTAATGAAGTTATTAAGTTTATGAAGGCTAAAAACGTTGATCTAGATACTACTAAGATAATAGATCCTACAGATTCTACAAAGAAAACAGAAGTTTCTTTGAAGGATTTAAGTATTAAGTTCCCAGGAGAAATAAAGAATAAAGAAGGGGAAACTATTAAGGACACTTACAAAATAAGTGAAATCCAAATTACACCAACTTCTAATGGATATATTTCTCTGGAATATGACAAGGCAAATGGTGTTTACCAATATATCAAAGAAGACTCAACCACTGAAAAAGATGGATTGTTGGTAGACTATGTAACAAGCGCTACTGCCAAAAACATGGGTAAAATCGTAAACGAAAAACCAGGGCAAGGTGAAATCACAATTAAGAAAATTGACCAAAAAGGTGATGCAATAAAAGCCACAAATCAATTACCTGGCGCAAAGTTTAGAATAACCAACAAAGAAACAGGAAAAACTGAAGATGGAACAGTTGGTGCAGACGGTACACTTAAATTCACAGGCTTAAATATAGGTCATTATAGACTTGAAGAAATAGAATCACCTAGTGGCTATATCAACAACAAGCAAGTTTGGAACTTCACAGTAGGTGGAGAAGACTTAGACCCATACGCAAAAGATGCACCAAATAAAAGAAAAGATGTATCAAGTAGCATAAAATTATCTGAATCTAAACTAAGCGTACTAAACCCAGATAGCAAAAATAAAGGCTTACTATCTGATAATCAAGAAGAAATGCATCCACACTTTGGAGAAGTATTTGAATTTGATAACAAATACACTATTGATTCCAACCTAAAGATCAATCCTGGAGATTATTTCGTACTAAAACTAAGCGATAATATTGACCTCCATGGAATAATGGAAACAGATATTTCTAACCTTGATATAATTGCAGATGGAGTAGGTACAATTGCTAAGGCTGATTATAATAGAAAAGAAGGTACAATAACTTATACTTTCACTAATTATGCTGACACTTATAATCTAGTAGAATTTTCTAATAAGCTAAAAGCCTATATCAACCTAAATGAAGTACCAAAAGCAGGGCAACAAAGTATTGAACGTGGAGTTGTCGGTCATAAAATGATAAAAGATAACATCAATGTTGTATATGATTCAATGACTGCAAGAGAATTGTATCAGGGTACTGACGGAAAAATGTATGAAATGACCCGAAATCACCTTAACCTTGGATCAAAGATTATTAAATTTAATCCTGATACTGGCGAATTTGTTCATTACTACTATGTAAATAGAGATAGAAGCAATACTCCAAGGTCAAGATTCTATTACTCATCTGACCAAGATATTGAAAACTTGAATATTGATTACTACTATCTTGATAGTAATGCAAATCTTGATGAGTTAATGCCTTTATCATTTGGTGTAAACGAAGATGACCCACGTCTACCTGAACCTGTTAGAATAAGATCAAGGTCATATCTAGGTGCAGGGCAAGAAGAAAGCATTGGATTTACTAATGGTCTAAATTCCAATTCATCCTATATCATCAAAGTTACGGGTAGAGTAGTTGGAGAGGATAAAGACGGTTATGTTGGTCATGGTATTCTTGAAATGATAGATAATCCAACTCGATACGTTACAAGATGGGATAAGCAATACTTCTTTAGAAATGAAGCTACTGCAAAAGCAAACCTAGAAATTCAAGCTGTAAACCCTGAAAATAAGATTAAATTCATAAAAATAGACCAAGATAGGAATCCACTAGAAGGTGCAACATTCCAGCTTTTCAAAAAGAATAATGATGGAAATTGGGATGGTCATGGTCAACCAATTACAACTGGAAAAGATGGAATAGTCGAATATTCTAAGCTTCCAAAAGGTGAATATCAATTAAGAGAAACAACAGCACCAGATGGTTATGAAAAACTAGAAGGAGCAATCTTAGAATTTGAGGTAGATGCCTCTGGTAATATCCACCGAAGTAAAGGAACTAATGCTACAACCGATCCAAACAAACAACCAGTATACGTTGACGAATCAGGTAGTATTGCAATGCCAATAGTCAATAAAAAACCACAAAAAATTCAATTTGAAAAAGTTGATGCAAGTGAAAAAACGACTAAGCTTGAAGGTGCAGAGTTTGAAGTTTGGTATAAAGACAATGAAATAGACGAAAAATACACTACACAGCTTAAGGTTTATAAAAAGACTGTTGATAATAAAACTGAAATGCTTGTATTAAAAGAAGGCGACAATGTTCCAGCTGGATATACACATGTGGAAGGCGATAAATTTGTTACAGGTAAAGATGGTTTAGTTGAATTCAATGTACTAGATAATGGCTATTATGCACTTAAGGAAGTTAAGGCACCAAAGGGTTATATTAAGCCAAGAGACATCGTAAAAGAATTTGTTGTAAAAGATGGCAAAATTCAAGAAGAAAAATTCAAAACTGAAATGGATGTTAAGAAAACAACTGGATTGAAAATGGCTAACGATGTATTCAAAAAATCATATACTACTAATATGACTTTGAGATTTAATCCAAATCATGAGGATATAACTTATGTGAAAGATAATTCTAAAATAACATTATCAAATCTACCACTTAAGTCTGAAATTTGGGATAATAAATTTAATGCTAAGGAACCATTGAGTATAACAGCTTATCTAGTAGACGGTGATAATAAAGAATTTACTACGAAGAAATTCACTTTAGATTTAACAAAAGATTATGATACTAGTTATAAAGGTTCAAAGACTATTGATCTTTACTCCTTAGTAAAAGAATTAGAAAATCAAACTACTGACGGAGATATTAAATCTAATAAGACTATAGTATTAACTATGAGCACATCTCTTTATCTAAAATCCGAATTAGATATTAAATCTAATATTGTAATAGGTGATAAGATAAATGAAGACAGAACATTCCACATAGAAACTAAGGGCGATGAATATGTAGATCATAGCTATAAATTCACTAAGATGAAAGAAATTGATAGCACAAAACCTATTGAGATTGAAAATAGAAAATTATCTCTTCCATTTACAAGAGGAATTAGAGCTTGGATTGGATTTACAATTATAGGACTTGTTCTTATGATTCTTGCGGCTTATTATTACAACAAAAAGAAAAACAAGGCGCTAGAAATTGAAAAAAATTAATAAAAATTAAAATTTAATTTGTAAATTTTAAAAGTTTTAACTGACTTTATTTTGAGTTTTTATCAAATTAGAGTCAGTTTTTTTGTCTAAAATTCAAATTTATATTTATTAGTTTTGGGTAAGTATTTACTAGAGAAAATAAAGGAGGATTTATGTTAGATTTTACTTATAATATTCCAACAAAAATACATTTTGGAAAAGACGCTCTTGATTTTGTGGGAGAGGAAGTTAAAAAATATTCTGATAAGGTGCTTATCACTTATGGTGGTGGATCTATCAAGAAAAATGGAGTTTATGATAAGGTTATAAAAGAGCTTAAAAATTCTGGAGTTGAAATTTTTGAGCTTTCTGGAATTGAACCAAATCCAAGGATTGATTCTGTAAGAGAAGGGGTCAAAATAATTAAGGAAAATAATATTGGGGCAATTCTTGCTGTTGGTGGTGGTTCTACAATTGATGCGTCAAAATTTATGGCGGCTGGTGCTTGTGTAGATTTTGATCCTTGGGAATTTATTTCCAAAGGAAAACCTATGAGCCCAGCAATTCCACTTTTGTCAGTTCTTACCATGGCTGCAACTGGTTCTGAAATGGATAATGGTGGGGTTATTACAAATCCTGAAACAAAAGAAAAACTTTCATCAGGCCATCCTGATACCAGACCAAAAGTTTCATTTTTAAATCCAGAAATAACATATTCTGTAAATGAATTCCAAACAGCTTGTGGTTCTAGTGACATTTTATCTCACATTTTTGAATCCTATTTTAATGTTGATGATTCAATGTTTATGCTTGATAGAATTATGGAATCTTTGATGAAAACTGTAATAAAATATGGTCCAATTGCCATGAAAGATCCAAAAAATTATGAGGCAAGGGCAAATCTTATGTGGGCATCATCTTGGGCAATCAATGATTTTATTGCAAATTCTGCAAAGGCTGCTTGGACAGTTCATCCAATAGAACACGAACTTTCAGCCTTCTATGACATAACTCACGGTCTTGGGCTTGCAATTTTGACACCAAGATGGATGGAATATGTTTTGAGTGAAAAAACTGTTCATAAATTCTATGATTTGGGAGTAAATGTTTTTGATATTGATAAAAATCTTGACAAAATGGAAGTTGCAAAAAAAGCTATAGAAAAAACAAAAGAATTTTTCTTTGATACCCTTGGACTTGATTCAAATTTAAGAAAAATAAATATAGACGATGAATATTTTGACAAAATGAGCAAAAAAGCCTGTGGCAAAAACGGCAAAATAAATGGTTTTGTAGAACTTAAACCTGAAGATGTGAAAAAAATTTACCAAATGTGCCTTGAGGATTAATTTTATTTTGAAATAAAAAAACATGATATTGCCTAGGCAATATAAAGATTTGTGTTGACAAGTAATACAAAAATGCTAAAATCTTAGTAAGAGGTGATAGTATGGCAAATGCAAATCTAAATATTAGAACAGAAAAAGATATTAAGGAAAAAGCAGAAAAATTATACGCTGAGCTTGGCTTAAATATGTCAACTGCTATTAATATGTTTTTGAGGGCAAGCATAAGGGAAAATGGAATTCCCTTTGATTTAAAACTTGATAATCTAAATAGACAAAGCCAAAATGCAATAGAAGAAGGAAGAAAAATAGCTTATGATAAAGATTATCCTTCATATAACAATATGGATGATTTGAAAAAGGCTTTGGAATTATGATTTATAAAATTAAATTTACAAGTAAATTTAAAAAAGATTTAAAACTTGCAAAAAAACAAAATAGAGATATTGAAAAGTTAATGGATGTAATTGAAAAACTTGCTAATGATGAAAAATTGGATGAAAAATATAAGGATCATCCATTAAAAGGGAAATATTATTCTACAAGAGAATGTCATATTGAGCCAGATTTTTTGTTGATATATGAAAAATTTAATGATGTAATGGTCCTATCTTTACTAAGATTAGGAACACATTCTGATTTATTTATTTAAACCACCCTGCAAAAGGGTGTTTTAAATTGCTTATTTTTGTGTTTTCTTATAAAATATAAGAGGTGAAAAAATATGAGAGAATTTAGTAATGATTTAAAAAAAATAGTTATAAAAGTAGGTTCTTCTTCTGTAAGCCACGAAAATGGTGGGGTTGATATTGAAAGAATTGAAGAGCTTGCTAAGGAAATTGTAAATTTGGAAAACAAGGGCATTAAGGTGATTTTGGTTTCATCTGGTGCTATTGCAACTGGGGCGAATAGGCTCAATGTTAAAAGACCTAGAAATGATATTAGCAAAAAACAAGCCACAGCTGCTGTTGGGCAGGTTACTTTGATGAATACTTTCCTCAAAGCTTTTGCGGAATATGGGTATTCTATCGGGCAGATTCTTCTTACAAGAATGGTTGAAACTAACGAGGTTATGAATTTTAATGCCAAAAATACTATAAATGATTTGTTGGAAATGGGAGTTGTGCCAATTGTAAATGAAAATGACACGATTTCTACTTACGAAATTGATTTTGGGGATAATGATACCTTGTCATCGGTTGTTGCAAAATTGGTTGATGCTGATTTGCTTATGCTTTTGTCAGATATTGACGGGCTTTATACGGATGATCCAAGAATTAATAAGAATGCAAAATTAATCAAAGAAGTTAATGTGATTGATGAAAAATTAAGGTCAATGGGTAAGGATTCTTATTCAAATCTTGGAACAGGTGGCATGGCTACAAAAATTAATGCAGCCAACCTTTGTATGGAAAAGGGAATTGATACGGTAATTGCAAATTCAAAAGATTTGAAAAATATTAGAAGAATAGTGAAAGGAGAGGAAATTGGAACAATCTTTAAAAGAAAAATTGACTAAAATGGGCGAGCTTTCCAAAAAAGCAAAAAAAGATTTTGTAAAGCTTTCAACAAAAGATAAAAATAAAATTTTGGAAAATATAAAAATTTCCATGGAAAAAAACAGGGAAAATATTCTTGAAGCAAACAAAAAAGACTACGACAAGGGGATTTCCAACAATATGGCAGAAGGTCTTCTTGATAGGCTTAAACTTGATGATGAGAGAATTGACTCAATGATTTTTTCAATTGATCAAATGATAAAACTTCCTGATCCAATTGGAAAAATGACTGATGTGAGAACTCTTGAAAATGGACTTTTGATTGGGAAAAAATCAGTTGCAATCGGAGTTTTGGCAATGATTTATGAGGCAAGGCCAAATGTAACCTTGGATGCGTCAATTCTTGCTATAAAATCTTCAAATTCCATAATTTTAAGAAGTGGAAAAGAGGCAATAAATTCTTCTCTTGCAATAGCAAAATCAATCAGAGAAGGAATAAAAAACACAGGCTTTGATGAAAATATTGTTCAAATAATTGACGATACAAGTAGGGAATCATCAACTGAACTTATGAAATTAAATGGCTATGTAGACTTGTTAATTCCAAGAGGATCAGCGTCTTTGATAAATGCAGTTGTAAAAAATGCAAGCGTCCCAACCCTTGAAACGGGAGTGGGAAATTGCCATTTGTATGTTGATAAGTACGCTGATATTGAAAAGGCGATAAAAATTTTTGAAAACGGCAAAACACAAAGAATAGGCGTGTGCAATGCCATTGAAAGTTTAGTCGTTCACAAAGACATCGACCAAAGTTTTTATGATGGATTAAATAAAATTGTAGAAAAATACAAATTAAAAGTCCATGCTTGTAAAAATACAATAGGAAAAATAAAGGGAGCAATTCCTGCAAGTGAGAAAGATTATGGCAAAGAATATTTGGACTACGAATTTTCAGTAAAAGAAGTAGAAAATATAGATTGTGCAATTGACCACATTTACAAATATTCCACAGGCCATTCAGATGCAATAATCACAGAAAAAATAGAAGAAGCAAATAAATTTATCCAAGAAGTGGACTCAGCCTGCGTTTATGTAAATGCCTCAACAAGATTTACAGATGGATCAGAATTTGGATTTGGAGCAGAAATAGGAATCTCAACCCAAAGACTTCACGCCAGAGGACCGGTTGGATTGAATGAGCTTACAACATATAAATATGTGATTTTGGGGCAAGGGCAAATTAGGGAATAATAATCTTTTTTAAGATTATTTTAGAAATTTGAGTTTTATCTTTTAATAAATTACTATTTTTATTTAGTACTTCGTTATGTTAGGGCGGAGGAAATGGGGGAGTTTCGATTCTCCCCCTTTTTCCTCCCCCTAACGACCCCCACTTTTTTGCCCCCCTGCAACCGACCATTGCATGGAGCTGGTTTTGTAAGAAGCTAACGCTTCTTTCAAATTTTTGAAGATTGATTGCCATTTAAAAATAACTATAAATTCAAGTGAATTATTAGAGAAAAAAT
>NZ_KV803772.1:0-37155 GCF_001811125.1 Anaerococcus sp. HMSC068A02 | reverse complement strand
ATGAACTTAGAATTTATTTATTTTGGGCTTATTTTCTTATTTAATTTTAGATAGAAATTAAAAAAACGAAAGAAACGCAAGTTTCTTTCTAAATTTTGCTCCCTGCAAGGGCCGGTTAAGGGGTTATAAAGATGGGGGTTCTTAGGGGGAAGGAAAAAGGGGACAATCGGAAGTCCCCTGTTCCTTCCGCCCTAAGTCTACGAAGAATAAAATTAATACATTAATAAACTTTAAGAAAAAACAAAAATAAATATATTTTTCTATAAGGAGGAAATATGAAAATTGGTATTATCGGCATTGGAAACATGGGTTCTGCTATTGCAAAAGGTCTTTTGGATCAAAATGAACTTTTTTTATCTAATAGGGGATCTAATTTGGAATTTTTTAAGGATAAAGAAGTTTCTATTATGGAAAACAGAAAAGTCGTGGAAAATTCTGATTATATAATTTTGGCTGTAAAACCGAATTATTATAAAGAAGTGATTGATGAAATAAAAGATTTGTTGGAAAATAAAGTATTTATTTCAATTGCTGCAGGCTTTAATCTTGAAAAACTTGAAAATTTATTGGGATCTGACAAAAAAATTGTCATGACCATGCCAAATACTCCTGCATCTGTTGGGGAAGGGATGTCAATTCTTTGTCCAAATTCAAATGTGAGTGATGATGAATTTTCAAATGCTTTAGAAATTTTTTCATCTTTTGGCAAGGCTATAAAAATTGATGAAAATCAATTTGATGCGGCAAGTGTCGTAAATGGTTGTCTGCCTGCTTTTGTGGATTTATTTATGGAAGGATTGTCTGATGGGGCGGCTTTGTGTGGACTAAAAAGAGATGTTTCCTACAAATTGATTGCCCAAACAATAATAGGATCAGCAAAATTAATGGAAGAGTCAGGAGAGCATCCAGGACTTTTAAAAGATAAGGTAACAAGCCCAAAAGGAACAACAATCGAAGGAGTGAAGGCCTTGGAAGAAAATAATTTTAGGGCAGGATTGATAAAGGCAGTTGAGGCTTCTTTTAATAAGGCTAAGAATATGTAGTTAAAATTCATGGGGATTTTTTAGAATAAAATTTCCCGTGAATTTTTTTATTAGCAAAAATAATCCAAGAGATCTCAAGGTAAAAGCAAGTATAAAAGAAAAATTAAACTTAGAGTTTTTTGCCACGCTTTAGATGTGTTAAATTTTTTATTGAATTAATTGCTAAAGCACGAATAAAAAATTTTTTTTATTTAACAAAATAAATCCTCACTTTAGGTGGGGATATTTTTTGGAAATTATTTTACTTCGGCGTATAATTATTACAATAATATATTAAAGTAAAGAGGTAAAAAATGAAAAAATCATTAGCTATAAAAATTTTAGAAAACCATCTTTTACAAGGAAAGATTAAAACTGGCGAGGAGATTTGTATTAAAATCGATCAAACTTTAACTCAAGATTCTACTGGAACTATGGCTTATTTGCAACTTGAGGCAATGGAAATTGAGGATGTAAAAACTGAAAATTCTCTTGCATACATTGATCATAATGTTCTCCAACAAGGATTTGAAAATGCTGACGACCATGAATTTATAAAATCTGCTGCAAATAAATTTGGTATAACTTTTTCAAAAGCTGGTTGTGGAATTTGCCACCAAGTTCAATTGGAACAATTTGGAAAAGTTGGCAATACTCTTTTAGGTTCTGATTCTCATACTCCAACGGGCGGTGCTTTGGCACAAATTGCAATTGGGGCAGGGGGACTTGATGTGGCTGTTGCTATGGCAAGAGGTTTTTATTTTATAAAAGTGCCAAAAATTTTTAATATAAAACTCAAAAATTCTTTGAAGGATTATGTAAATGCCAAGGATTTAATTTTATATATTTTGGGAAAATTGTCTGTCAAAGGCGGAACGGGATATATAATGGAATATTCTGGAGAGGGTGTAAAATCTTTGTCAGTAACCGACAGGGCGACAATTTGTAATATGGGAGCAGAACTTGGGGCGACGACTTCAATTTTTCCATCTGATGAAAATACTTTAAAATATTTAACAAGTCAAAATAGGAAAGAAGATTACAAAAAATTAGAGGCAGACGAAGATGCTTTTTATGATGAGGTTATGGAAATTGATTTAAGCGAAATTGAGCCTGCTGTGGCAAGACCTCATTTTCCTGACTGCTACCAAAAAATTTCCGAAATGGAGAAAATAAAAATCGACCAAGTTGCAATCGGATCTTGCACAAATTCATCTTATATGGATATGATGAAGGTTGCATCAATTCTTGATGGGAAAAAAGTTCATCCTGACGTGTCACTTGTAATTTCTCCAGGTTCTGCCACAATTTTGGAAAAATTATCAGAAAATGGAGCCCTTGCAAAAATGATTAAGGCGGGTGCTAGGATTTTGGAATCGGGTTGTGGACCTTGCATTGGCATGGGTCAAGCTCCAAAAGCTGGTGGAATTTCTCTAAGATCTTTTAATAGAAATTTTAAGGGAAGATCTGGCACAATTGATGCTAAAATTTATTTGGCAAGTCCAGAAACTTGTGCGATTTCTGCTCTTAATGGATTCATATCAAATCCAAAAGATGCTGAATTTAAAAAAGATTTTGACGAAAATATTATTTTTGACCACACTGATGCTTATTTTATAAAAAGGGAAGAAGATTTATCAAAAAGAATTAAAGAAACTGTAAAAGGGAAAAATATTAAACCATTTCCAAAGGCAAGTCCTGTTTCTGAAATAAATTCAAAAATAATTTATAAGGCGGGCGATGGAATTACGACTGATGATATTTGTCCATCAAACGCTAGGCTTTTGCCATTTAGGTCAAATATAGAATATTTATCAGAATTTGCCTTTACAACAAAAATCGACGATTTCAAAAAAAGAGCTGAGGAAAATTCAGGTGGGGTTATTGTTGCTGGTGTAAATTATGGTCAAGGATCATCAAGAGAGCACGCTGCTCTTATTCCTTTGTATTTAAATGTAAAAGCAGTTATTGCAAAATCTTTTGCAAGAATCCACAGGTCAAATTTGATTAACAATGCAATCTTGCCATTAGAATTTGAAAATGAAAGTGACTATGAAAAATTATCAGAATTTGATAATATTCAAATAAAAAATATAGAAAATTCTTTAGAAAGCGGGGAATTTATTTTAAAAGATTTGGATAAGGATATAGAAATAAAAGTTAGGGGAGAATTTTCAAAAAGAGAAATTGAAATATTAAAAATGGGTGGCTATTTAAATTATGCCAAAAATTTAGAATTGGAGTAATTATGAAAGTAACTTTGATAAAAGGAGATGGAATCGGTCCAGAAATTTGCGATTCTATGAAAAAAGTTTTAAAGGCTTTGGGATCAAAGGTTGAATTTGAAGAAGTGAATGCTGGAGCGAGCGTTTTTGAAAAGGAAAATACCTTTATTCCAGATGAAGTTTTTAAATCAATTGAAAAAAATAAAATTGCTATTAAAGGTCCAATCACAACCCCAATTGGACATGGTTTTAGGTCAATTAATGTTGAGCTTAGAAAAAAATACGATCTTTTTGCAAATATTAGGCCAATAAAATCAATCAAAAATATAAAAACAAAATATGAAAATGTCGATATGGTAATTTTTAGGGAAAATACTGAAGATTTGTATATGGGACTTGAAGAAAAAATTTCTGATGACGAATTTCATTCAATCAAGGTAATCACAAGAAAAAAATCTGAAAGAATTATAAGGGCAGCCTTTGAATATGCAAAAAAATTTAATAGGAAAAAAGTTACCATAGTTACCAAGGCAAATATAATGAAATTTACTGATGGTTTGTTTTTAAATGTTGGACGTGAAATTGCAAAATCTTATCCAAATATAGAATTTGAAGAGCTTTTGGTAGATAATACTGCCATGCAAATGGTTTTAAATCCAAATAAATTTGATGTGATAGTAACTGAAAATTTGTACGGAGATATTTTGTCAGATTTGGGAGCAGGTCTTGTCGGTGGACTTGGCTTAATTCCTGGAGTAAATAAGGGAGAGGATATTTCAATTTATGAATCAGTTCATGGTTCTGCTCCTGATATTGCTGGGAAAAATCTTGCAAACCCTATTGCCATGCTTTTAACATCAGCTCTTATGCTTGATGATATTGGGGAAGGAAATTTGTCCGAAAAATTAAGAAAGTCAATTGAAAAAACAATGGAAGATAAGAAAAACTATACAAAAGATTTGGGCGGAGAGGCAAGTTTGGAAAAAATCACCCAAGAAATAATCAAAAATTTGGGAGGAGAAAATGAATAAAGATAAACTTGTAGACCTTTCAAAAAAAATAAAAATAGAAAATACAATAGATAAAAATCTCTACGATAAATTTTCTATAAAAAGAGGACTTAGAAATAAAAATGGGACTGGAGTTTTGGTTGGAGTAACAAAAGTCGGCGATGTATGCGGTTATAAAATCGAAAATGGAGAAAAAATTCCAAGCCAAGGAGAGCTTTTTTATAGGGGTTATCCACTTACAAAAATGGTAGAAGATTTTAATAATACAAAAAGATTTGGCTTTGAAGAAATTATTTATCTTTTGCTTTTTAATAAATTGGCAAATAAAAACGACCTAGAAAGTTTCAAAAAAATTCTAGTAGAAGAAAGAAATTTGCCAAATAAATTTTTTGAAGATACAATCCTAAATCTTCCAGGCAATAATATCGTAAATATAATGATGAGGTCAGTGCTTGCCCTTTATTCTTATGATGAAATGGCTGATGATACAGATACTTTAAATGTTTTGTCCCAATCTCTGTCCTTGATTTCAAAAATGCCCATAATTGCAATTTATTCCTACCAAGTTAAAATTCACAATTTTGATGGAAAATCTTTGGTAATTCACAATCAAGATGAAAACAAATCAATTGCAGAAAATATACTTTCTATGCTTAGAATCGACCAAAAATATAAAAAAGAAGAAGCAGATATTTTGGATTTATTACTAATAATTCATGCAGAACACGGAGGAGGAAATAATTCTGCCTTTGCAACTCACGTGGTTTCATCATCAGGAACTGACACCTATTCAGCCATTGCCACAGGACTTGGTTCGCTCAAAGGTCCAAGACATGGGGGAGCAAATTTAAAAGTAAGTCAAATGCTTGAAAATATTAGGGAAAATTTAAAAAATATAGAAGATGAAAAAGAAATAGAAAAATATTTGAAAAAAATTTTGGACAAAAAGGCCTTTGATAAAAAAGGTTTAATTTATGGTTTGGGACATGCGGTTTATACAATCTCAGATCCAAGGGCAGTTTTATTAAAAGAGAAGGCAAGAGAGCTTTCAAAAATAAAAAATAGACAAAAAGATTTTGAATTTATAGAAAAAATCGAAAAAATTGGTGGAAGGCTTTTGATGGAAAAATTAAAAAAACCATATCCGATTTGTGCAAATGTAGATTTATATTCAGGATTTTGCTATGAAATGCTAGATATTCCAAAAGATTTATATATACCAATTTTTGCCATAGCAAGAACAGTTGGATGGGCTGCTCACAGACTTGAACAAATCGAAGATTCAAAAATAATAAGACCAGCCTACAAATCACTAAGCCAAATAAAAAATTACATATCTTTAAAAGATAGGTAAAAAATATTTTGCAAATAAAATAAATTTGTCCTATAATAAAAATAGCTAGGGGTGCTTTTAGCTGAGAGATGATTTTTCATCAACCCTTTAAACTTGATTAGGTTAAAACCTGCGTAAGAAAGCGACGATTTTTTAAAAGAAGTTTAAAGACCCTAGTTAGGGTCTTTTTTTTGATCCTAATAAAAAATTAATTTATAGTAGTTAGTCAAATAATCTATGTGCAAAACACAAATGGGGCATACCACCTCGGGTATGGTTTCTATTTGTGTTCTTTTTTTTAGGAGGTGAATATGGTTTTAATAAATGGCAAGGAAGTAAAAATAAAAAATGAAATTTCCTTGTATGAATTTTTAAAAGAAAATAAATTCGATCCTCACTTTGTGGCTGTCGAAGTCAACCAAGAGCTTGTAAAAAGAGAAAATTTCAAAAACTTTCTTGTAAAAGATGGCTATAAGGTGGAAGTTTTTTCATTTGTTGGAGGGGGTTGATGGATTTAAGAGATAAAATTTTAAAAAGACAAAATAAAAATGACAATGAAATATTTGAAAAAGCAAAAGTTTCGATTTTGGGTTGTGGGGGACTTGGTTCAAATGTTGCAATGATTTTGGCAAGAGCGGGCATTGGAGAAATTTTCTTGTATGATTTTGATAAGGTTGAATATTCGAATTTAAACAGGCAAAATTATAAAATTTCTGATATTGGCAAAGAAAAAGTCCTTGCAACAAAAAAAATAATCGAAGAAACTATTCCCTTTACAAAAATTCATGCAAAAAATATGCATTTGGATGAAAAAAATATGGATGAAATTATTGAAAAAACTGATTATTTTATTGAAGCTTTTGACAAGAAAGAGTCCAAGGTCATGACTTTTGATTATTTTTCAAAAAAAGAAAATAAATTTCTTTTTACCGCATCGGGCATGGCAGGACTTGGAGATTTTTCAGATATTAAGGTAAAAAAAATAAATAATATCACTATGGTTGGTGATTTTAAATCAGACGCAAAAAAAGATGGGCTTTATCTTGCCTATGTATCAATTATGGCAAGCCTTGAGGCACTTGAGTGTTTGAAAAAAATAAGGAAGGATTATTATGGAAGATAAATTTATACTAGGTGGCAAGGAATTTAATTCAAGATTTATTCTTGGTAGTGGGAAATATTCTGTAGATTTGATTGATGCTGCTGTAAAAAACGCAGAATGTGAAATGATTACAGTTGCTCTAAGGCGAGCTAATACAAAAGATGTGGCAAATATTTTAAATTATATACCAAAACACGTTACAATTATTCCAAATACATCTGGAGCAAGAAACGCTGATGAGGCAATTAGAATTGCAAGACTTGCAAGAGAGATGGGATGTGGAAATTTTGTAAAAATTGAAATTATGAGAGATACAAAATATCTTTTGCCAGATAACGAAGAGACTTTGAAGGCTACAAAAGTTTTGGCTGATGAAGGATTTGTTGTTCTTCCTTATATGTATCCAGATTTAAATTATGCAAGAGATTTAAAAGATGCGGGAGCCGCTGCTATAATGCCACTTGCTGCTCCAATTGGATCTAACAAGGGCCTTGTTACAAAAGAATTTATAAAAATAATTATTGATGAAGTTGATCTTCCAGTAATTGTTGATGCAGGAATTGGTCTTCCAAGTCAAGCCGCAGAGGCGATGGAAATGGGAACTTGTGCAATTATGGCAAATACAGGAATTGCTAGCGCATCTGATATTACAATGATGGCAAAAGCTTTTAAACTTGGGATTGAAGCAGGCCGCCTTGCTTATCTTTCAAAACCAGGTAGAGTTTTAGAATCTGGAGCTGATCCATCATCTCCACTAAGAGATTTTTTTGATTAAAATGAATATTAAAAAAGTTACAGATTATTTTCCAGAAATGGATATAATCAATTCTCATATAAAAACCGAAGTTTTAGATAATTACGAAAAAATAAAAAATAAAAATGTAAGTGATTCTGATATTCTAAGAAGTTTAGAAAAAGATAGACTTGATGAAGAAGATTTTTACAATCTTTTATCCGACAAAGCTTTAAATCATTTGGAAAAAATGGGAGAGCTTGCAAAAGATAAGAGGGTAAGATATTTTGGAAATAATGTTTGTCTTTTTTCTCCGATTTATATAGCAAATTATTGTGAAAATTCTTGTAGGTATTGTGGTTTTAGGGCAAAATCTGATATAAAAAGGGCAAAATTAAATTTTGAAGAAATTGAAGAAGAAATGAAGGCTCTTTCAGATACGGGAATCGAAGAAGTTTTGATTTTAACAGGGGAAAGTCAAAAATTTTCATCAGTAGACTATATAGCAAAAGCTTGTGAAATTGCCAAAAAATATTTCAAAACAATAGGAATTGAAGTTTATCCTGCAAATGTAGATGATTATAAAAAATTAAAAAAGGCAGGGGCAGATTTTGTTACAGTTTTTCAAGAATCTTACAATCCAAAAACTTATGATTTTTACCATCCTTATGGTCACAAAAGATCTTGGGTTTATAGAATCGATACTCAAGAAAGAGCAATGATGGCAGGATTTAGGGGAGTAGGTTTTGGTACACTTTTTGGCCTAAATGATCCAATTGAAGAAGCATTTAAATTAGGTCTTCACGCTCAAAAAATTCAAAAAAAATATCCTCACGCAGAAATTGCAATTTCTCTTCCAAGAATAAGACCAACTCACGGGGCAGATGAGCTTAAATTTTTTGAAGTAAATGATAAGAAATTTTTCCAAATTATGCTTGCTCTTAGAATATTTTTGCCATTTGCATCAATAACTCTTTCAACAAGAGAAGATCGTGATTTTAGAAATTTGGCAGTAAAATATGCAGCAACAAAAATTTCTGCATCAGTTGATACGTCAATCGGTCATAGATCAAAAAATTCTCAAGATACGGGAGATGAGCAATTTGAAATTGCCGATAATAGGTCTTGTGACGATGCAATTAAAGATTTAAAAGCAATTGGCATGACTCCAGTTTTTACTGATTATATAAATGTTTAGGAGAGATTATGAAAAAAAATAATTCTTTGCTTATTATGCTAACTCTTTGTATGTTTGTGACAATTGGAGTTGTTATTTCTCCAATTTTAAGATTTGAAGGTTTTGCTCCAACGGCTCATTTTGTAAATATTGTTTGCTCAGTTTTTTTGGGCCCTTGGTATTCGCTTTTAAATGGATTAATAACTGCATTTTTGAGAATGAGTTTTCTAGGAATTCCTCCTCTTGCCATAACTGGACAAATTTTTGGGGCTATGCTTTCAGGAATTTTTTATAGAAAATCGAAAGGAAATTTATTGGCAGCTGTAGTTGGAGAAATAATTGGAACAGGAATAATTGGAGCTATTGTTTCTTATCCAGTTATGAAATTATTTTATGGAACAGGCGATATAACTTGGTATTTTTACCTGCCTTCTTTTACAATTGCAACAATTATTGGAGGAAGTGTAGCTTATATTTTCTTAAAAACTTTGCAAAAATCTAAAGTTTTATATTCCATACAAAAAAAGCTTGGAGTAAATGTCTATGAAAAATCTAAAAAAAATTCTTGAAAATAGAAAACTTGTTAGGGAAAAAATTCCATTAATTCACGCAATTACAAATCCAATTGCCATAAATATGGTGGCAAATGCGATTTTATTTCAAGGAGCCAAGGCAATTTGCGCCGAATGTGAAGATGAAATGGAAGAAATTGTAAAAATTTCTGATTCTCTTTCTATAAATCTTGGAAATATTACAAATTCGAGATTAAAAGCAATGGAAATAGCGACAAAGTTTGCAAATGAGAAAAATATTCCCGTAATAATGGATGTGGTTGGAGTTGGTGCAAGCAAAATTAGGCTTGATTTTGCAAAAAATTTACTAGAAAAATATAAATTTGAAGTCATTAAAGGAAATTCATCAGAAATTCTTTCTCTTTGTGGAGAAAAATCTCATGCCAAAGGAATAGATGCAGGAGATGAGGATAAGATTTCTTGTGAAAATATAAAATATTTTACGGAAATTTCTCAAAAGCTTTCAAAAAAATACAAAACGACAGTTTTGATTACAGGAAAAACTGATATTTTATTAAAAGATGATAAGTATTTTTTGTTTGAAAATGGTTGTGAAAATCTTTCAAAAATTACAGCCACAGGTTGTATGCTGACAGGCTTAATTTCTACATTTTTATCAGTTTCAAATCCAATCGATGCGTCAATTTTAGCTCTTCTTATTTTGGAAATATCTGGAGAAATTTCTGATACAAAAAAGCCCTATAGTTTTTTTGTAAATTTGATGGATAATATATCAGAAATCAGCGATGAAGAAATTATAAAAAGAGCAAAAATAAGGGAGGGAAATTTGTGAAAAAATTATATTTGGTAACAAATTCAGATAAATACAGCGAAGAAGAATTTTTAGAAAGAATTGAAGATGCCATAAAAGGCGGAGTAGATATTGTTCAATTGAGAGAAAAAGAAAAATCTGATATTGAAATTTTAAATTTAGGGAAAAAAGTAAAAAAAATTTGTGACAAATACGATATTCCTTTGTTAATTGATGATAAGGTTCATCTTGCTTGGGCTCTTGGCTGTGGCGTTCATGTTGGAAAAGATGATATGCCAATTGCACTTTGTAGAAAACTTTTGGGAGAAAAAGCAATAATAGGAGCAACTGCAAAATCAGTAGAAGATTCCAAAAAAGCAAAAAAAGATGGAGCAAATTATTTGGGAGTTGGAGCGATTTTTGAAACCAAAACTCACGTAAAAACCAAAAGAACATCAATAGAAACTTTGAAAAAAATAAAAGAAGAAGTGGACATAGATATTTATGCAATCGGTGGTTTAGATATTGAAAATGTAGAAATATTAAAAAATACAAAAGTTGATGGAATTTGCGTGGTAAGAGCAATAATGGATGCAAAAGACGTCTACCAAACAAGCCTTGAATTAAAAGAAAAAATTCAAGAGTTATAAAGTAAAAGTAATTTTAATTATAAAAAAATTTATAATTAAAAAATCCGTCAATACCCATTTAACCTTGCGGAGAGATCTCAAAGAAAGAGTAAAATTTAAAAATAAGTTTAACCTAAGAGATCTCTCTATTAAATATATATAAGTTTTAATTTTAACCTTGAGACTTTTAAAATATAAAATCTTACTTTTTATTTACAAAATCAAGCAAAATATTATCTATAGATTCAACTTCTATATAGTTAATTTCTCTAATGTCAATTTCAAATTCATCGTAAATTTGTCCGGAATTTATATCTACTGCGTCAACTATTGCAAAATCGTCTTCTATATTTTTTACATAGCCACAAATTTGGTCGAAATAATCTAAGGATTTGCCCAAATTTATTATTTTTTTATTTTCCTTGGCGTATTTTACTATATCAAAAAAATCTGGAATATTTTTAAAAATTTCGCCTATATTTTCGTCTGTCTTTCCTTCTTTAGTTGATTTCCAATATTCATTATAAATTTTTAATTTTTTCAAAAAATCAGAATTTTCATTTATTTTTACTAAATCTTTTGAAATCAAAGTGTAACCGTCAAATCTTCCTTGATCGTCTAGGTTTTTTATCAAATAATTTTTTTCATTTTCATCTAGCAAAAATCCGTATGCAAATGATGAGCCATTATTTAAAATTTCTATTAATTTATTTTCCATAATTACCTCTTTTCATTTCCATTATACTAAAAATATATAAAATAAAAAGCAGGAAAAATCCTGCTTTATCCCATATATCTTTTTAAGAAATCTTTTGTTCTTTGATTTTTTGGATTTGTGAAAATTTCTTCTGGAGATCCTTCTTCTAAAATTATTCCTTCATTCATAAACAAAACTCTTGTTGAAACTTCTCTTGCAAAATCCATTTCGTGGGTTACTACTATCATTGTGATTCCTTTTTTGGCAAGTTTTGTCATAACTTCCAAAACTTCTCCAACCATTTCTGGATCAAGGGCACTTGTTGGTTCATCGAAAAGTAAAACTTCTGGATCCATGCAAAGGGCTCTTGCTATGGCAACTCTTTGTTTTTGCCCACCAGAAATTTGTGATGGCTTTGCGTTTATATATTGGTCCATGCCTACTAATTGTAGGAATTTTTTTGCTTTTTCTTCTGCATCATTTTTTGAAATTTTTAAAACTTTTTCTTGGCTTAGGGTGCAGTTTTGTAGGACAGTTTTATTTTCAAACAAATTAAAATTTTGAAAAACCATGCCGACTTTTGTTCTGTAGGCTCTTAGGTCAAATTTTTTATCTAAAATATTTTCATTTTTGTACAAAATTTCTCCGCTTGTTGGTTCTTCTAATAGATTTAAACATCTTAAAAGTGTAGATTTTCCTGAGCCTGATGAGCCGATTATTGTAACTACTTCTCCTTTTTGAACCTCCATATTTATATCTTTTAAAACTAAATTTTGTCCGAATTTTTTTTCTAGATTATTTACTTTTATTATATTAGGCATGAATTCCTCCTGTTACAGATCCAAGTACAAATTCTTTGTTGGTAAATTTCTTTTCAATTAACAAGATAATTCTTGTTGTTATGAAAGTTAAAATGAAATATATTATTGCAGTTATCAAATATGTTTGGAATATTTGGTAGGTTGAACCTGCTATTGATTTTGATACAAAGAATAATTCTGTTACGCTTATTACGTTTAATACTGATGTATCTTTTATATTTACGACAAATTCGTTTGCAATTGCTGGCAAAATTGATTTTATTGTTTGTGGAATTACAACATTAAACATTGTTTGAGAATGGGTCATTCCAAGTGCCTTACAAGCTTCAAATTGTCCTTCGTCAACTGAATTTATTCCGCCTCTTACAACTTCTGATAAGTAAGCTCCAGTATTAATTGAAACTATTATAAAGGCTGCAAGCATGGTTGACATATCGATTGATAAAAATTGTTTTGCGCCATAAAAAATTAGGATTGCTTGAACCATCATTGGAGTTCCCCTAAATACTTCTATGTAGCAAACCAAGATAAAGTTTACAATTTTTTGTAAAATATAGGCGAAAATATTTTTATTTTTATCTACTTTTATTTTTCTAATAACTGCAACTATAAGTCCAATTACAAATCCTATCAAGGTTGAAATAATTGAAATGAAAAGTGTTGAGAAAATTCCGTTTATAAATAGGGAAGAATATTCGCTCCAAATAGCTTTCATTTGTCCAAAAAATGAAAGTTGTTCGCCATCATCTTCTGATAATTTTACCATTTCATTCATTATTTTATCTTGATCTTTGACATTCATTTGAGATAAAATGTCGTTTATTTGATCTTTCATTGGGGAATTTTTTCTAAGACCTACGGCAATTGATGTATCGTCTGTTTCAGTTTTAAATCCCTTGCCTTTTTCAAATTCTACATAAGTTAAATCTTCGTTTGCAGAAACGGCTGACATTGCTCCAGGTTTTTCTGAAACATATCCATCAATATTTCCAGCTTTTGTTGCAGAAATCATTGATGGGAAAGATTCCATTGCAGCTTGCTTATTAACTCCATCAATTTGATCAAGTACTGTGTAATGGAAAGTATTTAATTGTCCAGTAATTTTTGCATCTTTAAAATCAGCTATAGATTTTGCCTTTGCAAAAGAAGAATCTTTTTTCAAAACTATAACCAAATCAGAAATATAATATGAATTTGTAAAGTCAATTTCTTTTCTTCTTTCAGCAGTAGGGCTCATACCAGCAATAATTGCATCAATTTTTCCACTTGTAAGAGCAGGTGGAAGACCGTCCCATTCGATTTTATAAATTTCTAATTTTTTTCCAAGTTCATCAGCAATTTTTTTTGCAATTTGAACGTCATATCCATTTGCAAATTCTCCCTTAGAATTTTTAATTTCAACAGCTCCATTAGCATCATTAACTTGTGAGAAGTTAAAAGGAGCATAATTAACTTCCATTCCAACCTTAAATGTGTCCTCATCGGCGTGTGAAATTCCCATTGTAAAAACAAAAGTCAAAACAAAAGCCATAAGAAACTTTAATACCTTTTTCATTATTTCCTCCAAATTTTTTTCTAGTTTTTTAGTCGTAACTTTTTTATGGATTAAATATAAAAAAAACGATCCGCATCCCAAGGGACGAAGACCGTGTTACCACCCAAATTTAATATTTTTTCACAAAAATATCCTTATAAAGTACAAAATATACTTTCAAAGGATCCAATAAGAAAGTACAAAATTATACCCCTTTGCTATAACGTGCAAAATACGATACCGAATCAAAATATCCTCGGTACAACTCTAAGTCTTTATTCACTAAGATTATAAGATCTTTTTTCAGCCTACAAAGATTCTCTGTGCATATAATTTATTAGCTACTCTTCTTTTCAAAGTTTTTATATTTAATCTTAGACTAATGATACATCCTCAAATTACATTTGTCAAATAAATATTTATATTTTTATTTGGAAATTTATAATTTTTTTGATTTACGCTTTAAAAACTTTTTTATTACAAAATTATAAGATATTATTAGCTTGAAAAAATTGGGATAAATTATAAATAGAAAAATATAAAAAATACCATATAATATATTTGAAAAAATCTTAAAGGAGATAGAAATGACACAAAAGAAAATGAATTTCGATAAATTTATAATAAAACCCAAAGAAGGATCAAATATAAAAAAAACAATTGCTATAATGTCAGGCAAGGGAGGTGTTGGCAAATCTTCTGTAACAAGTATGCTTGCATCAAAACTTTCTAAAGATGGAAATAAAGTTGCGATTTTGGATGCAGACATAACAGGCCCATCAATCCCACAAGCTTTTGGCATAAAAGAAAGTGTAAGAAGTCTTGAAGATGGAACTTTAATTGCGCCAGAAAGCAAGAGCGGAATAAAAATTATGTCAATAAATTTAGTTTTACAAGACAAATCCGCTCCAGTTGTTTGGAGATCATCAATTGTAAATAATGTTTTAAAACAATTTTACACAGACGTTGATTGGGGCGAAATTGATTATCTATTAATTGATATGCCACCAGGAACAAGTGATATTCCACTTACAGTTTTCCAATCATTGAATATTGATGGTGCTATTGCAGTTACAACTCCTCAAGATTTGGTAGGAATGGTTGTAGAAAAATCATTAAATATGGCAAAAATGATGGGCAAAGAAATTCTTGGAATAGTTGAAAATATGTCTTATTTTAAGGCGAAAGATACAGGAAATATTTACAAAATATTTGGAGAAGGAAAAACCGACGAAATTGCTGAAAAATTTAAAATTGATACAGTAGCAAAACTTGCAATAAATCCAGAAATTACAAGTTTGATTGACCAAGGAAAAATTGAAGAAGTTGAAGAAAGTGACCTTGATAAATTAGTAGAAAAAATCGAAAAATTATAAGGAGATATTATGAAAAAAATATTTAAAAACAAAATGTTAAAGGCATTTGCCTTGGGATTAATTTTAATTATCCCACAAGTTGCAAAAGCAAGTGGAGAATTCGATTCACAAAAAGAAGCTTATATGTATGGAGCTGGCTTAAATCAAAATCAAATTCAAGAAGTAAAAAATAAATTGGGACTATCTGATGATATAAATAAATCAAGTGTAAATGGCGACGATTGCCAAAAATATTTGGGCTACAAAGCAGAAGATTATAATATGATTTCATCAGTTTCAGTAAAAAAACTTCCAAAGGGAAGCGGAATCAAGGTAGAAATTTTAACACCAGAAAATATTACATCAATTACTCAAAGCCAATACACAAACGCTGCAATCACATCAGGAATTACTGATGCAGAAATTAAAGTTGCAAGTCCAACAAAAGTTACAGGAGAATCTGCCCTTGTTGGAGTGTATAAGGCAATAGAGATGTATGGAGAAAAAGTTAATACACAAAGCACTCAAACTGCCCAAGAAGAGCTTGGAACATTAAAGAAAATAAGCGAAGAAAATGAAAATAAGGAATCTTTTGACAAAGACAAATTGGACCAAGCAGTTGCAGAAGTAAAACAAAATTTAAAAGATTACAAAGATAAAAATGGACAAACCGCCGATAGCGAGCAAATTCAAATTTTTATAAAAGATGCTTTGAACAATGTAAATATGGGAGATATTTTATCAAATAATAATATCCAAATTTTAGTAAATTATTTTGAAAAATACCAAGAAAGCCCAGCAATTGATAGCAAGGCAGTAGAAGAAAATCTTAAAAAATTTGCAGGAACTTTGACAGAAAAAGGAAAAAAATTCTACGAAGACAACAAAGAAGACATTGACAAAGTAGGAAATGATATAAAAGAGTCAGGTCTTTGGGATAAAATAGTACAATTTTTCAAAGACTTATTTGCATCTTTTACAAATTCAAATGACGATAGTTCAAATAATTAAAAATTAAAAAAAATATTTTAAAATTAAATGGAGGAGAAATCTATCTAGATTTCTCCTCCATTTTTGTGCAAAAAATTGTAATTTACAAACTAAGTATTTGCATATAATTTTATTTTTATTTTTTCAAATTATTGGCTAATAAATGTAGATTTTTTAATACCAACCACGAAGCTCCATTGCTTCTGCAATTCTTTTGATTGCAAACATATAAGATGCTTCTCTTATATTTGTATCAAATTCTTCTTTAATTTCAAAAATTCCTTCAAGAGCTTTTAGCATATCTTTTTCTTGTTTTTCTTGAACTTCTTCTTTTGACCAATAATTTCCATATTGATTTTGAATCCATTCATAATATGAAACCAAAACTCCACCAGAATTTGCTAGGACATCTGGAATTACTTCTACATTTTTTTCTTTTAAAATAATATCAGCTTCTGGAGTTGTTGGGCCATTTGCACCTTCTGCAATTAATTTTACATCTAAATTTTTGGCGATTTTTTCAGTAATTATATTTTCTAAAGCTGCAGGAATTAAAATATCAAATTTTGTTTTCCAAAATTCTTCATCAGATATTTTTTTTGCCTTAGGATAGCCTACAAGAGTTTTATTTTCATCTCTATATTTTTGTAAAGATTCATAATCAAATCCATCTTCAGAATATAGGGCTGATCTTCCGCACTCTTCATTTTCATCTCTTATAGAAAGATATTTAACTTTAGCACCTTCTTCTAGCAAATATTTTAAAGTAAAACTTCCAACATTTCCAAAACCTTGAAGACCAATTTCTGCATTTTTCAAATCAAGTCCAATTTTTTTTGCTGCATATTTTGTTGTAATAACAACTCCATATCCTGTAGCTTCACTTCTACCCAAACTTCCACCAAGGATTAAAGGCTTGCCTGTAAAAGTTCCGAAATCTTCTTTGTCGCCATTTAATTTTGTATATTCGTCAATAAAATATGACATAATTTTTCCATTTGTATTTACATCAGGAGCTGGTATGTCTATTCTTTCTCCCAAATATTTGTACAAGCCTCTAACATATCCACGAGAAAGACTTTCAAGTTCTCTATCAGATAATTCTTTTGGGTCAACACATATTCCGCCCTTACCACCACCGTAAGGAATTGCCAAAAGTCCTGCCTTTAAAGTCATCCAAGTTGAAAGAGCTTTTACTTCCTCTACATTTACACTTTGATGAAACCTTACTCCACCTTTTGAAGGACCTAGGGCATGGTTGTGAGCTGATCTATATCCTTTAAAAACTTTTAGAGAACCATCATCCATTTTTACTGGAATAGAAATTTCTATAAATCTTTGAGGCTGTTTTAAAATTTCATAAACTGCTGGATTTAAATTTAATTTTTCACACGCTTTTTTTATTTGTAATTGTGCAGATTCTAATGGATTTAATGTATCTGTCATTTTTAACTCCTTTATATTTACTAATTAATTTCTATAAAATTTAATCTTTTAAATAATTATAACATTATTTTTTTTTGCTTACAATAAAAAAATACGCCGCAAAGGGCGTATTTTAATCTTCAATTAATCTTTTTATAATTGTTGGATTTCCAATTCCTGAAGTTATAATTCCACTTCTAGGATTTGCTGCATGAACAATTCCTCCTTGGCCATCGGCAATTGCAACGTGGGTAATATTTGAAAGGCTTGTTCCATAAAATACCAAATCTCCTGCTTTTTCTTCTCCAAGTTTTATAGTTTTTCCATAATCAGCTTGGCTTTGAGCAAAGTGAGGAAGACTAATTCCAAATTCTTTATAAACTTGTTGGGTAAATCCAGAACAATCAACTCCATTTGTAAGACTTGTGCCAGCCCAAACGTAAGGATTTCCAATAAATTTTGTTGCAAAATTATAGGCTTGTGATCCAATATCATCTCCTGAAACTGTGTAATAGATATATTCAACTTCTTCAGTTTTTTCTTCTGGTTCATCTACCACATAATTTCTAACAATTTCATTTTCTTTTGCCTTATCTTGTTGATCAATCGGATACAAACTCAAATTATTCCTATCAAGATAATCCATATATCTTTTTACAGAATCATATATTTTTTTGTATTTATCTTTTATTTTATTTAAATCTTTTTCATCTTTTTTTGATAAATCAAAATTATCAATTTTTGCAAAACCAATTTTGTCGCCTTTTTTGACCTTTACAAAATTTTTGTTAGAATCAAAATCTATTAAATCAATTTTTTCTTTCTTTTTAAAATTTGAAATTTCTTTTGATTTTTCGTCAGCTTTTTCATAAATTTTGCCATTTTTAATTGCTTTCATATCATCCAAAATATGAAACCAAATTTTTGCTACATATCCATCTTTTCCTTCAAAATTAATTTTTAACCAATTGCCATTTTCTTCTTTTATTTCATAAAAATCAGGATAATCTATTCCTCCTAATATTTTAGAATCATCTGCAAAAGACTGTTTTTCTCTAACATTTACACCTTCTGCAAGATCATAATTTATTAAAATAGATTTTGCCTTAGAAGTATTTGTTGGTGCAAATAATTGAAAAGAAATAAGAGTGGATAACAATAAAATTATTTTTTTGTTTTTTCTCATTTTCCCATCCTCGAATTATTATAATTTCAACTACTATTAATTTATCATTATATTGATACAGTGTCAATTAATTAAATTTAATTTGCAAAATATTTATAAAGTAAAAAAATATTTTTTACCAAAAATTATGCATTAAAAATTTAATATGTATTTTTTTATGATATAATTATTTAAACAAATTTTAAAATATCAAGAAAGGTAAAAATATGGATTTAAAAGAATTTGGAAATTTGGCTTTTGATAAAAAAACTATGAAAGAAAATGTCCCTTATCCTGTTTATTTAAAGTGGAAAGAGGCTGCAAGAAATAATACAACTCTTGATAAAGAAACTGCTGATTCCATCGCTCATGCTATGAAAATTTGGGCGATTTCAAAAGGGGCAACTTCATATACTCATTGGTTTCAACCTTTAAATGGAAAAACTGCAAATAAAAAAACGGCGTTTTTAAATAGAGATGATAAACACAATCCAATCAATAGATTTTCTGGAAACGAATTAATAAAAGGAGAGCCAGACGCATCCTCATTTCCATCAGGTGGAATGAGATCGACTTTTGAGGCTCGTGGTTATACATATTGGGATTTGACTGCAAATTCTTTTATTGAAGATAAAGTTTTATATATCCCATCAGTTTTTGTTTCCTTTTATGGGGAAAAACTTGATAAAAAATTGCCTTTAATTGAATCAATGAATATCTTGAGCAAGTATGCAAGTCCAATTTGCAATATGTTTTTGAAAGATGAAAAAACTTATAGGGTAAAGGCGAAAGTTGGACTTGAACAAGAATTTTATTTAATTGATAAAGAATTTTATGATAAAAGAATAGATTTAGAATATTGTGGAATGAGTCTTGTTGGACGTGATTCTATGGTTGAAAAGGAAATAATTTCCCATTATCTTGGTGCAATTCCTCAAAGAGTAAATGATTTTTTTGAAGATGTGAACGAACAGTTATATAATTTGGGAATTTATATGGAGGCTGAGCATAATGAAGTTGGGCCAAACCAATTTGAAATTGCAATAATGTATGAAAATTGTAATATTTCCGTAGACAACAACCAATTGTTGATGCATATTTTAGAAAAAACTGCCATCAAACACAATCTTTATTGCCTATTAAAAGAAAAACCTTTCAAAAATATGGCTGGAAGCGGAAAACACAATAATTATTCCCTTACAACAAATTACGGAAAAAATTGTTTTTCTCCAGGAGATGACCCAAAAAATAATTATTTATTTTTATTATTTTTATCAGCAATGATTAAAGTTTGTAATAAATACCAAAATTTAATAAGACTTTCTTCATCATCAGTTTCAAATGATTATAGGCTTGGAGGAAATGAGGCACCACCTTCAATAATTTCTGTTTTTATCGGCGAAGATTTAGAAAATATTTTAAAATCAATAGCAAAAGACCAAGAGATAAAAGGAATAAATAATAAAGTTAAAATTCCACATCTTGGAGAAATCCAAACAGATTCATCAGACAGAAATAGAACATCTCCAGTTGCCTTTACAGGAAATAAATTTGAATTTAGGATGTTAGGCTCCTCAAAATCAGCCGCAGATTTAAACACAGTAATTAATCTTGCTATGGCAGAAGTTTTAAAAGATATAGGCAAAAGACTTGAAGGAAAAAATGAAAAAGATTTAAAAGAAGAAGTCTATAAAATAGTCAAAGAAATCTATAAGGAAAATTCAAAAATTTTATTCCAAGGCGACGGATACTCAAAAGAATGGATAAAAGTAGCAGAAAAAAGAGGACTTATTAACCATAAAAGCTTCTTAGACGCCTTAGTCTATGCAAAGAAAAATTCATCATACGAAATATTTAAAGAAGAAAAAATATTTAGCCAAAAAGAAATAGATTCAATAATAAACGTAGAATTTGAAGAAATAATAAAATTTTGCCAACAAGAGCTTGAAATTTTATCAAATTTAATCTATCAAGAAATCCTTCCTTCAGCAATGAAAGAAATAAAGGAAATAAAATCCTATCTTGCCTTTTTAGAAAATGAAAAATTAGAAGAAAAGGCAAAAAGAATAAATGAAAATGTAAAAATTTTATTAGAATTTGGAGAAGAAATAAAAGAAATTCTAAAAGATTTTGAAAAAATAAAAGAAATAGAAGAAAAAGCAATCTACATTCAAGAAAAAACCAGAAAAATCACAGAAGAAATAAGAGAAGTAGCAGATAATTTAGAAAAAGAAATTTCCAGAGAAAATTATTCAATGCCTAGATATGTGGATATGCTTAAATCTTTATAAAATTTTTTTAAATTTAGAAGCTTGAAAAAGCTTCTTTTTTTTGTTATATACATTTATTTCTTTCATTAATAAAATAATTATTTTATAAAATTAATACTTCGTAATGTTAGGGCGGAGGAAATGGGGGAGTTTCGATTCTCCCCCTTTTTCCTCCCCCTAACGACCCCCTCTTTTTTGCCCCCCTACAACCGACCATTGCATGGAGCTAATTATGTAAGAAGCTTCGCTTCTTTCAAGTTTTTAAAGCTTGATTGCTATTTAAAAATAATTATAAATTCAAGTGAATTATTAGAGAAAAAATTGTTTGAACGTTAGTGAGTTTATTTTTTCTCTTTTAATGAACTTAGAATTTATTTATTTTGGGTATATATTTTTATTAAATTTGGCTAATTAAATTAAAAAATGAAAGAAACGCAAGTTTCTTTCTAATTTTGCTCCCTGCAAGGGCCGGTTAAGGGGGTTCGTTGAAAGGGGTTTAAGGGGAAAAATTGTGGGGACAATCGGAAGTCCCCTAATTTGTCCCCTTAACTAACGAAGAATTAAAAAAATATTATGATTTATTATTTTATTAAATTTTTTATTCAAAAAAGTCTTTTCATATTTCTACAGAAATATATTAAGTCCCAAATCTGCTGATAATATTTTTAATAAATTTTTCCCAACAACTGAATTTCCTGACTTATCTAGTCTTGGGGAATATACGCAGATTCCGCATTTGTTTGGTACAACGCCTAAAATCGCTCCGCCTACTCCTGATTTTGATGGGATGCCTACTTTCATTAAATATTCTCCGCTTTTTTCGTACATTCCACACGATGCCATTTGGGCTATTGTCATTTGGACTATGTTTTGTGGAATTATTAAATTTGATGAGTGGATGTCAAAGCCTTCGTTGGCAAGGAGTGCTCCTAGTTTTGCAAGGGATTCTACGTTTGTTCCTATTGAACAAATTCTAACGTATAAATCTAAAACTTCATCAGCGTTTTGGGCAAAAATATTTTTGCTTTTTAAATAATAAGCAATTGCTCTGTTTCTGTCTGTTGTAGAAATTTCTGATTTGTAAATATTTTCCATAAATGTAAATGTGCCATCGTTGCTCATTTGTTTTATTAATTCCATAACTCTATTAAATTTTTCTTCTTCGCTTTTTCCATAAATCATTGATGTTGTTGTCATTGCTCCAGCGTTTATAAAGGGATTTGCTGCTCTTTGGTCAATTGGAATTAATGAATTAAATTCGTATCTTGTTGGTTCTGTTCCAACTTTTGAAAATACTTCGTCTGTTGTGTTGTCTTTTAGTGCCATAATTAGGGTAAAAATTTTTGAAATGGATTGAACTGAAAATATTTTTTCTTTTTCTCCAAAATTATAAATATCTCCGCCTGTTGTTACAATAGAAAGGGCAAAGCCGTTTTCGTCTACGTTTTTAAGCTCAGGAATGTAGGATGCAAGTTCGCCTTGGTTTGAAAATTTTTTTGCTTTTTTTATGCATTCTTCTATTTCTTTTTCTATATCTTCTCTTTTCATAAACATAATATCACCTACTTACAATTTTATATAAATTATTTACCCGATTTGATATAATAATAATTAATTAAAGAAATAAAAGGAGTTTCTTATGATTATTTTGGAAATATTAAATGAAGATAAATGGCTAGAAGATTATAAATTTTTTGAAGATTTTAAAAATTCTTCTTATTACAAAATTTTATTAGATACTTATAAAAATTTAAATACAAAAATTCTTTACCAAAGTAAAATCCACGGTCAAGGTCATATTGAAAGAGTAATTTTTATTTCTATGCTTTTGGCTTTTAATTATAAATTGGACAAAAATGATACGGATATTTTAAGATTTGCAGCATCTTTGCATGATACAAAAAGAGTTGACGATTCTTATGATACAGAACATGGTTATAGGGCAGCTTTATATTCGATTGATTATGCAAAAATAAATGAAAGCGATAAAAATATTCTTCAAGCAGTTTTGGCAGTTCATTCAAGACCTGACAAACAAATGGATGAAACAATTGAAGAATTTTTTGTAAAAGATATGGATAGGGCTAGATATTTGTCAAAACTTTTCAAGGATGCCGATGCTCTTGATAGGGTTAGGCTTGGAGATTTGAATGAAAAATATTTGAGAAATGATTTTTCTCATGATTTGATAGATTTTTCTAATAAATTATTTGAAAAATATTTGGATAGACAATGAAAGAAAATTCTATTAGACAAAAAATTGCAATTTTATCAATTTCTTTGATTTTAACAAGCAATAGCATAATTTCTGGAAGTTTAGTTTATATACAAGAAGCCTTCAATCTTACTAGAAATGAGGCTGAATTTATAATAAGTCTTTCAAGCCTTGCTGTTATGATTTTTATTTTTTTGGCAGAATATTTGGCTATTTTTATTGGAATAAAAAATACAGTTTTGTTGGGACTTTTGCTTGTGGGATTTAGCGGAATTATCCCCCTTGTTTTTAGGACTTATTTATCAATAATTATTTCAAGATTTTTTCTTGGGGCAGGACTTGGTCTTTTTAATGGGCATTCGGCAAATTATATTAATTTGCTCTACCATGATAATAATGAGAGAACAAAACTTCATGGTCTAAGAAATGCTTTTGAATTTATTGGGCAAATAATTCTTTTTTCCTTGGCAGGAATCCTTGTAAAATTTGATTATATGTACACTTTTTCACTTTATACATCAGCATTTCTTATTTTTATATTTTTTAAAAACAATGTAGAAGATGTAAAAATTGAAAAAGAGAAGGCAAAAATCAATTTTGATTCAAATATTTTTCTTTTTATAATTTTTGCCATGCTTATGATTTTAAATGGAACGGCAATGCTAATGAGATTTCCTTTTGTTGCAAGCCAAAGCCGTGGGATTGATGTAAATGTAAGCTTTTATTTAAATTTTGTGCCAATTGTTGGAATGATTTCAGCATTTTTATTTACACCAATCAATTTGAAATTAAGAGAAAAAACTATATTTTTTGGCTTGGGATTTTTTATACTAGCAAATTTTTTGATAGTAAATTTTGAAAATAATCTTTTAGGATTTTTATTTTCTATTTTACTTTTGACTTTTGGACAATCAATGTGTATGCCTTACATATTTGCAGAAGTGCCAAGATTTGTGAAAGGTCACAGCTCACGAATAGCCACAAATTTAATTTTTATAGGGTGTAATATAGGAGTATTTTTAGCACCATTTTTTATGAAAAGCATGGACAAGCTAATAAATACAAATTCCCTATCAAAAGGCTTTGGAAGTTTTGTAATAATTTATTTTATTTTTGTTGGAATATTTTTTAGAAGAAATAAAAAAAGAGCCTAGCTGGCTCTTTCAGAGCGTAGACAAAGTCAGTTTAATAGTTCATTAATAATTCAAGAATAAAATTACGCTAAAACCCATCTCGACTAAGTGAGTGAAACGAACGCATGGAGAGATCTCATGAGATTTCTCCGCTCGTTACACTTGGTCGAAATGAGTAAATTTTTAGTTTGTCAACAGTCTGAGATCCTAGCGGCTCTTTTATTTATAATACACATCCTTATATTTTTCATCCTTTTCAAATTTATCTTTTATATATGGGCAGGTTGGGATTATTTTTTTATTTTCATCTCTTGCATATTGAACTAATTCGTCTACCAATTTTCCTGCTATTCCTTGACCGCCATATTCTTCATTAACCTCTGTGTGTGGTGCATCGATTAGATTTTCTTTTTCTACTATATCTATAAATCCTATCTTATTTTCCTTATCAAAAACTTGCACTTGTTTTTCTTTTTTATTTATTTTATATTCCATAATATCACCTCTATTTTTTTATACCCTTAATGAGCTTATAATATATTTAATTTAATATAAAAAAATATAATATTTTTGTTTAAAGTCGAATTTGCGGGTATAAATATTTTTGTAAGAGAAAATTTATGGAAAAACGAAAGGAATTATTATGAAAAGAGAATATAGTTATGGCTCAGTTATTTTGGTTGAGATTATAGTTGCAGTTTTTGCTTTTGTTCTCAACAGAATTTTTGGTAGCAATGCAGATGAAAGTATAATTTATAATTTCTTATCTTCTGTTATCACTTGGCTTGGTTCTTTTATAATTGCATCAGGTTTAATCAACAATAGAAAGGGAAGTGTTGGAGATTATTTAAATCAATTGCAAAGACTTGATAAAAAAGCAATAATTGTAAATTTAATTCTTATAGCTATTACAATTGTTTTAACTTTTTCTTTTGGAAAAATTAGAGTTTTTGATGTAGAAAGTAAGAAATTAAATTTATTATCACTTTCTGTTCTTGGAACACTTCTTACAGGAATTCTTGCAATTTTTACAACCTACGCAAATCATATAGTTTCAGACCCAAGAAACAAAGACCAATCAATTATGGATGCACTTAAAAGTGTGTTTACAATTGGAATAAAATTATTTGGCAAAACTATTTCTTTATATTTGTTGTATATAGTTTTACCAATTATCCTTATTTTTGGAATAATTGTTGGAATTGTCGTTGGAACAAGAAGTCCTGAATCAGGTATTGGAATTATTATATTGGGCGGAGGACTTTTAGGTTTGTATTATATTTTAATTTCGCCACTGGTTTCAGCAAGACTTGCTGATAATTATTTAAATTTAACAGGAGATATAGACCAAGAAATTGAAAAAGAAAATACAGAAAACAATAACGAATTTACAATTACAAGAAACATATAAAAATAAGCAGGAAGATAAAAATTCTTCCTGCTAAATTTTTTTATTAAAAATTTTAATTGATGACAAGATTGAAATAATTAAAACTAATGCATCAACAAGGCTTACAAGCCACATTGGACAATATCCAATTAAAGTTAAAATCAAAAGCACAATTCTTGTAAAAATAAGTAAGATAAGATTTTTTTTGGCGGTTTTGTCTACAATTTTTGCGATTTTCATCAAATCTCTTAATTTTCCATAAGATTTATCAGAAATCATTATGTCAGAATTATAAATTGCAATATCCGAAGATTTTTGGCCCATGCTAATTCCAATATCAGAATTTTTCAAAACTTCGCCTTCTTTTATTCCATCTCCAACATAAATAATTTTGTGTTTATTTTTTTGCTCATTTTTTATAAGTTCGACTTTTTCATTTGAAGAAATTTCTGCCGCATAAGAAATGCTAAGATTTTTCGCAAGATTTTCAACAACTTTTTCTTTTTCATCTGATAAAACAGCAATATCCGAAAATTCATTTTTTAAATAATCTATGCTTTCCTTAGCATCATCTTTGACAGAATCTTGCAAAATAACCTTACAAACTAAAATATTATTTATTGACATAAAAATTGCCTTTTCATTTGAATCATCTTCAACATTTACAAAGTCTTTTGAGCCTATTTTTATTTCTTCATTTTCATAAGTTTTTGCCCAAATGTCAATATCATTTATATTTTTACTTGCTATAAAATACGAAAAATTATCTCTGCGTCTAAGATTTTTGACTATGGCTTTTGCAATAGGATCAGCCGATAATTTTTCCAAATTATACAAATAATCCAAAAGCAAATTTTTGTTATAAGGTGAATAATAAACAATTTCTTTTAAATCAAATTCCCCAACAGTCAAAGTATTTGTCATATCTGTATAAAAATAATCGCAATCAATCAACTTTTCAAAAGATTTTATATCTTTTACAAGGATTTTATTTTTATTTGCAAGAATTAAGCCAGAAATATATGAAAGAGAAATCCCAAGTATAAAAACTTTTGGACAAGAAACAATCAAGAAATTTACAGATTTTTGTAAATATTTGCTAAAATCTCCTCCCAAAATAGGGAAAACTACAGCAAGAAAGATTGCTATGGCAACAAGAAATGGCGTATAAATTTTGCTAAATTGCTTAATCAATTTTTCACTTTGAGATTTTTTATTTCTTGATGTTTTTATCAAATTCATAATTTTTGCTGCCATAGATTCATCAAAAACTTTCACAGCTTTGTATTTTATCTCGCCAGTTTTTAGCATAGAAGTTGATAAAATTTCACTGCCTTTTTTAATTTCAATTGGCAAAGATTTGCCATTTAAAAAAGACGTATCCAAAAGCCCTTCGCCAGAAATCACAACAGAATCAACAGGGATAATATCTGCCTCTTTTGCAAGAAGTATATCGCCTTTTTTTATTTTTTTAATCGAAATTTTTGCCAAAGTCCCATCATCCAAAACTTTTGTAACTGTTTTTGTGACAATATCTAATAATTTTTTGAAATTTTCATCTATCATATCTTTTGAAAGATTTTCAAAAAATTTGCCCAAATTAAATAAAAACATTATGGCACAAGCATCAACAAAAAATCCCATAAAAAACGCAATAAAACTTGCAAGAGTAATAAGGAAATTTTCATCCATAAATTTTTTATTAGAAATTGAATTTATTGCATTTACAAAAGTATCTGCTCCAACAGCAAGATATATTGCAAGAAAACTAATAACAAGGAAAAAATTTTTCCCATTTTGCTTAAATTTATAAGTAACAAATATAAAGAAAATTGCAAAAATTGTTAGGACTAACAATTCATTTTTTCTTTCCTTTTTCATATTTTTAAAAATTTCCATATATATCAACCTTTCATAATTAAATTTTAAATTAAAAATTTTATACTTATATTCACAAAAAATTATAGCAGAAAGGCGAATTTGTGGCAAGATTTAAAGCTTTTAATCCCGAGTAAATAAGTTGAATTTAAAAAGTGAAAGTGTATATTGGAAAAGACTGAAAATAGATTTAAAAAGAAAAAAATTATGATTTACATAAAGGAAGTGTCAAATGACAAAAAATAAATTTATTTTAAAATCAGACTACACTCCAAAAGGAGATCAGCCAGATGCAATTAAAAAACTTGCTGATGGAATAAAAAATGGAAAAGCTCATCAAATTCTCCAAGGGGTTACAGGCTCAGGTAAGACTTTTACTATGGCAAATATAATTCAAGAAGTTCAAAAGCCAACTCTTGTTCTTGCCCACAACAAAACACTTGCCTACCAATTATTTACAGAATTTAAAGAATTTTTCCCGGACAATGCCGTTGAATATTTCGTATCGTATTACGATTATTATCAACCAGAAGCCTACGTTGCGGCAACTGACACATATATTGCAAAAGATTCATCAATCAATGATGAGATTGATAAATTAAGACACTCAGCAACAATGAGTTTGTTTGAAAGACGCGATGTAATAATTGTAGCGAGCGTTTCTTGCATTTACGGCTTGGGAGATCCGGAAGAATATAGAAAATTAGTTTTGTCCCTAAGACCAGGCCAAGAAATTTCTCCAGAAGAAGTTATGAAAGAATTAATCGAAAGACAATTTGTAAGAAATGATTTTGATTTTTCGCGTGGAACTTTTAGAAGAAGGGGAGATGTTTTGGATATTTTCCCAGCAGGAAATGAAGAAAAAGCAATAAGAGTAGAATTTTTTGGAGATGAAATTGATAGGATTTCAGAATTTGATTCTTTGACAGGAAAAGTTACAAGCCACATTTCACACGGCTATATTTATCCTGCAAGTCACTACGCAACAAGTGCCGAAAAAGCAGCAGCTGCAATTACAACTATAAAAGAAGAATTAAAAGAAAGACTTGTTGAACTTGAAAATGAAAATAAATTAGTAGAGGCTCAAAGGCTTGAGCAAAGAACAAATTACGATATAGAAATGCTAGAAGAAATTGGTTTTTGTTCTGGAATAGAAAATTATTCAAGACATTTGTCCCAAAGAGAACCAGGATCAAGACCTTACACCCTTATAGATTACTTTCCAGATGATTTTATGCTTTTTGTCGACGAATCCCATGTTTCAATTCCTCAAGTTGGTGGAATGTATGAGGGGGATAGGTCAAGAAAACAAAATCTTGTAGATTTTGGTTTTAGACTTCCATCAGCCCTTGACAATAGACCCTTAAAATTTCCAGAATTTGAAAAATTAATTAAGCAAACAATTTACGTTTCAGCAACTCCAGGTCCTTACGAAATGAAAAAAACGGGAGGAGAAGTTGTTGAACAAATCATAAGACCAACAGGACTTTTAGATCCATTGATTGATGTAAGACCGGTAGAAAATCAAATTGATGATTTGATAGAAAATATCCATCAAATTATCGACAAAAATGAAAGAGTTCTTGTAACAACTCTTACCAAAAGAATGGCAGAAGATTTGACCGATTATTTATCAGAAAATGGAATTAAGGTAAAATATCTCCATTCAGATATAAAAACAATCGAGCGTAGTGAAATAATTAGGGATTTAAGACTTGGAAAATTTGATGTTTTGGTAGGAATAAATCTTCTTCGTGAGGGATTAGATTTACCAGAAGTTTCCTTGATTGCAATTTTGGATGCAGACAAGGAAGGATTTTTAAGAAGTGAAACTTCCCTTATCCAAACAATAGGAAGGGCTGCTAGGAATTCAAAAGGTCATGTAATAATGTATGCAGATAAAATTACAAGATCAATGAAAAAAGCCATTGACGAAACCGAAAGAAGAAGAAAAATCCAAACAGAATTTAACGAAAAACACGGCATAATCCCAACGACAATCAAGAAAAATATAGCAGAAATAATTCAAGTAACAAAATCAACAGAAAATGTAGAAGAAGTAAAAGAAGAATTCTCACAAGAACAAATTGAAAATATAATTATAAATTTGGAAACAGAAATGTACAAGGCTGCAGAAGAATTAGATTTTGAAAAAGCAGCACAAATCCGTGACCAAATAGCAAAAATGAAAAGAGAATTTGCGGAGGTATAAATGAGTGAAAATAAAATAGTAATAAAGGGGGCAAGGACTAATAATTTAAAAAACGTAGACCTTACCCTTCCTCGCGATAAAATGATTGTATTTACTGGACTTTCCGGATCGGGAAAGTCCACCTTGGCTTTTGACACAATTTATGCCGAAGGTCAAAGAAGATATGTAGAAAGTTTATCGTCATACGCCAGACAATTTTTGGGAAATTTGGACAAGGCAGATGTTGATACAATCGAAGGACTTTCTCCATCAATTTCAATCGACCAAAAAACAACCAACAGAAACCCAAGATCAACAGTTGCAACTGTAACAGAAATTTACGACTATTATAGGCTTTTGTTTGCAAGAATTGGAGATGCCTATTGCCCAGTTTGTGGCAAAAAAATTGAAGCCCAATCCATTGACCAAATGGTTGATAGGATTTTAAAACTTGAAGAAAAAACAAGAATCCAAATTCTTGCCCCAGTAGTAAGAGCCCAAAAAGGTCAACACAAAAAGAAACTCGAAAATATCCAAAAAATGGGATATGTAAGAGTGATGATTGACGGAGAAAGATATGATCTTGAGGAAGAAATCGAACTTTCAAAAACAAAAAAACACGACATATCAATAATAGTCGATAGGATTGTAATAAAAGAAAAAATTGAATCAAGACTTGCAGATTCTTTGGAAACTGCCCTTGAACTAACAGATGGACTTGTGGAAATAAATGTAATAGACGGAGATGATTTTATCCTTTCATCAAAACTTGCCTGTCCAGAAGGTCATATTTCCCTTCCAGAAATTACCCCAAATATGTTTTCGTTCAACGCTCCTCAAGGAATGTGCCCAGAATGTAACGGGCTTGGTTTTCATTTGCAAATCGATCCCGACCTTGTAATTCCAGATAAAAATCTATCCATAAATGAAGGAGCAATTGATCCTTATGCTACAAGTGGAAAAGGCACTTATTATAATGAAATAATTAAGGCTATTGCTAAAAATCACAAATTTTCCCTTGATGAGCCAATCAAAAATGCTCCAAAAAAAATGATTGATGAAATTTTGTACGGAACAAAAAAAGAAATTTCTTTTACCTTTGACAGCCATTTTTCTGGAAGAAAAAATTACACAGGACATTTTGAAGGAGCAATCAAAAATTTATCAGACAGGTACGAAAGAACAAATTCTGATTCTCAAAAGAAAAGAATGAGAGGCTTTATGAGCGAGGAAGAATGTAAAACTTGTCATGGGCAAAGATTAAAAGATGAAATTCTTGCAATAAAAGTTGACGGCAAATCAATTTCAGAAATCGCAGATATGTCAGTCGATAAAACCATAGAATTTTTTGATAATTTAAAACTTTCTCCAATGAAAGAAAAAATTGCAGAATTAATTATAAAAGAAATAAAGGCAAGAATTAAATTTTTGCAAGACGTAGGACTTGGTTATCTTTCCCTTTCAAGAGCAGCCTCAACCCTTTCGGGAGGAGAAAGTCAAAGGATAAGACTTGCAACCCAAATCGGATCAGGCCTTGTTGGAGTTTGCTATGTTTTGGATGAGCCATCAATAGGACTTCATCAAAGAGATAATAACAAATTAATCAAATCACTTAGAAATTTAACAGATATTGGAAATACCCTAATAATTGTAGAGCACGACGAAGATACAATGAAAGCTGCAGACTATCTTGTAGATATTGGACCAAAAGCAGGAGTCCACGGTGGAGAGATTGTAGCGAAAGGATCACTTTCCGACATAAAAAAATGCAAAAAATCAATTACAGGAGCTTATCTTTCAGGAAAAGAAAAAATTCCAGTGCCAAAAGAGAGGAGAACTTGGGACAAATATATAGAAGTAAAAAACGCCAGACAAAATAATTTAAAAGGAATAGATGTAAAATTCCCCCTATCAACCTTTACAGCAGTAACAGGAGTATCAGGATCAGGAAAATCTTCCTTGGTAAATGAAATTTTGTACAAGGCAGTCACCAAAAAATTAAATAAATCCAAAACCCACCCAGGAAAACACGATTCAATTGAAGGAGTAGAACAAATTGACAAAATTATTTCCATCGACCAATCCCCAATAGGAAGAACGCCAAGGTCAAACCCTGCAACCTACACCAAATTATTTGACAATATTAGAGATGTATTTGCCATGACAACCGAAGCAAAAATGAAAGGCTTTGACAAAGGAAGATTTTCCTTTAACGTAAAAGGCGGAAGGTGCGAAGCCTGCAATGGCGATGGAACAATAAAAGTAGATATGATGTTTTTGCCAGACGTATATGTTCCATGCGAAGTTTGCCACGGACAAAGATACAATAGAGAAACCTTGGAAGTAAAATACAAGGGGAAAAATATATCCGAAGTTTTGGATATGACAGTAGAAGAAGCCCTAAAATTTTTCGAAAATCATCCATCAATAGTAAAAAAATTACAAACCCTTTATGACGTAGGACTAGGCTATATAAAAATCGGTCAACCATCAACAGAACTTTCGGGAGGAGAAGCCCAAAGAGTAAAACTTGCAAGCGAACTTGCAAAAAGATCCACAGGTCAAACCCTATATATTTTAGACGAACCAACAACAGGTCTTCACATGGCAGACGTTCATAAATTAATAGAAGTTTTAAACAGATTAGTCGACCAAAATAATACAGTAGTAGTGATAGAACACAATCTTGACGTAATAAAAGTAGCAGATTACATCATAGACCTAGGGCCAGAAGGCGGAGATGGTGGAGGAGAATTAGTAAAAACAGGCACACCAGAAGAAATAGCAAAATGCAAAAAATCCTACACAGGACAATTTCTTAAAAAAATATTGTAGAAGATAAAATATATTTCAATAAGAAAATCAAGAAGAAAAACTAGGATAAAGATTAAAAATATAAAAATAATAAAACTTGGACAATAAAACAAATATAGAATTACAAAGAAAAAAATGGGGTGTAGCGTATTTTTATTTTCAAATTAATAATGAATCACTAAACTAACTTTGTCTACAATCTAAGGCCACTTTGATGTGGTCTTTTATTTTTTCTATTTTTCTGGTATAGTAGAAAAAATCACAACTCATTTTTCAAATATTTTAAGCAAGTAGGCAAGTTGTGATTTTTTATTTTTTTCAGATTTTTTCACGACTTGGCTATCTTATTTTTTTATTTAAATATTCAAAAATTTTCAAAATCTTTAAATTTCGAATTCTTTATTTTTATTTCCAAATATTTCTAAAAAAATCTCTTTTTGCTAATAATAATTCATCAATATTCACAAAAATTTGATAATAAAAATCAAAATACTGATAAAATAGGAAATAATTTTAAATATATTTACTTAAAAAATAGATTGAAAAAATATTTATAAATTTTAAAATGGATTTTTATGAATATTTTCTATAAGGATATTATAAAAAAATAAGTGGATTTTTTTATTGAAAATGATATAATAATCAATATAAAAAATTCTAGTTTAAAGTGATGTACAAAAAAATATCTTGCAAATGTGTTGCATAAATTATCATATTTCCGTATTAACACTTTAACAAAACACATTAATGAAAGGATAAGAAATTCATGAACAATTCGAAAAAGATGACTGAAATCATCGAAAAGAAAAAAGAATTAAGTCAAGAGAAAACTCCTAAGTATGGTACAAGAAAACTATCCATTGGATTAGTTTCATGTATGCTAGGATTCTCATTAATAATTGCTCCGGGATCTTCTAAGGCTGCTGAAGCTAGTGAAAATGAAACAGTAGCTACAGAGACAAATACGCCAGAAGAAAGTCCAGTTGAAGAAGCTACACCAGTAGCAAATGAAGAAATTAAAACAGAAGAAACAAAAGAAGAAGTTGTTGCAAAACAAGCTGATACTTTTGTAGAAAAATTAGAAACTATAGAAGTAGAAGAAGGAGCAGAAATTGATTACAAAGAAGCTGTAACCAATCTCCCACAAGATGCAAAACTTGATGTAGTTACACCAGTTGATACAAAAGAAGCTGGAGAAAACACTACAAGTGCAAAAATAACATTTGCTGATGGATCTGTAAAAGAAATACAAATCAAAGTTAATGTTAAAGCTGTTGAAGCAATAGAAGAAGCACAGGATTTAGAGTTTTCTGAAAAAGTAGAAAAACAAGCAGTGAAAGCTCCAGAAAATCCAAGTACTGGAGTTAGAGATGCAGCTCCACCAGAAGATACAACTACAGATGCTGATGCAAATAATGCTGTGCATGCTTATGTTGGCGTGGTTAATGGACTTAATATTGATGCAAACCTATCTAAGGCAAGTGATAATCAATTTAAGCCAATTAAAGGTATCAAGGCTTATTTCCAATGGTTTGAAAAATGGTCAAATGGAAAAGAATATTCATCACCAGTTTATACAGCTACATCAGGAGCAGATGGTCAATTACACATGGGAATAAAATCATATATAGCCGAAGATGGAAACTTAATTAGATTTGATGCAGATACAACAGTATCTGCTGGTAATGAAAGATATAGATTCTGGATTGATGAGTCAACTATTCCAGAAGGATACCAACTTCAATATATAACAGGTGAATCTGTAATATTCCCTGATCAGGGTTTACCAATAACACAAGGTGGTTCAGGATCAAACACTGCAAGAAATATTCATGGTAATTGGAAAATATTATTAATGCAAAAACCACTTGAACAAATGCATAAAAAACCTACACCAACAGAAATCCAACATGATGGTGGATATCTTACAGGTAAAGTTGGTTGGGATTACAAATCAGGTATTGGTGGAATTCAATGGAATACAGTAGCTGATACAGATACTCCAGCTAAAGATGTAACAGTAAAAGCTTCTTATCTATCAGATTATGCACTAAAACAAATTTATAGCGATTCTACTGCGGTTTATATGGGAGTTGCGAAACCTTCAGATATTCGTGGATCTGGCTGGACAGCTGAGCAAGAAAAGAAATTACAAGATTGGATAAAAGAACAAGTTAAAAAAGATCCAGACAAGTGGATAGCTGAAACAGTATCTGCAAAAACAAATGCTGATGGAAAGTATATTATCCAATTTAAGGGAACTTGGGGAAATCTAAAGAATAGAGATGCAGGGCTTAAAACCTATGATTACAAAGTAGGTGATGCTTCTAGTGGTAATATATTTAATAAATGGACTCAAGAACAAATTGACAGACTTGGAACTGTTGCAGACACAGCAAAAAATGGAAAATTTAATTTTGCAGGAGCCGCAACAAACCAAGTAAAACACGTAAACTATGACTGGTTATTTGTATCTGTAGAAAATGCTGACCATCTCCGTGTTATGACACCATATAATAATAATCAATATACACAAATGAGTAATGTATTTGGTATCAATAGTGGTTGGTCTGGAACTGGATTTGGAGTTGGTGTAACTAATGCTGTACCACAAATTTTACGTGCAGACTTTGCGCTTGCTCCATCAGAAGTTAAATTTAATATAACAAATTATGACTCAGGCAAGAACACTGCAAAAGTGGGAGATGTTGCTAAAACATCAACAGAAGGCCTACCATACAATGGAGAAGCAAGTGAGAACTTTAGAATAGTTTGGTATGACGAAGATGGAAATGAAGTTCAACGATCATCAGTTCAAAAACCATCAAGCACAGGTTCACTAGAATCAGCAGACTTTGACACAAGCAAAGTAACAAAGACAACTAATTATACAGCTAAGCTATATAGGGTAGATAGCGCAGGTAAAAATGCAGAATTGCTAGCTCAAGATTCATTTACAGTGGTAGTTGAAGATACAAAGAAGATTACTTCAATGTATGATGAATTCGAATATAAAAATCCAAATCCTATAAAAGATGCAACTTATTCTGCTAAGGGACTTCCAGAAGGTCTTGAAATAGATCCTGCAACAGGAGATATTAAAGGAGTAGCAAAAGAAAGTGGTAAATTCCAAGTTGAAGTTATCACAGTAGTTCCAGATGAATCAGGGGATATAACAGCATCAAGGTTCTACACTTACACAGTTACAGATTCTCCTTTGGCAGATGGTAATGTAGGTAAAGAATATAATAAAAAAGTAGAACCTAAACAAATTGATGGATATGTATTTAAAAATGTATCAGCTAAATTTATAGATGGAAAAGCTATTGGTGGTCTAACAATTACAGGAGATCAAATTACAGGAACACCAAAAGCAAAAGTTCAAGCAACACAAGATGATCCAAATGTAGAAGTAACTTATGATATTTATAAAGTAAATGAAAAAGGCGAAGAAGTATTAATCAAAAAAGGACACGTTGATAGAGTTCCACTTTCAATTAAAGAAGTTCAAGAAGTAAAAACTGCAGAAAAAGTACAACCAGAATACACAGGTGCCGATGCACAAGTTGGAAAACCAACTACAATTACAGCACCAAACTTCACAGACGATAAAGGACAAGATACAACAAAACCAGAAGGAACAAAATTTGCTCTAGGCAAAGATGCTCCAAAAGGTGCAGAAATCAATCCAGAAACAGGCAAAATAACATACACACCAACAGAAGATAAAGCGGGACAAGATGTAAAAATTCCTGTAGTTGTAACTTATAAAGACGGTTCAACAGACGAAGTTAAAGCAAATGTAACAGTAGCAGCATTAGAGGACATCATAGATAGAACAGGCAATGAAGATAAGCCAACACCAGAAGGATATGTAAGAGTAACATTTGAAGCTGGCGAAGGAGTAGATCCTCTTCAAGGAGCTAAGGTTTATGATGTAAAAGAAGGCACAGTTCTTACAGCCGACAAATATCCAACAGTAACAGCAAAAGACGGATATGAAAATCCAACATGGTCAACAAAACCAGGAACAGCTATAACTAAAGGCAATGCAACAATTACAGCAACAGCTACTAAGAAAAACGAAGAAACTTCAGCAAAACCAGTAATCGATGATGTAACTGAAGGCGATAAAATAATTTCTGGTAAAGGTGAAGCTGGATCAGATATTGTTGTAATGAGAGGCAAAGATTTAATTTTAAAAACTAAAGTAAATGACGACGGAACTTGGTCTGTAAAGGTTCCGGATGGAAAAACTCTTAAAAAAGGCCAAAAAATAGTTGTAAAACAAACTGAAAAAGATAAAAAACCAGCTACAGAAAATACAACTGTAAAGGAAAAAGCTCCAGTAGTTAAACCAGAGGCTCCAACTCTAAAAGCAAATGATGATGGATCTGTAACAGTAACACCACCAACTGATAAAGACGTTGATGTTGTTCAAATCACATATACTGATGAAAAGGATCATGAAGGAACTCTTGTAGCAACAAAGGGCGATGATGGAGTTTGGAAATTGCCAGATGGAACTGACAAATCTATAACAATAGATCCAACTACAGGCGTTGTAACAATTCCTGCAAATCAAGTTAAAGATGGAAGTGAAGTAAAAGCTGTAGCTCAAAAAGGTACAGAAGTATCAGAAGAAGCGAAAGTAAATGCAAAAAATAATCCAGTAACTAAAACAGACGCTGAAAAGAACCCAGCAGTAGCACCTGAAAAGACA
>NZ_KV803771.1:220015-221689 GCF_001811125.1 Anaerococcus sp. HMSC068A02 | reverse complement strand
GTAGACTACAAAACCAAGAAACGAAGAAAGGCAAAAGAAGATGAACTCATTATCTTCAAAAATACCCATGAAGCAATCATTTATGAAGAAACATGGAATAATGCTCAAAGGTTAAGAAAAACAGTAAGAAGAAGCCCAAAGTATGGTACAACCTCCCACCCATTTACAGGACTTTTAATCTGTTCTGATTGTGGAGGAAAGTTAAGTTACAGAGAGCCGGCAGAACATAAAGAAAAGAAATACGATTGTGATTATTGTTTTGTGTGCCAACATTACAGACACAGAAAAGGCACTTGCAGTATGCACTACATCAAAGTAAAAACAGTCAATGAAATTCTCTTAAAATCCATCAAAGAAATCACAGACTTTGCCAAAGAAGAAAAGCAAGAATTTCTAAAAGTGATGAATAAATTATCCGATGAAAAAAGAGAAGAAAAGTATCAAGGGGATAAAGAAAAGTTAGAAAAACTGTCATCAAGGAATGAAAAACTAACAACCTTAATTACAAAGCTATATGAAGACCACGCACTTGGAAAAATTCCCGCAAAACACTTTGACAGATTATTTAATACCTATGATACGGAGCAACAAGACTTAGAAAAGCAAATACAGTATTTTGAAAATGAAATAGAAAGCTATCATCAGAGAAAAATTGATACCGATAAATTCCTAAAAATGATAGAGAAATATATAGATATTGAGGAACTGACAGTACCAATGATAAATGAGTATATAGAAAAAGTTGTAGTCCATGAAGCCACAGGGGGAAGAAAAGGCAAAGACAGAAAACAACAAGTTGATGTGTATTTTAACTTTATAGGTAACTGTCAAGTACCACAGAAAGAGGAGATAGAAAAACTGGCTTAAAAATGTTATAATATATAACAAATTTAGTGAGATATATTAGTTAGGAGGACGAAACTATGTCAAATATATATGAGAATGTTCCTAAATTTGAAAGTGAAAAATTTTCACTTCGATTTGTAGATAAAGCTGATGTAGATGATTTACTTGAAGTTTATAGTGACAAAAATTCATTGCCATTTTTTAATAGTGATAATTGTGATGGTGATAATTTTTACTATCCAACAAAAGATAAGATGGAACAGGCTATTGATTTTTGGCTAAAATCATATCAGACAAAATGGTTCGTTCGTTGGGTTATAATTGATAAGATTTCATTGAAAACGATTGGAACTATTGAACTGTTTAATAGAACATCAGAAGATAAGTTTAATGGAATGGGCGTACTTAGACTGGATTTGAAAAGCGAATATGAAAAAGAAGAAGTTATTAAAGAAATTTTAGAGCTTATAGTTTCGCCAACTTATGAACTATTTGATTGCGAAGAAGTTATTACTAAAGTTCCTAATTACGCCATTGAAAGAATGTCAGCTGCATCTGGAATTGGTTTTAAAAAATCGGATAATTTTTTAGTAGGAACGCATGATGGATATTCATATAAAGATTATTGGACAATTCATAAATAAAAAATAGTAGATTAGCAAAAAATATAGTTAAAATTCAAGGAAACAGTAAATCAAATCGGTTTACTGTTTTTTCTTTGCTCAAAATTAGAAAGAAAGGAAAACAGAAAATGAAAAACATAGATGAAAAAATTTTAATGGCAGAAGAAGGAATTAAGCAGTTACAAAACAAAAGAAAAAAGCTCAT
>NZ_KV803771.1:219075-219915 GCF_001811125.1 Anaerococcus sp. HMSC068A02 | reverse complement strand
AAACAGGAAGAACGAAAGAAAAGAGATAGACGGCTTTATGAAAAAGGAGGAGTATTTGAAAGTATCTTTAACGAAAGCAAGGATTTTACCAAAGATGAATTTTATCAGCTCATCACATTCCAAAATATCAAAGAAATAATCAATCAAAAAATCTTAAAAATCATGGAGAAAAGAAAAAAAACGGAAGAAAAAAACATAGAAAAACAAGAGAAAGTAATGGAAACAGAGCAGTAGTCCCTTGTTTACAAGGGCGCACATATACACCTTAACAGGTGCGTGCGTTCTCCGAAGGCTCTTAGCAGAGGGCATATCAGCTAACGCTGATACAGGGGAGTTACACTCCCCTACGGAAATAAATTTCCTACCCCTTGTGTACTTCCAAAAAGAAAACCGATAAAAGCTATCCGATTTCTTTTTGGAAGTCTTATCCGTCGCCACATCAAAGTATTAGAAAAAAGGAAAGGAGGTTTTTTCCTATGGCGATATATCATCTTTGTATAAAGATTATCTCAAGAGGCAAAGGCAAAAGTGCAGTAGCATCTTCCGCATATCGAAGTGGCGAAATGATAAAAAATGAGTATGACGGAATAGTCCATGACTTCACAAGAAAAGGCGGAATAGCCCATACTGAAATTCTATTACCACAAAATGCACCGCAGGAATTTTCAGACAGAGGAACATTATGGAATAGTGTTGAGAAAATAGAAAAAAGTAAAAATTCACAGCTTGCAAGAGAAATAGAAATCGCCTTACCCAAAGAATTAAATCGAGAAAAACAGATAAATCTTGTACGAGAATATGTAAAAGGAAATTTTGTGAAAGTCGGTATGTGTGCCGATA
>NZ_KV803771.1:80118-218975 GCF_001811125.1 Anaerococcus sp. HMSC068A02 | reverse complement strand
GATAAAAATGACGGAAACCCACACGCACATATCTTACTTACCATGCGACCATTAAACAAAGATAAAACATGGGGAGCAAAATCAAAAAAGGAATATATCCTTGATGAAAACGGAGAAAAAGTAAAACTCAAAAACGGCAATTACAAAACAAGAAAAATAGATACAGTCGATTGGAATGAGCAAGACAAAGCAGAAGAGTGGCGAAAGTCGTGGGCAGATATTACAAACAAGTATCTTGAAGAAAATAGCATAAAAGAAAAAGTAGACCACCGCTCTTATCAAAGACAAGGGATAGAACAAATACCGACCATTCATTTAGGAGTATCAGCAAGTCAAATGGAAAAAAAGGTATTGTTACAGACAGAGGAAATATCAACCGAGAAATCAAACATCAAAATATGATTTTAAGAGAAATCTCAAGACGAATAAAAGCCTTACTAAATTGGATAAGAGGAATTGGAAAAGAAGAAAAAGCAGAAATTGATAATCTCAAATCTACCCTCCAATCCAAAGAAAATTTGCTATCCATTTTTGAAAATCTTATCCGTAAAAAAGCAGATAGCAATAACACAGATTTAGGAAAGTATGTTGAAAGCTATCAGTTCTTAAAAGAGAAAAATATCATTTCTGTATCTGAACTGAAAGAAAATATAGTTACTTTAAGAGATAAGAACTACAAGACTACGAGAACTATTAAAGACACCGAAAAGAAAATAGATGATAGAGTACAACTTATCGACCACGCCGAGAAATATTTGAAGCATAAAGATACCTATAAAGCCTATACCAAGCTAAAGAAAAATAAACAAGATACTTTCTACAATGAACATACCGCAGAGATTATTTTATTTGAAAGTGCAAAGAAATATCTCAAAGAGCATTTAGGAGAAAGCAAGACCCTAAATATATCCAAATGGAAATCAGAAATAGGCACTTTGAGGAAAGAAAAAGATACTTTATATTCTCAAATCACAGATATACGAAAAGAAGTGGAGCAGGCTGAAAGTGTTAGAAGCTGTATAGAGAATCTACTAACAGAAAACAGAGGACTAACACAGGTTAAGAGAAATGAGTTGGACATATAATTTTAATATTAATTTGTTGACACCAAAAACTGAATGTGGTATATTTATATCATAAAGATAGAAATATACCACATTAGGAGGTCTATTATGAAAAGAAAATTAAATCCAGTCGGGTTTTTATCCTGTATTTCCATTATTGCGTTGATGGGGTTTATTACAAATAATCGAGGATGGTTTGGTTTTTTAGGTTTTCTTTATTATTTTAGATACTTTTGGATTATACCAGATGAATCTTTCCGAAATAATATCAAGAAATCAGCTACAGTCGCTTTTTCTGCTCAACTTTTTTCTTTAGCTCCATTATTGTTTTTAACCAAATTCTTAATAAGACACGAAAATTTTGTTCCTATATCATTTGGGATAAGCTTTTGCGTAGGGATTTTATTCTTTACCTTGACAATAGTTGTTTTGGAATGGAGGGAATCTAAAGGGATATCAAATGATTAAAAATAAGATAAAGGAATATAGGGCTAGAAATAATATGAAACAGGAAGAGTTGGCTCAAAAAGTAGGTGTAAGAAGAGAAACGATAGGAAATTTAGAAAAAGGTAGATATAATCCGTCTTTGGTACTTGCTTGGAATATAGCAAAACAGTTCAATGCTTCAATTGAAGAAATATTCACCGTAGAAGATGAGATATAAATTTATATTTTACAGAAGATAATGTAATGAGGATTCAAGAAACAGTAAATCGAAAAAGGTTTACTGTTTTTTCTTTGCTTAAAAACGGAAAGGAGGACACATGGAAGAAGAAAAAAGAAAAATAAAAACACCACCCAATAAACAATTAACAATGGATATTGGAAAGACAAAATATACTGTAAACCTACATTTCAAGCAAGGTACAGGGGAAACATACAAAGATAAAATACTAAGGCTAATCAAGAGAGAAACAGAGAAGATATAAATTTTTCAAAGAAATTTTGTTTATGTCCTTGACAAATCTTCCCAAATCAAGGCACAATCATCTAGTCGAGATGAGTTTTAGCATAATTTTATTTTTGAATTATTAATGAACTATTAAACTGACTTTGTCTGCGCTCTAACTAGATAAAATAATTATCTCGTTTACTTTTATATAATTTATCAGCCTATTCCTCCAAGAATTGCTCCTGCTATCAAGGCTATTAGTGCTGCTCCTACGTATATATATTTTGAAAGTAGAAAATAAAAATTTCCGACTGGTTTTTTTGCTCCTTGATTTACTGCTTTTAGGGCAAAATCTTTTCCTCCTACCCACAAAAACATTATTCCAGCAAGTCCTGCTCCCAATGGGCAAACATAAATCGAAATTACATCCATCCACTCTCCTACAATTTTTTGAATCAATATTGCCATTATGCAACCAAAAATATGAATTATAAGGGTTGATTTTTTTCTAGAAAAATTAAATTTTTCTTGCAAATAGGCTACTGATGATTCGTATAGATTTATAATTGAGCTAATTCCTGCAAACAAAACGCAAAGGTAAAAAATTATTCCCAAATATCTTCCAGCTGGCATAGAATTTAAAACATTTACTAAGTATATAAACATAAGTCCTGGCCCGCCAGTATCAAGCGGTGTATTTGTTGTTGCCATGGCTGGAATTATTACAAAAGATGCCATAAGTGATGCTATTGTATCAAAAATCGCTACATTTTTTGCGGATGCAATGAGATCTTCTTTTTTTGATAAATATGAGCCATAAATTATTGTTCCAGATCCTGCTACTGATAGTGAAAAAAATGCTTGGCCAAAGGCATATATCCAAACTTTTGGATTTTTTATTAAATCTTTGTTGATGGTAAAAATATATTCGTATCCTTTTGATGAGTCTTTCATTGTTGAAATATAAATTGCAAGAAATACAAATAAAATAAAAAGTGTTGGCATCATTATTTTATTTGATTTTTCTATTCCTTTTGAAACGCCCAAAATCATAATAAAAAAACTTACAATTATGGCTATTACTATCCAAAGATTTGCCTCGCTTGCTGTTTTTGAGAAAGTTTCGCCAATTAGGTCCATATTATTTCCCATAGCTTTCAAATCTCCAGAAAAAGCCATAAAAGTGTATTTAAAAATCCAAGCCATTACGCAAGTATAGCCAATAGCAAGGGCAAGCGAACCTACAACTGGAATTATTCCAAGTCTTTCTCCAATTTTTTTGTTCTTGTATCTTAATTCGGTGCATTTACCAAAAGCTCTAACAGTTCCAGATTCTGTAAATCTTCCCAAAGCCATCTCGCTTATAACTCCTGTTGATGCAATTAAAATTACAAATATAAAATATGGAATTAAAAAAGTCATCCCATCATATTGAGAAACAAGAATTGGAAATCTCCAAATATTTCCCATCCCAACAGCCGAACCTATACAAGCTAAAATAAAGCCCCACTTACTTTGAAATCCATCTCTTTTTAAATTCTTTTCTTTCATAATTTACTCCTAGTATTATTATAACAGAAAATAATAATTTTTATTTTATTTTAATAAATATTAAAAAAGTAGGCAAGTAAGTTTTATAACTTTGTAAAAAAGATTAAAATAAATCCATAAAAATCCTTCCGATTTTAAAATTTATAAAGAGTTTTTATTAACAAAAAAACTCCGCCTGCTTTAAAACAGGCGAAGTTTTTTAAAATATTTTATTTCCTCTTACAAATTTTGAAACTATATCTTCATCTTTTGACAAATATACTATTCTTTCAAGTCTTTGTTTTAAGTTGAATTTATCTTCTTCTAATAATTTTTCATCATCTATTACTATAGCATCGAATTCGTAGCCTTTTTCAAATGAACCGACCTTTCCAAAAAATTCTCCTCCGCCCAAAGTTGCCATATAAAATGCTTCTTCAAGGCTTAATGGTTTTATTTTTTCGTCAACTAATCTATATCTTAATTTTGAAACTTTTATGGCATCTGCCATGGCTTTAAAAATTGATGCGTGAGTTCCTCCTGCAACATCCGAACCAAGTCCAATTTTTTGTCCTTCTCTTAGATATTTTCCTGCTGGAGCAATTCCTGATGTTAAATTTGTATTTGAATCTGGACAATGTGCAATGAAAACTTCGTTTTCTTTTATCAAATCTTGTTCATCATCATTTGAATATACACAATGAGCCATTACTGTTTTGTTGTTTTTGCCAAATAAATCAAAAATATTGTAAGCATCTCCATAAAATTTAGCCTTTGGTACTAATTCTTTTACCCATTCTATCTCTCCCAAATTTTCTGATAAGTGGGATTGGATAGGAAGATTGTATTCATCTTTTATTTTTCTTAATTTTTCAAGCAATTCGTCAGTACATGATGGGATAAATCTTGGTGTTAAAATTGGATAGGTGTTTTTATATTTTCCTTTAATGGATTCAAGCCAATCAAGTGTGGCATTTTCTGATTCATCTGCATCTTTTTCTTCAAGGTCTACTCCACCATTTCTATCCATATTAACTTTTCCAACAAATGAAACCATTTTTGATTCTTCCATCAAATCCATCAAAATTTGTGTAGATTTTACATGAAGACTTGCAAAAATTACATGTCTTGTATTTGGTCCATATTTTAAATAATCTACAAATCTTTGGTAAGATCTTTTGGCATAATCTTTGTCTTTAAATTTTGCCTCGCTTGGAAATGTGTAAGTGTTTAACCAATCCAACAATTCCAAATCCATGCCCATACCCCTAAAATTATATTGAGGGGCGTGGATATGAAGGTCAACAAGACCTGGGCAAATTATTTTTTCTCCAAAATCTATTACTTCTATGTCTTTATATTTTTCATCTAATTTTTCGAAAACTCCCATTGATTTTCCATCTTGGCAAATAAGATAAGAATTTTCAAAACAATTTATTTCGTTTTGATTTTTGCTATAAATTATATTTCCCTTTAGGGCATAAGTTTTTATCATTTGTCCACCTACCCTAAGGTTATAAAGGCATACCTAAATACAAAGGTAAGGGCAATTATTAGTGTTAGTGGTTTTATTTGATCTTTTTGTCCTGTAAAGAATTTTGCTATACAATATGTGATTAAGCCAAGTGCTATACCATTTGCTATTGAATATGTAAATGGCATGAAAACTATTGTACAAAATGCTGGGAGTGCATTTGTTATGTCGTTAAAATCTATGTCTTTTACGCCACCAAGCATCAAAATTCCTACAAAAATTAAGGCTGGTGCTGTAGCTTGTGCTGGGATTATTGAAATAATTGGCACAAATATTATTGATAGTAAAAATAAAAGTGCTGTTGTAAGACTTGTAAGTCCTGTTCTTCCACCTTCTGCAATACCTGCTGATGATTCTACAACTGTAGTTACTGTACTTGTTCCAACCAAAGCTCCTGCTGCAGTAGAAATTGCATCACTCATTAGAGCCTTTTTCAAATTAATAACTTCTCCTTTTTCATCAACAAGACCAGATTGTTTTGCTGCTGCAAGCAAAGTTCCAAGTGAGTCAAACATATTTACAAGTGAAAAGCTTAGAACAAGCATAGTTACTGTAAAAATTGATGTCCACATATTTTCTCCCGCAAAAAGTCCTGCGAAATCTAAATTAAAAAATGAAACTTCAAAAAAGTCATTAACTTGTGCTCCCAAATTTAAGCTTAAATTTGAAATGTGAGTTAGTCCCATTGGAATACCTAAAAGAGTTGAAGCTAAAATAGAAATCAAAATTGCTCCCTTAACTTTTTTGTAAGATAAAATTGCTATCAAACAAAGTCCAATAAGTGAAAGGACTGCACCCATAACAAGTTCTACATTTGCATCAGGGCCTCTCCATTTTGCAAAATCTACAAGGGAAACCAAGGTAGCCTCATTACCTACAACAAGACCTGCGTTTTTCAAACCAATTATGGTAATAAACAAACCAATTCCAGGTGTCATAGCAAGTTTTATAGAATCGGGAATAGCACGAATAATTGCCTCCCTAATTCCAAGAGCTGTGATTACAATAAATAATATTCCTGAGATAAAAACAATTACAAGAGCTTGGGCATAAGAATATCCCATACCAAGCATAGTAGTATAAGCAAAAAATGCACTTAGGCCCATGCCGGGAGCTTGAGCAAAAGGAAGTTTTGCATAAAAAGCAACTAAAATTGTACCAATAAAGGCACCAAGACAAGTTCCGATAAATACACCGTTTGAAATTTTTTGAGCCATTTGGCTATCACCCATAATTTCAAAAGGCGAAGACAAAACTTGAGGGTTAATTATCAACACATATGCGATAGTGATAAAAGTAGTGATTCCAGCGATAATTTCAGTTTTTACATTAGTATTATTTTCATTAAGATGAAAAAACCTATTTAGAAAACCATTTGTTTTTGAGTCCATAAGGATCCTCCTTCATAATTTTTTTCTAATTTAATAGTTATAGTTATTTTAAGATTAACTATTAATCTTTAAAAGCCATAGCCACTTATTTACGGTAAGTCGTAGAAACTCTCAACCAATTATGAGATTATATCGCTTTTAGTCAAAACTTATCATTTGTCGACAATTAAGATAACGTTTTCTGTATTATACTACATACAACATTTCTTTGTCAATAGCTTATTAGCGAAATAAAGTTATTTTTTAATTTTTTTATAAGATTTTTTCAAAATTATGTTATTTTCAAAAAATAAAAATTAAAAATTCAAATTATTTTAAAAATGGGTAAATATCTATTGAGATTTTTAGGAGGACTTATGAAAAAGAAATTAAAAAATAAAAATTACCTAATCGGATTAATAATGTTCATTTTGACATTGATTTTTTCTTATATGGCTTATGTTGGAGTATTTTTTTTACACAAATATAAAGATATTTTAGAAATGTATGAAAATCCACTTGTACCCGACTTTTTTACTTTTTATATTTGGATTTTCATTTATATTTTTTCTCTTTTATTTTTGCTTTTGCCATATATAAAAAAACTTTCAATGACAAATGAGGAAATTTATTACGAGAAATTAATGCCACTTTTTATTTTTTGGAATATGGCAAATGGAATTTATGTAGTAATGGTAAACAATAATTATCTTATGCCCGCCCTTATAGGAGCAATGGCTTATGCTTTGATTTTGATTAATCTTGTAAAAACTATTGACCAAAATAAGGATTTTTCTAAAAAATACAAATATCTTATTACTCTTCCTACAGGAATTCATGCAGGATGGATTATTTTTTCGGTTTTTACAAATATAATGATGGTTCTTTTCGAAAATAGAAAAGACCCTTATTCAACTTTTGCAATAATTATAAGCCTAATTTTATTAATTCTTGCAAGTGCTGTGGTTTTATTTGTATTTAAAGAAAACAAAAACTCAGGCTTAATTATTGGATTTTTATTTTCCTTGATTGGAATAATAGGAAAACAAAGACCATCATCAAGTTTTCAAAATTCTAATTATATTGTATTTATTGAAGCGATTATTTTATTTATAATGACAAGCCTTGTCGCAATTTATATTTTTAAATTCATTAAAGAAAAGTAAAATTTAAAAATCCTAGCATTTTGCTAGGATTGTTTTTTTAAAAAAATTTTATTATTTTTACTTCAAAACTATTCCAAAATTTCTTCTACAACTGGAATTGGATTTGTTTTTTCATTTGAGTAGGAAAATGTATTGTAAAAACTTTCTATCCATTCATATGTTAGTTTTTCGTCGTGATAAACTGTTGCGAGAATATCGTCTTTTTTGATTTTATCGCCTTTTTTTACTTTCATTTCAAGTCCTACTGCATAATTTATATTATCTTCTTTCTTTTCGCGTCCTCCTCCAAGTTTCATTGATAAAATTCCAAGGTTCATTGAATGAATGTTATCAATATAACCTTCTTTTTGGGATTTCATTTGAGTTTTAAATTTTGCTTGAGGCAAAAGGTCTGGATCTTCTATTTGTTTTACATTTCCGCCTTGGTATTCAACCATTTTCTTTAACTTTTCAAAGGCTTTTCCAGAATTTATTGCATCTTCAAGCATAGCTCTTGCCTCATTTTTATTTTTGGCAATTTTTCCTTGAACAAGCATAATCTCTCCTGCAGTCAAAACCAATTCTGTAAAATCTTTTGGCCCATTTCCTTTTACAGTTTCAATTGCCTCTTTTACTTCAAGAGCATTGCCGATTGTATTTCCCAAAGGTTGATTCATATCAGTAATCATTGCCTTGGTGTCTTTGCCAAGTTTTTTTCCTATATTTATCATTGCATTTGCCAATTTTTTGGCATCTTCAATTGTGTGCATAAAAGCACCTTCTCCATATTTTACATCAAGTAAAATTGTGTCAGAGCCAGATGCAAGTTTTTTACTCATTATAGATGATGCAATAAGCGGAATCGAATCTACAGTTGCTGTAACATCCCTTAGAGCATACAATTTTTTATCAGCTGGAACCAACTCTCCTGTTTGACCAATAATTGCAAAGCCAATTTCATTGACTTGTTTTTTAAAATCTTCTTCTTTTAAAAATACATTGAAGCCTTCTATTGATTCCAATTTATCAAGTGTTCCACCAGTATGACCCAAACCGCGTCCGCTCATCTTTGCAAGTTTTAAACCACAAGCAGAAATTATTGGGCCAAGAGCAAGAGAAGTTTTATCTCCAACCCCACCAGTAGAATGTTTGTCAGCCTTTATTCCATTAATATCTGACAAATCAATTACATCGCCACTATTCATCATACACTCTGCAAGTTTTGCAGTTTCATGATCTGTCATGCCATTTAAAACAATAGCCATAAGAAGAGCAGAAGTTTGATAATCAGGAATTGATTCATCCGTTACACCATCAATCCAAAATTTAATTTCCTCATCTGTTAATTCTTCTTTATTTTTCTTTTTTTCAATTATATCTACAAATCTCATCATATCCTCCTAATTATATATAAATACCCATTTTTCAAATTTTTGAAAAATTTATATAAATCAAAAGTTTTCTTTATCAATTAATTTTTCAATATTCTTATTAAGCCTATCAAGTTGTTTAATCATAAGCCAATTTTGTGCAAATAAGGCATTGATTCCACCACTAGCAAACATAGTAGAATTATTAAAAATAAGGTCTAAATCCTCTTTCTTAATTTCTTCTAGTTCATAATAATCAACAATTTGTTCAAATGCTTTCTCATTTTTCCTATCAAAAATCGCCATATTTTCCTCCAATCTATATATTAATTTTACCCCATATAAAAAATATATATAAATTTCTTTTTATTATGATATTATTTATATAGGAGGATTTTATGATTAAAAAATTAATTAAGAATTTTAAACCTAATCTTTTTAGGGTTTTTATTTTACTAATTTTATTTTTAGCGATGGGCGGAGTATTTTTGGCAACAAATATGAGTGGAGCTGTACTTTTGATTGGAGATTTACTTTTTATTTTTGTTACCTTGCTTTTTTCAGATCATTTTGACTTGTATAAGTCCAAAAAATATAAAAATCAATTTTTAATAACCGTAGTATTTACAATTATTTTAATATTAATTTTGTCTATGGTTTTGGTTTCTTTGGATATGGATGTAAATGATTTTAAAGGATTTAAATCTATTTCATTTAACTTATATATGCTAACAGGAGCTTATATTTTATCCTTACTTTACAAGGAAATCAGATATTTTTTGGATAAAAGGGCAAAAAAATAAGAGCTTTTGCTCTTATTTTTTTAGTATATCCAAAGGATTAATTGCTTGTGGGCTTATGGATAATTTGTTTTTATTGTTGTAGAAAACAAAGATTGGAAAGTTTGTTTTGCCTTCTTCTAAGTTTTCTCCTAGGCTTTCTAGGAAAAATTTCATGTCTTCTTTGTTTATATTTTTCTTTTCTTTTTCAAGCCAAAATGGGGATATGGGTTTTATTTCTTCTATATCAATAAGGATTCCCACTTCATATTCCCTATTTAAAAAACTTGCCCCAAAGGCATAGATTCCATTTTCGTGGTCTTCTTTTTGGTCTATATTTAAATTTTTTGGAAGACTTACCACATCTATTTCCATTACATTTGTAATTTTTCCATTTATTTTTTCAAAATTTTCTAAAATTTTATCTTTTTCTAATTGTTTTTTTACTAGATTGTAGTATTTTTTGTTTTTTAACATGATCCCTCCTATTTTTGTAAATCCAAAACTGCATTTGCTATAACTTCTACTGCTGGCTTTATCGCCTTATCTGAGCAGTAGAAATTTTTGCTGTGGAGGGCTTCTTTTTTATGATTTTCTTCTCCGCTTCCAAACCAATAGAAAAATCCTGGGACTTTTTCCATATAGAAGGCAAAGTCTTCGCTTGCCATGGTTTGTCCTTCTTTTATTATATTTTCTTCTCCCAAAATTTTTTCTGCTGATTTTAAAACTTTCTCATACATTTTTTCTGGATTATAGACTAGGGGAATTTTTTCTGTGTATTTTATTTCGTACTTACATTCATAGGCATCAGCCACATTTTTTACAATCTCTTCCATTCTTTTTATTGATTTTTCCAAAGATTTTTTTGAAAGGGACCTTATTGTTGCAGACAGATGAGCCCTATCTACAACTAGATTATTTTCTGAGCCTCCATTTATGGAATTTACAGATAAAACTGTGGAGTCAAATGGATTTGTGTTTCTTGAAATAATTGTTTGAAGCGCCATAACTATATTTGATGCGCAAACAATTGGGTCAATGTTTAAATGTGGCATGGAACCATGTTGGCCTTTTCCTATAATTTCAATTTTAAAATTAACCTTTGTGCTCATAAGAGGGCCTTTTTTTAAAACCACCTTGCCATAGTTAATTTCTGGCCAATTGTGAAGGCCCAAAATCTTGTCGATTTTCACCTTTTCAAAAAGTCCCTTGTCCAAATATTCCTTGGCACCTGTCGTTATTTCTTCTGATTTTTGGAAAATAAAAACCACATCGCCTTTTAATTTTTCTTTATTTTTTGATAAAAGTTTAGCTATAGCAAGGACAACCGATGTGTGATAATCGTGACCACAAGCATGCATTACCTTATCATTTTTTGATTTGTAGGAAATTTCTGTTTCTTCTTTTTGTAAAAGAGCATCAATATCTGCCCTAAGACCAATAACTTCTCCATTTTTTCCAGTATTAAGCCTTGCGATTAAACCAGTTTCTATGGGAAAATCTATAATTTCCATCCCATCAATTTTTTCTAAAAATTCTCTTATGATTTTTGTTGTCCTAAATTCATTTTCAGAAATTTCTGGGTGCATGTGGATATCATGTCTTATTTTTATTATTTCTTCTAAATCTTCTTTCGAAATTTCAAGCATTATCTGTTTAAAAGTCCTCCCTCTCCAAGTTCAATAAAATCTTCTTTTTTAAGGTCGATTTTTGCAAAAATTCTTGGCAAAAATATGTCAAAACTTGTAAATTTTGAATGCATACTTGCTCCTGGCACTCCAACCAAATAAGTTTTTCCCTTCATTCCAACCGTAAGCATATTGCCTGGTTGGACTGGCATTCCTTGGATGATAAATTTGTCAGATAAATCTTTTATGGTTGATGGAGTTATATCGTCAGGATCTACACTCATCCCACCAGAAAATACAACAAGGTCTACGCCTTTTTCAAAGTATTTTTGACAAATATTTTCTATATATTCTCTATCGTCTGGGCATTTTTCGATTCCAATTAATTCGTGGTCAAAGTGGGATAATTTTTCCCTAACTACCGGCTCAAACATATCTTTTATTCTACCTGTAAAAACTTCATTTCCAGTAATAATTACACCAACTCTGAGCTTTTGAAATTTTTTCACTTCAAAAATCGGCTCATATTTTTTGGCGATTTTTTTAATATTTTGAACCTGATTTTCTTCGGTAAAAAGAGGAACAATCCTTCCCCCAACCAAATTGTCCCCTTCATTTACAATTGAATATGAAGGGATTGTTGCAAAAGTGTAATCTCCTTCCATATTTAGGTCAAAAAGTCCCTTTCTGTTTATCACAAAAAGTCCATAGGTCTTGCTTTTAAAGCCAATTTTCCCTTCTGATGGATTTGAATAGGAAATATTTTCTCCAATCAAATCATCTGCAACTTCTCTTATTGCATCTTCTTCGTGGACAAAACCTTTGTCAAGCTCTCCCACAAATATATTCTCTTTTCCAATATCTTTTAATTTTTCTATATCTTCTTTTTGGATTACATGGCCTCTTTTAAAAAGCACACCCTTAAAGCCACTTGCTTTTATTCCAGTTAAATCATGAAAAAGCACATGCCCAACTGCATCTTCTACTTTTATTTTTTTTAGCATAAATTCTCCTGTTTATAAATTTTTCCAAAAAATTACAAACCATTAAATATTTAATGGTTTGTATTTTTTTTAATTTTCTATTACTTTATTATTTTTAATTGAAATCATCAAGGATAGAATTGAAATTGCAATTTCCTCAACACTTCCATCGTCAATATCATAACCTACTGGAGCGTGAACTTTTTTAAGTAAATCTTCACTTACTCCTTTTTCTTTCAAATTATCAAAAACTCTTTTTACTTTTCTTTTTGAACCAATCATACCTAGGAATTTATAATCTTTGTCGATTACATTTTCCAAAACTTCCTCATCATAATCTGGTGTGCAGATTAAAATGTAGGTATTTTTGTTAAATTTATAGGTTGAAGCAAAATCTTTTGGATTTGAAATTACAAATTCTCTTATATTTTCCAAATCTTTTTTGTCTTCGAAATCTTCTCTTTGGTCAACTACGGTCACGTCAAAATTTGTATTTACAGCAACTCTTGCAAGCTTTTGTCCAACATGACCTGCCCCAAAAATAATCAAACTGGGATTTGCCCTAAAAATTTTGATATACCCCTTATTTCTTCCCCCACAAGACATTTTCACTTCTTGTTTTTCATTTAAAGTATAATCAAAAGATTTTTCTTCGTCATCTTCTAGAGCTTTTTTTGCTTGTTTAATGAGGTCAAATTCTATAGGACCTCCGCCGATTGTTCCAGAAATTTCTCCATTTTCAAAAACTGCCATAGAAGAATTGTCCTTGCCGGGAGCTGAACCCTTGGTTTCTGTAAGAATTACCAAGGCAACATTTTCTCCCCCATCAAGTTTTTCTACAATTTTTTTAAGAATTTGTATATCCATTTTCAATTCTCCTTTTTCCTATAAGAATAGCCTCAAGGCATCCTCCACCAATAAGCCTTGCCTTATCAGAAATAGTTTTTGCATTTTTTGGAATAACTCTTGGATCAACATCTCCAATTTTTAAACCCTTTGTAACAAAAGAGCCATTTCCAATCATGCCCCTAACCATTCCATCAAGTTGTGATTTTATTTCTTTTCCATTTACAAGAGCGACAACTTGGTCTTTTTTTACAACAGAACCAATATCTTCTATAACTTGGATTTGTCCATCGTCTACTGCTCTTAAAATTCTTTCACTTGTAAAGCCTTTAATATTTCCAGGAATTCCTGTATTTTTTTCTGCAAAACCTTCAAAAATTAACCTACCAAGGTCATGGCCCCTGTTTGTTTCAATTACATAATCAACATCAACTCCTGCCTCATAACCAGGTCCAAGAGCGATTGTAATGTCGGCCATATTTTTATTTGTTCCAATATTTTTTTTGGCAAGAGTTCCATCAACCACAGCCATAGGTTTTAATTCTTCTAAAATTTCAGCCTTTGGGTCAACAAAAACTGGAACTACATTTTCATCCCAGGCTTTTTTAATTTGTTCAAGACTTTCAACTTTTCTTGCAGTAAAATCTTCAATTTGCACTTCTCCATCAAAAATTGCTTGGGCAGTTGAAACATATCTTCTTATACAAAGAGGTTTTTCCATCTCCAAAACCAAAACCTTAAAACCAGTTCTAAATAATTTTTGGATAGAACCAGTTGCAACATCGCCACCGCCCCTAAAAACTACAATATTATTTAGAGGCATCTTCTAATTCCTCCAAATTTTTGTAGGTATCAATATCCCACAATTCTTTAATATCGTCAATTTTAACTTCATTTTTATTATCATCCTTAACCAAAATCATTCCGCCTTGGTCAAAATCTAAAGACAAAAGACCTTCCCTGTATTCTGGTGAAAATATTACAGGAGCTCCCCTTCTTTTTTCAGTTCTTGGATAGGTAATCAATTGATTTTCCTTATATTTTTCAATTAATTTATTAACAGTTTCAACTTTTAATAATGGTTGGTCAGCTACAAAAAACATCATAGCAGAATCCTTATCACAATTTAAAACTCCAAGCTTAATTGATGCAGATTTGCCAACTTCGTTGTTGTCGTTGAAAATCGCCTTAAATCCTCTTTTTTTGCCAGATTCAAGAATTTCATCATAAGATGAAACAAGGATAACATCATCAAAATCAATTTCTTCTACCAAATCAAGAACCCATTCATAAAGTTTGTCGCCCTTAAAATCAAGTAAAAGTTTGTTTTCTCCCATTCTTCTAGAAAGTCCAGACGCCATAACAATTGCACTAATTTTCATAATATTTCTCCTTTAAAATTGATCCATAAAAATATTTCAAATTTATTTTCTCTCTTAAATAACTTATTACCCCTTTTGCCTGATTTTTCTCAAAAATACTATCAGCTTGGTTAAAGAAAATAAATTTTTCTCCGCAAAAATCTCCGAAAATTCCAGATTTTATAAGTTTTTCAAAAACTTCTTCATCTACAATATCACTTTTTATATTCTCCCTAAATTCATCAAAATTATAAATGAAATCAGGAGAAATTTCTTTTCCATAAACTTTTATAGAAAAAATTCCAACAAGTTTATCTGTAAAATCATAAATAACTGGTTCATATTCTTTCCAAAATTTTAGGGGAAGATTTCTACATCCATCTGCTTCTATTATAATATAATCAAAGTCTTTTTTTATAGTTTTTAAATTATTTTCTCCAATAGACTTTAATTTATTAACTCCATCAAGCTTTTGGCCAATTCCTACAATCTTATTTTTAAAATCTTTTTTTATATAATCATCAAAAGATAAAAAAAGTTCGTCGACTTGGTCTTTTTCTGGAACTTTTATTTTTGTAGAAGTAGTAATTAAAACTGAACCTTTTTTCTTTAAAATATTTGCAAGATAAAACATAAGAGAAGTCTTGCCACCAGATCCTGTGATAGAAATCACATCATTTTTTTTGATTTTTAAAATCTCATCTAAATTTTTTTCCATAATAAAATAAATTAAAGGACTGTGAAAGACAATTTTTAAAAAAGCAGAAAATCGAAATGCTAAGAATATCATGCGGAAAAAATTGTTTTGATTTCAAATTTAAAACTTCGTCCAAAATCGCACTGTTTGAGGGCGTCGCCAGAGTTTGCGATTTTAGAAGTTTTAAATTTAGAAATCATCAATTTTTGTAGTCCGATATTCGTGCATGTCGATTTATCTACTTAATTAAAGTGTGAAATTCACAATCCTTTATTCTCCTATTTTTTTATAATTTTCTTTTTATTTTTACTATAAGCTGTATCTCTTAATGGAAGCTCTAATCTTAAATCGTGGTCTTTTGCATAATATGCTCCTTGAACTGCTGGTGCTGTTGGAATTGTTGCAATTTCTCCAATTCCTTTTGCTCCGTAAGCAAGGTCTAATAATTCATCTTTTTCAATTAAAATTGTATGAATATTTGGAGCATCTGGTGCTTTCCACAAGCCCATTGTTCCATATTTTGCTTTTAAAACAGAATTTTGAACTTTCAAATCTTCTGTTAAAGCATAACCAAGACTCATTATAACTCCACCTTCGATTTGGCCTTCAATTGTTGTAGGATTTACAACTTTTCCAGAATCGTGAGCAGCATAAACATCTGTAACTTTTCCATCATCATCTAAAATTGCAACATGGGCTGCAAAGCCGTAAGCAATGTGTGATTTTGGATTTGGTTTATCTGAGCCAAGTGGATCTGTTGGGTCATCATATTCGTAAAAATATTCTTTTTTATCAAGCTCTTCAAGGCTATGGTTTTCTAAATCTTTTGCAAGTTGTTCAGCACATTTTTTTGCAGCCTCACCAGTTATAAGGGTATGTCTTGAACCTGATGTTGTTCCAGAATCTGGACTTGTTAAAGTGCTTGGTGGCATAACTTTTATTTTGTGATATGGAAGTCCTGTTGCCTTTCCAACCATTTGTAAAATAATTGTACCAACACCTTGACCTATACAAGTTGCTCCAGAAAATACTCTTACAAAATCTTTTTCAACAACAATTTTTACCCTACCAATATCTTTTAGTCCAACACCAACTCCGGCATTTTTCATAGCAACTGCAATTCCTGCGTGATCTTTATTTTTTTCATAAATATCTTTTACAGCCTCAAGACATTCAACCATTGCAGTAGATCTATCAGCAATTTGTCCGTTTGGAAGAACTTCGCCTGGTTTTATTGCATTTCTATACCTAATTTCCCATGGAGAAATTCCAACTTTTTCTGCTAAAATATTTATGTTTGATTCCATTGCAAAATTTGATTGGCAAACTCCAAATCCTCTAAAAGCTCCTGCTGTAGGATTGTTTGTATAATATCCGTAGCCTTTTATATCTGTATTTTGATAATTGTAAGGACCTACTGAGTGAGTACAAGCTCTTTCCAAAACTGGTCCACAAAGTGAAGCATAAGCTCCTGTATCAAAATAAATTTCACATTCCATTCCTTGGAAAATTCCATTTTCATCACAGCCGATTGTAAATGTTCCTTCCATTGGGTGGCGTTTTGGATGCCATCTTAATGATTCATCTCTTGTAAATTTATGTTTTACTGGTATTTTGAAAAGGTAAGCTGCAAGAGCTGCTGGTGGTTGAACACTCATGTCTTCTTTTCCACCAAATCCTCCGCCGACAAATGGATTTACTACGACAATTCTTTCTGGATTATCTTCCCAATCAAACATAATTGACAATTCTCTTCTTGTATCATAAACTGATTGGTCGGATGAATAAACTCTTACTCCATCCTTGTATGGTTCTGCCACGCAACATTCTGGTTCAAGAAAAGCGTGTTCGCCAAGTGGAGTTTTGTAAGTGAAGGTTGCTGTATATTTTGAATTCTCCAAAGCTTTTTTTGCATCTCCACGAGAAACATGTCTTTGTTGACAAAGATTGTCAACGCCTTCGTGAACTTGTGGGGCATCTTCTGCCATAGCATCTTTGATTGAACTAACAGGTTCTAATTCTTCAAGCTCAACCTTTACAAGTTTTTTTGCTTTTTCCAAAGTTTTTTCATCTTCTGCAACTACAAAACAAAATGCATCTGCAAGGGAAGCTGTTGTTTGCCCAACATCAATAAATACTGGCCAATCTCTTTGGATGTGTCCAACTTTTTGTACTGGTAAATCTTTTGCTGTAAGAACTCCAACAACTCCATCAAGTTTTTCCGCTTCGCTTGTATCAAGACTTAAAAGTCTTGCTCTTGGGAATTTACTTCTTACACAAGAACCATAAGTCATATTTGGAAGTTCTATATCATCTGCATAAGTTCCCGTTCCAAGAATTTTTTCTTTTGCATCAATTCTGTCGGCTCTTGCTCCAACAAAAGATTCACTTTCCTCATTCTTTATTTCTTCTTCGCCTCTTAAAATTTTTCCGGCTAAAGTTATTCCATCAACGATTTTTTTGTAGCCTGTACACCTACAAATATTTCCTTTTATGGCTTCTCTTATTTCTATTTCTGTAGGATTTGGATTTTGTCTAATTAGACTTGATCCACTCATAACCATTCCAGGAATACAAAAACCGCATTGGACAGCTCCTGCCTTAGTAAAGGCATATGTAAAGGCATCTTTTTCTTTTTGAGATAGACCTTCGTTTGTTATAATTTCTTCTCCATTAAGTTTTGATAGCCTAACTATACAAGATTTTTTGTGAATATCTCCAACTATAACTGTACAAGTTCCACAAGCTCCTTGGCTACAACCATCTTTAACAGAAAATAATTTTAAGTCATCTCTAAGAAATCTTAATAAAGATTTATCTTCGTATGTTTCATAAGTTTTCCCATTAACTTTTATAATAAAGGGATCCTGTCCTTCTATTTTTTTTCCTATTAAAATCGTATCTTTATTTGTCATCATATTTCCTTATCTAATTTTCTTTTTATAAATTTGCCCATGCCTTTTTTTCCATAATATCCATTTTTATCCAAAATAATTTTTCCTTTTGCTATTACTGTATCTACTTTTACATCTGTTTTGTATCCTTCATAGCTTGTATAATCACATTTTGAATGTCTGTTTTCTTCTTTTATTGTGTAGGAATTTTTGGAAAATATCCCTATGTCTGCGTCCTTTTTTTCTTCTAAACTTCCTTTTTTATTTGAAAATCCAAAAATTTCTGCTGGATTTTTGCACAAAAGATTTGTCAATTTACTTAATGGAATATTTCTTTTTAAGCCTTCGGTTAAAACCACTTCCATTCTTTCTTCAACTCCAGGAATTCCTCCTGGTGCTTTTGTAAAATCATCAGCATAAGGTTTTTTTTCGCTCTCATATATAAATGGACAATGATCAGTTGCTATTACGTCAACATCTCCATTTTTTATTCCCTCCCACAAGGCTTCTATGTCTGATTTTTTTCTAAGGGGAGGTGCGCAAATATATTTAACCGCTTCTTCGTTTGGATTATCCATATATTTACTTTCATCATAAGTTAAATATTGGGTGCATGTTTCGCAATAAATATTTTTTAGTCCTCTGGCTCTTGCTGCTTTTATTTCATCAAGTCCTTCTTTGGTTGATGTGTGAACTATATATAATTTTGGATCATTTGCAACTTTTGAAAGGTAGGCAAGTCTATTTATTGTTTCTGCTTCGCTTTCATTTGGTCTTGTAAGGGCATGGTATTTTGGAGAAAGATTACCAGCTTCTATCGCCTCTTTTCTCAATTCTTTTATGAGCCCATCGTTTTCACAATGAACACAAACTATTGTTCCAACTTCTTTTGCTTTTTTCAAAACTCTTAGGATTTCATCATCTTCAAGTTTTCCTGCATAAGTTGAATAGATTTTGATGGATGGGATTCCCTCATCCATCAATTCCTCTATTTCTTCTATCAATTCATCATTTACTTCATACATTGCTCCGTGAAAAGAATAATCTATAACAGCTTTTCCGTCTGCAATATCGTGATAATGGTTGATTAATTTGTGAAGGCTTGCTCCTTTTTCTAAGGCTCCTATATGATCACAAATGGTAGTTGTCGCTCCACAACTTGCTGCTTTTGTTCCTGTATAAAAATCATCACAAGCAACAAATTTTCCCAAATCCAAAGACATGTGGGTGTGAACGTCTACTCCACCTGCCGTAACTATTTTATCTTTGGCATCAATAATTTTTTCAGCACTTAGGTTTAAATTTTTGCCAATTTTTTGGATTTTTTCATCTTCTATATAAATATCTAAATTTTCTATTTTTTCATCTAGAACTACCGTTCCATTTTTAATCAATATAGACACGCCTTCACCTGCTTTTACATATAATCTTTTTTATCTTCTTCTTTGATTTGATTTACTACATGTTCTTCTATTTCTTCAAAACCATTTTCAATATTATTTGCTTTTTGTACTGCTATTAAAATATTTTCGTAACCTGTACATCTACACATGTGATTTGCCAATTCTTTTCTTAGCTCATCAATTGTGTAATATTTTCCTCTTGAAATTATTTCTGTTGCTGAAACAATAAAGCCTGGTGTACAAAAACCACATTGAACTGCTGCTTCATCTACAAAGGCTTGTTGGATTATTGAAAGTGAACCATCAGATGCTGTCAAGCCTTCTGTTGTCCAAATATCTTTTCCTTCTGCCCAAATTGCAAGATAAATACATGAGTTAAAGCTTTCGCCGTCAATTAAAACTGCACAAGCTCCACATTCTCCAACTTCGCATCCTTTTTTTACACTTGTAAGGGCAAATTCATTTCTCAAAAAATCTGTAAGTGATGCTCTCACATCAACCATTTTTGTAACCCTGATTCCATTAATTCTACATTTTACAATTTTATATTGAGGTTCGTAATGTAGTTTTTCTTCTGGTTTTGGGCCGTATGGTCCATATTCTCTGCTATGCATTTAATCCCTCCTCATGTTTTTTTCTAATTTCTTTTAAACATCTTGTGGTTATTTCGTAAAGTATTTGTGTTCTTAAAGCTTTTGATGCTCTCCATGAATCTCTAGGAGATAATTCATCTAGAGCTTTTTTTGCAAATACATTTATATTATTATCTGTAAGTTCTCTTCCTACCAAAGTTTTTTCTGCTTCAAAAGCTCTAACCGGAATTGCAGCTGCAACTCCATAAGATATTCTTACTTCTTCTACTTTATTATTTTCATCAAATTTTACATTTGCTGATGCTGTTGATGTTGCTATATCCATAGCATTTCTCATTGCATATTTAAAATAGTGTCCGTAATGATTTTCGTAGGATTCTTTTTTAATTTTTATTGCTGTAACAATTTCAGTTTCTCTTATGTCTACTGTTGCATATTTTATATAAAAATCTTTTACAGGAACTTCCCTGTAGCCATTTTCGCCTTTTAATTCAATTATTGCATCATAAGCCATAACTGTTGTACAAGAATCTGCTGATGGAGCTGCGTTACAAATATTTCCACCAATTGTTGCAATATTTCTAAGTTGAGGACCACCTGCAGTGTCAACTGCTTCTCCCAAAGTATTTATATATTTTTGAATTATTGGATCATTTGTAATGTGAGTAAAGCTTGTCAATGAACCAATTCTAATTGTTCCATCTTCCTCCATGCTAACTCCCCTAAGCTCATCTATAAGGTAAAGTGAAATAAGCTCAAGGCCTGCCATTTTTCCTTCTCTAATTTTTACCAAAACATCAGAACCACCAGCTATATATCTTGCTTCAGGATGTTCTTTTTTTAATTGTATTGCCTCATCGATTGTATAGGCTTCATAAATTCTTTTTACATCATACATAATTTTTCTCCTTTAAGCATCATATTCAATATCTTGTTCGTAATCATTTTCAATTAGTCCAGCTTCTTTGAAAAGTGGGAACAAAACGTGTGGTGTCATTGGACATTTATTAACTTGTACTCCTGTTGCATTTAAAATTGCATTTCTTATTGCTGGAGCTGGAGAACAAGTTGGTGGTTCACCAAGTGATTTTGTATTAAATGGTGAAACTGGTGATGGATTTTCTATAAAGTAAACTTCAAAGTGTGGATGATCCATTGTTGTTGATAATTTATAATCGAGAAGGTTATTATTTAAAATTTGTCCCTTATCATTGTATTTTAATTCTTCTGATAAAGCATAACCTACTGCCATACTCATTCCGCCATGAGCTTGAGCTTCAGCAAGTCTAGGATTTATAAGTCTACCACAATCGTGAACATTTATAAGTCTTAGAAGTTTAACTTTTCCAAGTGAAATATCAACTTCAACTTCTGCAAATGAACAACCAAATGAGAAAGCATTATTTCTTATTGTATAAGTTTCTTCAGCAGAAATATGTTCACTATCACGAGTATCATACAAGGCTTCTGTTGCAAGCTCACCCAAAGTCATTAGTGGTTTATTATCAACTTTTCTAATTATCATACTATCAACAAGGTCAAGATTGTTTGGAGTATATTCCAAAATTTTTCTTGCCCTATCTAATATTTTTTCTTTAAATACTCTAGCAGTATTTGTAATAGAAAAACTTGAAACAAAAGTTTGTCTTGAAGCATAAGCTCCCAAACCAAATGGTGTTACATCTGTATCTTGAGTTGAAACTATATGAACATCTTCCATTTTTACACCAATAGCATCTGCTGCCATTTGTGAAAATGCTGTATCTCCACCTTGTCCAATTTCAGTTTCTCCAAGTTGCATTTGAACTGAACCATCTTGGTTTAAAACCATTCTACAAGAAGAAGATTCTAGAGAAATTGGATAAACTGCTGTGTTATACCAAAATGTTGCAAGTCCTATTCCTCTTCTTATATTTCCAGTTTGATTTTTATATTCTTCTTTCTTTTTATCATAGTCAATTGCTTTTCTACCAACTGCCATTGCTTCTCTAAATGAATCATAATAATTTTCATTTCTAGAGAAACCATCAACAAATCCTTTTGGCATTATATTTTGAAATCTCAATTCCAAAGGATCCATATTCATAGCTTTTGCAACATCATCAAGATGAGATTCAAAAGCAAACATAGTTTGTGGAATTCCATATCCTCTCATAGCTCCTGCTGTTGGAAGATTTGTATAAACAGTATAACCATCAGCTTGAGTATTATCGCAAGGATATAATTGATGGAAACAATTTGTTCCCTTTGCAGCTATAGAATGACCGTGAGATGCATAAGCACCATTGTTAGAAAATAATTCCAATTTTCTTGCAGCAAAAGTTCCATCAGCTCTTACATAAGAAATAATATGAAGTTTTTGTGAGTGTCTTGTTCTTGTTGAAACAAAAGTTTCTTCTCTTGATGTATCAAGTTTTACAGGATGACCTCCAACTTGAGTTGTAAGATAAGCTGCTAATGGTTCATACAAAGCATCTTGTTTGTTACCAAAACCTCCACCAATATATGGTTTTACAATTCTAATTTTTCCCCAGCCAATTCCCAAAGCTTGACCGCAAACACGTCTTACAATGTGAGGAATTTGAGTTGAAGCAATAACAACAATTTTTCCTTGCTCTTCATAAGCACAAGCAATTCCATTTTCGATATGAGAATGTTGAACGATTGGAGTTTCGTACCAGCCTTCAACTTTTGTAAGTCCTTCTTCTTTTATAGCCTCTTCATAATTTCCCCTATGATTTTTAGTATGACCTATAATATTATCAGGAAATTCATCGTGAATTGGTCTTAATCCATTATTCATTGATTCAATAGGATCCAAAACAACTTCATATTCTTCATATTCAACTTCAATTAATTTCAAAGCCTGACTTGCAGAAACTTCATTTTCTGCAATAACAACAGCCACATCGTCGCCATAATATCTAACATGTTCATTTAATAATCTTCTATCAGCAATATCTTGGTGGCCTTTGTCAGTTGACCAAGGGTGGCCTGCTGTTGGGAAAGTATGTTTTGGAACATCAAAACAAGTAATAATTTTTACAACTCCCTCAACTTCTTCAGCCTTTTTAGTATCAATTGAGATAACCTTTCCATGACCGATTGTTGAATGCAAAACTTTAGCAACATAAGCTCCCTTCATAATAAGGTCTTCTGTGTATTTTGCATGACCAGTTACTTTATCGTACGCATCTACTCTTTTAACACTTTTTCCTACATACATTTTAACCTCCTAAAATGTTTCAAAGCATTTTTCATTTATGTACATTTACATTACTATTGTATTTTGTATATAATATATTACCACAAAATACTAATCGTTTTCAAGGTTTTTTCGCAAATTTTTAATCAAATCAAAAATAATTTTCAAAATTTTTTCAAACAATATTTTAGAATTAATAAAATTTAGAATTTTTAAATTTTTTAATGAACTTTTCATTTATATAAATCTGATTTTATAATCTTTATTAAGCCGTCATTAGCAAATTTTTCTTTTATGCTCTTAAAAATAATTATAATTATTTTTGATATAATACTCATGCTAAGGTATGTTTAATTTATATTGCTATGAGAAATTATTAGATAATTTAGTTTGATAAAAATTAATTTCGTCATTATTATGGCATAGAATTTCTTATACAAAAACAAATTTATTAATGCAAACTTAAAAAAGAGAGGTTATTATATCTTGAATCAAAAAAATAAAAATTTTTCAAAGTTGCTACTTCTTTTAGGAAACTCTATCGGTCAACTAGGAAGTAGCATACTTTCTTTTGTACTTGGGCTTTATATTTTAAAAAAATTAAATTGTTCTATATTTTTTTATAGCCTTTCTCAAATTATAGGACCTTTAGTGGCAATTTTTTTATTGCCTATTTTAGGAAGTGCAATTGATAAATACAATAAAAATAGAATTATTAGATTTTCTCAATTTCTTAGTGCTATCTCCCTGTTTTTATTTATTATAACAAGTAGAAAAATAGAGATAGAATATATACATATTATAGGTCTGTTAATAATTTTAAAACTTTCCGATCAAATCCTATCTACAAGCTTAAATTCTTCTACTATTAATATAGTTGATGAAGAGGATATTCAATCGTTTAGAGCTCATCTACAAATAATTCAAGCAGTAAGTATGGTTTTATCTCCCATTATAGCAATATTTATTATTGATAAATTTGCACTAATTGGAATTTTACTTATAGAAATGTTTATGGAATTATTAGTATTAGTAATCTATTGGAAAGTTGATTTCAATAAAAATACAAAGAAAGAAGTTAATGAAAGTCAAAGCTTACTACTTTTGTTTAAAGAGGGGATTGATTTTATATTTAAATACAAAAAAATTGTATTTGGTTTAGCTTTTGTTTTAGTAGTAAACTTTATTCTTGGTATTGTTAATATAGGTTTACCATTTGTTGAAATAAAAATTTTAAATTTATCAAGCAAGAATTATGCTTTAAATGATAGTATTTTGGCTATAGGTTTATTATTAGGTTCATTAATTTCATCAAAAATTAAATCCCAAAAAACTTTAAATATTGCTAGAAATTCTATAAGCTTAATATCTTTAGTAACTTTTGTGTTAGGTTTGTTATTAACATTAGAATTAACTAAAAATATTTGGTCTATTATATTGGCAGGATATTTCTTAATAATCGGTATTTCAATTACTATATGTAATATACTTCTGTCAAGCTGGTCTATACTAAATATCCCTCAAGAATTTCAAGGAAGGGTTTTTAGTATATTAAACACATTAACTCAAGTGTCTTTGCCACTAAGTATGTTATTATTTGGATACTTATTTGAAATAATATCAGTATATATAGTTTTTGTAGGAGCTGGAATCTTTTTATTATTATTTACAATTGGTATTCCTTCTTTATTTAAAATTAATTTAAAAAATGATAAATTGGAGTAATTTTATGCAAATTAATGACATCAAGCAAATTCTTGAAATTTCTGAATCCGAATGGATTTATTTTTCAAATTTTATTAACCAGCAAATCAAAACTACTATCCTTGTAAATATGCCGTTTTTAAACAAAAATAAAAATTTACAATCAATTTCTCTTTATTCTCTGTACCCTTTATTATTTAGAAAAGAATTTAAATTATTCGGTTCAAACTTAGAGAATTTGATTGTATTTTCTCATAACCATTTCATGTCATTATTTATACTTGATAAGATATACGATTCACAAAAAGTTTACGAACCGATAGATCTTTTGGTTTTATTAGAGCAATATTCTAATAACAAATCTTTTCTTAAATCTTTAAATATTGAAGATGATACGTTTATATCTGAAAACATAACTAAAACATTATATGGATTATATAAAGAAAAATATGTATATAAATATAATAAAATCTTAACTCACAATGAAGAAATAGAATATGCCTATGACAAATATTCATTTGCCAAAATAGCCTTAAAAGTATTTAATCTTACTTCTGGCTATCCTATTAACGAAAAAGTTTTTGAAGAATTATGTCTTTCTCATAATTATTTTTCTTATGGAAGGCAAATATTAGATGATATAGAGGATTTTTCAGTTGATTTTGACAATAATCATTTTAATATTTATACAAATAGATACTTCTTTGAGACCAATTCTTTTGAACGTCCGTTATTCAAAAATTCTATATTTATAGATTTGCTATTAGAGTCAAAAAAATATTTTTATATGGCTTTAGATGTTCTTTCTATTGATTTCAAACTTTGGAGAAATTATATTAATTTCTACATATCTATTTGTGACAGATATTTGTAATTACCATCTGTTAAATATTAAAAAGTCTATAATATTGCGTAAAATATTTAACGCAATATTATAGACTTTTCTTTTATTTTATTATAAATTTTAAGCTTTTTAAATTTTATTCTTCTTCTAATTCTTCTAGTTCAAGATTTGCTAAAGAATCTTCTTTTGCTTTATCTTCTTCTTTTTCTGGAATAATTAAGTTCATTAAAACTGCAGAAATTGCTGCAAGTACAACTGGTGATGATCCGATTGCTACTGTTAATTCTTCTGGCATAAAGAAAACGCCAGCATTTTGTGCGCTTGCAACTACTGTAGTAAATCCAACACCAAGAGCTACAGAAACTCCAACTATTGAAGTATTTCTTCCACTTAGAGGTTGGCTTGCGATCATTCTAATTCCGTTCATTGTTATAGCAGCAAAAATTGAAAGTGTTGCTCCTCCCAAAACTGGATAAGGAATTGTTGTAAGAATTGATGATAATTTTGGAACAAGTCCTGATACTAAAATTATCAAAGATGCGAGAGTAAATACTTTTTTATTTACTACCTTATTTATTGAAACTATTCCTGCATTTTGTGAAAATGTAGCTGTTGGAAGACATCCAAAAATCGCTCCAACTAAGTTTGCAACACCATATCCAACAATTCCACCTCTTAATTCTTTTGGTGTAGGAATCCTATCCATACCACCTACTGTTGTTGAAGTCATATCTCCTATTCCTTCAATTGCTGTTACTATAAAAATAATTGTAATTGAAATTATTGCTGATGGCTCAAAAGCAATTCCAAAGTGAAATGGTTCTACAACTGAAATCCAACCTGCTTCTTTTACTGGAGAAAAATCTACCATTCCAAAAAACATTGATACTATGAATCCAATAATCATAGCAAATAATACATTTGCAAGTTTAAACATTCCTTTTCCAAAATGTGTAAATCCAAGTCCTAATATTAAAGTTATTCCTCCGACTAACCAATTTTGCCAAGCTCCCCAGCCTGCAACTTCTACGCTTCCTGCTCCTCCCATATAATTCATAGCTACAGGATAAAGTGAAAGTCCTATTACTAAAACTACTGTTCCTGAAACAAGTGGTGGGAAAAGTGGCATTATGTATTTTAATCCTAGTCCAAAAAGTATTGAACAAATTCCACCAACGATTTGCGCTCCCAATACTATGGCAACAACTTCAACAGGGCCTCGAGCTCCAAATTGATTGGCAAGTCCAATCATTGTAGGTACATACGCAAATGAAACCCCAAATATCATAGGAAGTCTTGATCCTATAATTTTAATTGGATAAATCATCAATAAAGTTGTAAGTGCTGAGCCTATAAGGGCAATTTGAATTAAAATCATTGTATCTTTTGGTGAAAGTCCACTTGCTCCTGCAAGCATTATTGGTGGTGTAATACAACTTGCAATCATTGCTACAACGTGTTGAAAGGCAAGTGGCAACGCCTCTTTTGTAGTTACCTCTCCGTCGAAACTAAAAAGTCCGCTAAATTTTTTTTCTTTTTCCATAAAAATTTTCCTTCTCTTTTATTTTTATTTTTTTCCGTAAGGAAGGGAGCTATTTTAAAACTCCCCTTATAATAATTTTATTTTTAAAACAAAATTATTATTATTTATCATCCATCGCCTTTCTTTCAGCTTCTTCTTCTGCTATAGTTTTCTTTGGCATTATTATATTTAGTAAGAAAACTACTAAAGTTGCTAAAACTACAGGTGATGATGTAAATACCATTCTAAACCATTCTGGAAATTGTGCTAAAGCCTGATCGCCTAGTTGAACAATTCCCATTCCAAGCGCTATTCCAAGTCCTACTATGGTTACATTTCTTGAGCTCATTTCGTCTGACATTATTAATTTCATTCCGCTCATTGTTATTTGTGCAAAAACTGTAATTGTTGCACCACCAATAACCGCTTGTGGAACTGAAAGCATCAAAGCTCCAAATTTTGGAATAAATCCTGCAACAAGAATAAGGCTTGCTGTGATTGCAAAAACTTTTCTTGCAACAACTTTTGTAAGTGAAACTATTCCTACGTTTTGGCTGTAAGTTGCTGTTGGCATTCCACCAATTAATGAACCAATCACTGAAGCTAAACCGTTTGCTTTAATTCCACCTTCAAGCTCATCTGCTGTTGGAACTCTATTAAGTCCTCCAGCTGTTGTTGATGATAAATCTCCTACAGCTTGAATTGAATTTACAACAAACATTACTGACATTGTAATAACTGCATCAATTGGAAATTCTAATTTAAATGGCATAATTCTTGGTAGAGTTACCCAAGCGGCTTCTTTTACTCCATCAAAATTAACTATTCCAAAAAATATTGATGCAACATATCCAACGCCAATTCCTATTAAAATAGCTGCAAGTTTTATAATTCCTTTTCCAAACATATTACAGCAAAGAGTTACTGCTAAAGTTAAAAATGCTACACCCCAATAAACTAAATCTCCTTGGTTCGGATTTCCATTTCCTCCTGCCATATAATTTAAGGCAACTGAATAAAGTGAAAGTCCAATTGTTAAAACTACTGTTCCTGAAACCATTGGTGGGAAGAATTTATAAATTCTTTTTATGTTCATTCCAACTATAAATGCTATGACACCACCAACCAATTGAGCTCCATAAACTGCTCCCAATCCATATTTTAAACCTATTGATGTTAAAACTGGAATATAGGCAAAACTTACTCCCATAATTACTGGAAGTTTTGCTCCGACTTTGAATACTGGGTATAATTGCAAAAATGTTGCTATTGCAGCTACAAACATTCCAGCTTGAATCAAATAAACTGCATCTTGAGCTGATACTGCAAATTCTGTATTCGCTAACTGTCCTGTAAGAACGATTGCCGGAAGTGTATTACCTACTATCATTGCTAATAAATGTTGGAGGGCTATTGGCAAACTCCTTTTAAAACTCGGATTTGCATCCATGTCAAACAAGGACGTGTTTGTGTTTTTTTCTTTTTTTTCTTTTTTTCCCATCTCATCTCCTTTTTTTTGATATAAATTTTTTCTATATCCTATATTAGAATTTTTTAAACTCCAATAATATGATACATTTACTTATAATTTAAACAAATAAATTAATAAAAAAATTTTTTCTTATATTTTAAAAATAAGTTCATAAAATATTTAAATAAGAATTTTATTTATTAAGCTAGTTTAAAAAATAAACTAGCTTAATAAATTTTAAAGATTTTTCCAAACTTTTGCAGCTCTTTGTCTTGAATCTGCATGGATTTTGGCTTGGTCGACTGTTGTAATTATTTTATCTTTCATTACAAATTTTCCATTTATAATTGTATCGTTTACAAGTCTTCCTGTTAGACCAAATAGGCTATGTCCACCCCAATTGTCTTTGTTGATTGGAGTGTATGGATCATAATTAAATGTAATTAAATCCGCATAAGCTCCCTTTTTAATTCTTCCTACTTCATTGTTTAGGAAATGTGAAACTATGTCAGGGTTATTTTTAAATTGCATTTCCAAAGTTTCTCCAAATCCTTTTGTTGGATCTTGGGTATTGTGAGCTTGGATTATATTTGCAACTTTCATTGATTCAAACATATCGTTTGTATAGGCATCTGTTCCTATTCCTACTTTTAATCCTTTTTCAAAAAATCTATTTACTGGAGGAACTCCTACTGCGTTGTTCATATTTGATTCTGGATTGAAAATTACTGGAGTATTATTTTTCTTTAATATATCCATTTCTCTTCCGTTTATATGAACGCAGTGGATAGCTAAGGAATTTTCATTTATTATGCCAAAATCATTTAATCTTTCTACAATTCTTTTGCCATATTTTCTTTGACAATCCCATTGGTCTTCGATTCCTTCTGCTACGTGAACATGGAAGCCGTTATAAACTCCATCCATTGCATCAAGAGCTTTCTCTAATGACTCATCTGAAAGAGTAAAAGATGCGTGAAGTCCAAATAATCCTCTTAGCATATCATCATTTTCTTTTTGAGAATATTTAATCCAATCTACGTTTTCTTTTATTTCTTTATCTCTAATTTCAGCTCCATCACGATCTGAAAGCTCGTAGCAAAGATTTGTTCTAATTCCTACTTCTTTTGCAGCTTCTCCAAGAGTAAATAGAGAATTTTCTACAGAATTTGGTCCTGAATGGTGGTCAATTACTGTTGTAACTCCATTAGCTATTGATTCCATATAAGTTGTTAGGGCATTTAATCTTACATCTTCTGTTGTAAGCTCCCTATCAAGAGACCACCACAAATTTTCTAAGACATTAAAGAAATTATCTGTTGGTTTTGAAACTGCCATTCCTCTTGCGTAAGCTGAATAAATATGTGAGTGAGCACAAATCATTCCTGGCATAAGAAGTTTTCCTTTTAAATCAATTACTTCTTCATCAGGATATTTTTTTAAAATATCCTGATTTTCTCCAACATCTTCTATTAATTTGTCCTTGATTAAAACTGCGCCGTTTTCATAAAAATTATTATTTTCATCGTTTGTAATTATTAGGCAATTTGATAATATCATCTTATCTCCTTATGAATTTAAAATTTCACTTGGCTTTATATAGTAAGCATAGTTTTCTTCGATAGCTTTTATTAATTTTTGCATATTTTCTGACAAATCATCTAAGTTTTCTGTTTCAATTACTTTGCCATTTTCAAGTCTAACTAGATATTTATTACCATCTTTTAAGAAACCTGTATTTGTTGAATCATCAAAGTCTTCTTTTGTCCAAAATACTGTAAGTTTATCTTTGTAAGGACGTCCTGCGTGTGGGCAATAGAATCCACAGTTGCCACATTCGTTACACATTCCATCTAAGTGGATTATTTGATGAAGATTTTCAAATCCATCAACTTTTATTGCTACGTTTGCTCTGTTTGGACAAACTTCTGTACACATTTCACAAATTTGATTACATTTTAAACATCTGTATCCTTCATTTTTGCCTTGGATTTTTTCTTGAAGTCTTCCTCTTTTTTCAAAAATTATTTTGTTTTGTTCTTTAACTTCAAATTTTTCAAAATCATTTTCTAGATTTTCTTTTGCTAAAATATCAAGACAAACTGCTTTTGCTTCTCCCATTGCTTTTACAATAGTGCTTGCTCCAGCTCTACAATCTCCAATTACATAAACATTGTCGATATTTGTTTCGTAATTTTCTGTAGTTTTTACATTGCCCCAATCATCTAAATTAATATTATTTTCTTTGAATGCGCTTGTGTCAACTCTTGCACCTGTTGCACCAATTACTGTATCAAATTCAAGATCAAGTTTTTCTCCTGTTGAATTGATTGATCTTCTTCCAGATTCATCAAATGCCCCAAGCTCCATTTTTTCGCATTTTAAAACTTTTCCGTCATAAGAATAAGGAGCTACTAATTCATAAATTTTGTGTCCTTCTTCTTTAACATCATTTACTTCTTCTTGAGTTGCAGGCATGTAAGCTTCTGTTCTTCTATAAACTAAGGCTACGCTTTCAACTCCATCAAGTCTTGCTGCAGTTCTTGTACAATCCATAGCTACATCTCCTGCACCTACAACTGCAACTTTTTTACCAACATTTGCCTTGCCATTCATTCTTACATCCCATAAGAAATCAAGAGCATCAAGGATATTTTCGCTTCCTTCTTTTACTGGAGATCTTCCCTTCTCCCAAGCACCTGTTGCTGCAATTATATAATCATAATCTTTTTTCAATTCTTCGTAAGATTCTTTTACTTCAGAATCAAAAATAAATTTTACGCCTTGTTTTACAGCAATTTGGTAATCTCTTTCGATTTGTTCATCAGAAATTCTAAATTTAGGAATAACATGGCTTACAATTCCGTAAGGTTTTGATAATTTTTCTCTTACTGTAACGTTCATTCCATTTCTTCTTAGATAAGATGCTACAGCAATTCCACCAGGACCTGCTCCTATAACAAGAACTTTTTTGTCTGATTTTATTTCTGATTCTTTAATATTTTCTACAAACTTATCTTGAGCCTTATCAGCTGCTATAAGTTTCATATCTCTTATTTGAAGGCTCTTTTCATAGTCAACTCTTGTACAATGATCTTGGCAATAATGTGCACAAAGTTTTCCAAGAATTGTTGGTGCTGTATTGTCCATCGCAATAACTTCAATCGCCTTATCGTATTCACATTCAGCAACTAATTGCAAATATTCAGGAATTTGTTGTTGGATTGGACATCCACCATCTTTACAAGGAGCCTTGTAGCAATCTGTAAGTGGAAGAGTTGAATTTGTTTTTCTTGATCCAACTTTTTCTCTGTATAATTTATTATTAACCCATTCGTTTATGATTTTATCTCTAAGTTTTACAGTTTTTTCTACATCAACATCGTGGAGTTTATCGCTTAATAAATCCTCAGTTTCTTTTGCCAATTGGTTAAATCTTAAATATCCACCTGGTTTAAGAATTGTTGTAGCAACTGTAATTGGTTGACCTAAAGCTTCAAAAATTTCTTTAATATTTCTAGCATCAGCACCACCAGAATATGACATTGGAAGTTTGCCATCAAATTTTTCTGAAAGCATAGCTGCCATAGAAATAGTTAATGGAAGAAGAGCTCTTCCTGACATATACATTTCTTCTGCTGGAAGTTCATTTCTTTTTACATCAACTGGGAAAGTATTTGTAAGCTTTACACCAAAGGCAAGATCATTTTTCTTTGCAAGTTCTAATAATCTTTCAATCATAACAACTGCATCTTCGTATTGAAGGTCATCTTTGAAATGGAAATCTGTAAAAGAAATATAATCAAAGCCCATATCATCAAGAGTTTTTCTTGCATATTCGTAACCTAACATTGTTGGATTACATTTTATAAATGTAGATATTTTCTTTTCATCTATTAGATATGATGCAATTTTTTCAATTTCTTCTGCAGGACAACCGTGAAGGGTTGAAAGTGTTATAGAATCACAAATATTTGTGCTGATTTTTTCTAAATCTTTTTTATCAAATTTTGAAAATTTATCGATATTTTCTTCAAGATATAATTTACATTCTTTAAATACTTCTGTGTCTTTAGCATTTCTTAAATTTTCAATATATGTATCAATTTTTTCAGATTTTATTCCTTCAAGATCATAACCTACTGACATATTGTAAGCAAAATCTTTTTTATCAGAAATATTTAATTCTTTCGCCAAAGCAATAATTGCAAAATATGCTTTTACATATTCATTGTAAGCTTCTTTTACTGTAAGCTCTGTTGACCATTCACAGTTATAACATTCATCTTCCGAATTTATACATGGCTTTGCAACAGCTTTTTGTATATCTACTCCATCAAGTTTTTGAACTGTTTTTAGCTCAATAAATCTTGCTCCTGCAAGATAGGATGCTAGAATATTTTGGGCAAGTTGAGATTGAGGACCTGCTGCAGGGCCTACTGCTGATGAAATCTCATCGCCAAAAACAGTTTTTAACATTTTTCCTGATTCATTTTTGTAGAATTTTTCTTTTTTAATTCCAAAAATAGAACCTTCATTCTTATATTCTTCCAAAGCCCAATCCATTAGGTCTTTAAAAGGTATAGGTCTCATAAATTCACTCATTTTTTACTCCTTTTTTATGGGTTTTTATTTTTCAAACCGACCAAAATAGCGTTTTCTTTTTCTATAATTTTTTTGAAAAATTTACAAAGATGAGGGTAGGAGAACTTCCCTCTCTTTTTTATTTTTCTAGTATATTTTTAAATAAGCAATTTTTTATAAGAAAGTCTTCCGCCAAAAAAGTGCAAATGACTTATTTTATTTTTATAAAAACTGATTATTTATTTTGCTATTTTAAAGTCAAATTTATAAAAATCTATAAAATTTATATCAAGAAAGGCTTAAACCTTTCTTGATATTTTTAATTTATTTTATATATTCAAGTGGAAGAACTGCGTATGTTGCTGCACAAGTTACTAAGTCTTGTTTGAATGTAACTTCGTTTGGTGCGTGAGCTTGATCTTCTGCTCCTGGTCCAAATCCTATTACTGGAATATTGTGTCTTCCCATTATAGCAACACCGTTTGTTGAGAATGTCCATTTATCTGTTAATGGTAAATCTTTTCTCTTTTCAATTTCTTTTTCTACATTTGGAGCTATTCTCTTATCTCCATAAAGACCTTTGTATGCTCTTTCTAATGCTTTTGTTACTTCGTGATCTTCTGGAATTACCCATGTTGGGAAATAGCATTCTTGTTTTTTGCTTACGCCAGTCCATGATGGTCTTTCGTAATCATACATTGTAACTTTTGCGCCGAATTTTTTAGCTGATGGTAAATCTTCAATTTCTTTTATGCAAGACTCCCATGTTTCTCCAGCTGTCATTCTTCTATCAAGTGAAATTGCACAAGAATCTGCAACTGCACATCTTGATGGAGAAGTATAGAAAATTTGGCTTGTTGTAACTGTTCCACGTCCTAAGAAGTTTGCTTCTTTGTATTCAGGATTGTATTTTTCGTCAAGCATTTTTACAAGACCTTTTATTTCTACTGAATCGTCTGCTGGATTTTCGTTTAATTGTTCGATTTCATTAAGGATTTTTGCCATTTTATAAATTGCGTTATCTCCTCTTTCTGGAGCTGAACCGTGGCAAGAAACACCTTTAACTTCTACACGAATTTCCATTCTTCCTCTTTGTCCTCTGTAGATTCCACCGTCTGTTGGTTCTGTTGAAACTACAAATTCTGGTCTGATTCCTTCTTCTTCAATCATATATAACCAGCAGTTTCCATCACAGTCTTCTTCTTGAACTGTTCCTGTAACTAAAACTCTATATTTATCATTTAAGAATCCTAAATCTTTCATGATTTTTGCGCCGTAAACTGCTGATACGATTCCACCTAATTGGTCTGAGCCACCACGACCACCGATTAAATTTTCATCTTCAAATCCTTCGTATGGATCAAATTCCCAGTTATCAATATTTCCAATTCCTACTGTGTCAATGTGACCATCAAATGCGATTTGTTTTTCGCCTGTACCCATTTCGCCAAGTACATTTCCTTGACCATCAATCCAAGCCTTATTAAAGCCTAGTTTTTCCATTTCTTCTTTTATTCTTTTTGATTTATCGCCTTCTTCGCAAGATTCTCCATGTTTTAAGATTAAATCTCTCAAGAAAGCATTCATATCTTCTGAATAATTTTGAGCAGTTTCTTTTACTAAATCATAATTAATTTCTGTCATTTAAATCTCCTTTTAAATTTTAAAATTCTTATTTATTTTCGTCTTCTTTGTCAACTAATCTTTCTTTGTTAGCTTCAATTAATTTTTCAATTGTAGCTTTAGGATCTTTAACTTTTTGTAAGAAGATCATTGCAGCAATTATATATGGTTTAAAGCTTGCTTCTTTGTAAAGTGGATCTCTATATCTATCAAATACAGATTCGTCAACTTCTCCATCTTCGCATGAAAGTCCTGTTATATCTGCTGGAAGACAGTGCATGTATAAAGCTTTACCATCTTTTGTAAGTTTCATCATTTCTTCTGTACAAGCCCAATCCATGTGTTCTTTGTTTTGTTCAAGAAGTCTTTGTTCAAGCTCATCAATTCCTTTTTGATCTCCTTTTGCATAAAGGTCTGTTCTTTCTTCCATAGCTGCAAATGGTGCCCAAGATTTTGGATAAACTATATCAGCATCTTTGAAAGCTTCTTCCATTGAATTTGTTTTTGTAAAGCTTCCGCCGTATTTTTTAGCATTTTCTTCTGCAATTTCTTCAACTTCTGGCATTATTTCATATCCTTCTGGATGAGCTAAAACTACATCCATTCCAAATCTTGTAAATAAACCTGAAATTCCTTGAGGAACTGAAAGTGGTTTACCATAAGATGGAGAATAAGCCCAAGTCATAGCAACTTTTTTACCTTTAAGATTTTCAATTCCACCAAATTCGTGAATTACGTGAAGTAAATCTGCCATAGCTTGAGTTGGATGGTCAATATCGCATTGAAGATTTACAAGGTGTGGTCTTTGTTCAAGAACGCCGTGATCATATCCTTCTTGTACATATTCAGCAAAGTCTTTCATATATTTGTAGCCTTTGCCTATATACATATCATCTCTTATTCCAACTGTATCAGCCATAAATGAAATCATGTTAGCTGTTTCTTTTACAGTTTCACCGTGAGCTTGTTGTGATTTTCCTTCGTCTAAGTCTTGAACTTCAAGTCCTAGCATATTTGCAGCTGATGCGTATGAAAATCTTGTTCTTGTTGAATTATCTCTAAATAATGAAATAGCAAGTCCTGAATCAAAGATTTTTGGAGAAATATTTTTTTCTCTCATTGCTCTTAATGTATCAGCAACTGTAAAAATTGCTTCAAGTTCATCTTGTGATTTATCCCATGTGTGGAAAAAGTCATCGTGGTATAAGTTTTCAAAATCTAAGCCTTCTAATTTTTCTAATAATTTGTTAATATCTTGTGTCATTAATTTTTTCTCCTATCTAATTATTTTTTTATATTCAAATTTTTCATCGTTTGTATAATATCCATCCCAAACTACTTTTCTGTAGTGTTCGAAGTCTGTATCGCCTTCTGTTGAGATAAATAAAATTACTGAATTTTCATCTAATTTTAATTTTTCTTTTATATCTTTTAAATCTTCTCTTTGTAAAATTTCACTAACAGCTCCAACAGTTGCTGCTCCAGATTCTCCAGATATAACTCTCTCATCTTCTCCAATTGGATTTCCCAAAATTCTCATTCCTCTTGCAGCTGCACTATCTGGAACTGATAAAAATGCGTCAACGTAAGATTTTAAAATTGGGTATCCAACAGTAACTGGTTCTCCACAAGCAAGTCCTGCCATGATTGTATTCATTTCGCCTTCAACGTTGTGGATTTTGCCGTCGTTTATTTTTGCTGTTAAGTAGTTACAATTTGCTTTTTCTGGTTCGATTAGTCCTATAAAAGGTTTCTCACTTCCCTTAAATTCGTCTGAGAAAAATCCTGTTACTCCAGTTGCAAAAGAGCCTACTCCTGCTTGTAAAAAGATGTGAGTTGGTTTTTTGCCTGCTTCTTTTAATTGATCAGATGCTTCTTTTGCAAGAGTTGAATATCCTTGAATGATCCATGTAGGAATTTCTTCATATCCTTCCCAAGCTGTATCTTGAACCATAATATATCCTTTTTCTTCAGCATATTTATTGGCAAGCCTTACGCAAGCATCGTAGTTAAGTCCATCCATAATGTCACATTTAGCGCCAGTTTTTCTGATATTATCTCTTCTTTCAAGAGCTGATCCGTCAGGCATCAATACCACACAATCTTGTTCTAATTGTTGGCTTGTCCAAGCAACTCCTCTACCATGATTTCCATCAGTTGCTGTAATAAAAGTTACCTTGCCTAATTTTTCTTTGATTTCAGGAGAAATCAATTTCTCATAAGGTAGATCATCTAAATCCATATCAAGTTTTTGGGCTATGTATTTTGCCATAGCATAAGATCCTCCCAAAACTTTAAAAGCATTGAGACCAAATCTTAATGACTCGTCTTTGACAAATATATCCTCCACACCAAATAAATCTGCAAGATTGTTTAATCTTTTTAATGGTGTTACAGAATATTGGGGAAAGCTCGCATGAAATTTTTGAGCTTTTGAAGATTCTTCTTCATTAATAAAACTTAAATCAGCTAAATCTTCCAAATTTCTTTCATTTAAAACTATATTAAAACTCTCTTTCAATCTTTTCTCCTTTCTAGAACTTCTTCTGGCATTATAGTAACATATCACACATCAAAATGCAATACTTTTTAAAAATGTTTTCAAAAAAATTTTTTAATTTTTATTTTTTAATATTTTTCTATTTTAAATTTTTATTTTTTTACGAAATTTTTTGAAAAATTTCTATTTAAATTTTTTCTTTCATTAAATTTTTCCTATAGTATAATTTAAATATATTCTTTAAAATTCAATAATTTATAGAAAGAAGGAAGATATGTCTAATATAGAACTAGAAGTTTGCGGGGGTTGTAATGCGAAAATCCCCCAAGAAAGTCTAGGCGAAACTTTATCTTCTATTAAAAATTTTAAAAGAGATGATGTTTTGATTGGATACGATACCATGGACGATTGTGCCCTTGTAAGAGTTGATAAAAATAATGGAATTGTATCTACCCTAGATTTTTTTCCGCCGATGGTTTCTGACCCATATATTTTTGGACAAATCGCTGCGGCAAATGCCCTATCAGATATTTATGCTATGGGAGCAGAACCAATTTGTGGGCTAAATATTGTTTTGTTTCCTGAAGATGAAAATATAAATATTTTGAAAAAAATTCTCCAAGGAGGTGCAAGCAAGGTTATAGAAGCTGGTGCATCTCTTGTAGGCGGTCATTCAATTCATGATCCAAAAATAAAATACGGACTTTCTGTAACGGGAAAAGTCGATATTGATAAGGTTTGGAAAAATAATACGCCAAATGAAAAAGATATTTTGATTTTAACCAAGCCTTTGGGTGTAACTTTAGTTACAAACGCCTACGGGATTGATATTCTTGGTCAAGAGGAGATGGATAAGGCCATTTCTTCTATGATATTTTTAAATAAATATGCCAAGGAGATTTTGGAAAAATATAGGATAAGCTCAGCTACTGATGTTACTGGTTTTTCTTTTATGGGCCACTTATCAGAAATGCTTGGCGATAAATATTCTGCCATAATTGATTCTAAAAATATCCCAATCCTTGATGGAGCAAAAAAAGCTGCAAGCGAATTTGTTTTTACCAAGGGAGGACAAAGAAACAGAATGCATATGGAAAATATGGTGGAATTTCTTGTTGACGACTTTGCTCTTGAGGAAGTTTTATACGATCCTCAAACATCTGGAGGACTTTTGGTAAGTATTCATAAGGATGATGCAAAAGACGCCTTGGAAGAATTAAGAAAAAATAATATAAATGCAAAAATTGTTGGTCAAATAAGTAAAAAATATGATAAATCAATATTTATCGAATAAAAATAAAGGAGTATGAAAATGAAAGAAATTGATGCTAGAGGAATCGAATGTCCAATGCCTGTAATTATGGCAAAAAGAGAAATTAAAAATGGAGAAGAAAATTTTTATGTGCTTGTAAATGAAGATATTGCTGTAGAAAATTTGAAAAAACTTGCAAAAGAAACTAACTTTGATATTGAAATCGAAGAAAAAGAAGATGGAGTTTTCAAATTAACTTTTAATAAAAATGAAGAAAAAACAGAGAAAGATGATAAGGAAGAAAGCCTATCTTCTTCTTATGTTGTAGTTTTTGATTCTGATAAAATCGGAGATGGAGATGAAGATTTCTCAAAATCTCTTTTGGAAAGCTTCTTAGTTTCAATAACTGAAGCTGATGTTCTTCCAAAATATGTAATTTGCTACAACAAGGGAGTATTTTTGACAACACAAAGAGAAAATACCATAGAAGATTTGAAAAAACTTGCTGATAATGGAGTTGAAATTATCTCTTGCGGTCTTTGCCTTGACCACTATGGAGTAAAGGAAGAATTAAAAGTTGGAAGAGTTTCAAATATGTACGAAATTTCTTCATTAATGAGAACTCATCACACCATTAGACCATAATGGAATATGTAATTTATACTTTCAAATCGTCAAATTTAGCCTATCTTGCCCTAAGCAAAGTCGAAAGTGAAAATATTAGGGCAAGGCTAGTCCCTCTTTTGCCAGAAATTGATGCAGGTTGCGGACTTTGTCTTAGGTATGAAAAAAAATTTGATGAAAAAGTAAAAGAAATTTTTTCAAAATATAAGCTCGATTTTGAAGAAAAGTTTGTGCTTATTTATAAAGAAAATGACAGAAAGCCAGAGGTTAAAGCTTATGATTTATCTTGATAATGCTGCAACTACAATCGACAAGGACGAATCAGTCGCAAGGGCAGTTTATAATGCAATAAATTCAAAATCTTTTGGCAATCCCTCAAGAGGAGCCTACAAGGTTAGCCTTGATGCCCTAAATTTATTAATGCAAACTAGAAAAAATGTCGGCTCTTATTTCGGTATGGACAATCCCTTAAATGTGGTTTTATGTCCAAACATAACTTTCGCCCTAAATTTTGTGATAAAATCACTTTTTACAAAAGGCGACCACGTCATAACAAGTCTTGCAGAACACAATTCTGTCCTAAGACCTCTTTATGATTTGGCAAAAAACGGAACAGAGCTTTCTTTTATCGATATAAAAGATGATTTTAGCCTTGATCTTGAAAAAATCGAAAGTTTAGTCAAAAAAAATACAAAAGCCCTAGTAATTACAGGAGCATCAAACGTATCAGGAGTTTTGACAGACCTTGATAAGGCTTATGAAATTTGCAAGAAAAACAATCTTAAATTAATAATTGATGGGGCCCAAGTTGCAGGATATGTGCCTTTTGATATAAAAAAATATCCCGAATCAATATTTTTATTTACAGGCCACAAGGGACTTCACGCTCCACAAGGAACGGGTGGATTTATTGTAAATGGGGATTTTGATTTCAAACAAGTTTTTGCTGGTGGATCAGGTTTTGATTCATTTTCAAAAACACAGCCTCATGTCTTGCCAGATTTATTTGAGCCAGGAACTGCAAATGTTCATTCCTTTGCAGGACTAAAAAGTGCCATAGAATTTTTGAAAAAAAATCCTCAAAAGGATATAAATGAGCTTACAAAAATTTTATATGAGGGCTTAGAAGAAATTGATGGAATAAAATTTTATTCAAATATAAATTTAAAACACGTTCCAATAATTTCATTTAATATAAAAGATATTCCAGCAAATTATATAGCAATGAAACTATGGGATGATTACGAAATTTGCGTAAGAGCAGGCAGCCACTGTGCCCCACTTTTTCACGAAAAAATGGGAACAAAAAAACAAGGCATAGTAAGGATGAGCCTATCATTTTATAACACAAAAGAAGAAATAGAAAAAACGATAGAAGCTGTAAAAAATATAGCAAAAGAAAAAAGCTAGGGTAATCCTAGCTTTTATTTTAAAAACATTATATTTTCTTCATCAAAAGTGAAATAAAGCTCTTTTTCCTTTTTCAATTTTTCCCATTTTTCTTTTTCTATAAAAACTGTAATTTGTCCTTCGCCTTTTTTTTTTCTTATTAGTAGGCAAGTGTTGAAAGTTTGGTCGATTTCTTTTATTATTTCCATTTGGAAAGAATTTTTTTCTTTTTTATTTTTGGAAATTTCTACATCATGACCTCTTATGCCTATAAATTTTTCATTGTGATTTTTTTCTAAATCTAAATCAAGGTTCCAAGCCTTGGCTTTATAAATATTTTCTCCAATTTTTTCAACTTTTGAGAAATTTTTGCAACCTGATAGCTCTGCTGCTGCCATGGTTTCTGGATTATGAAAAAGCTCCTTGGTTGGTTTTTTTGCTTCTGATTTTCCTTTTGTCATTATTACAATGTCATCGCACATTCTGTATATTTCATCTCTATCGTGGGAGACAAAAAGGGTTGGTATTTTATATTCTTCTATAATTTTTCTAACTTCAAGCTCAATTGACCATCTCAAATATCCATCGATTGCTGAATATGGCTCGTCTAACAAAAGAATTTCTGGTTCGTTTACCAAAATTCTTGCAAGAGCTGCTCTTTGTTTTTCTCCACCAGAAATCATTTCTGGCATTGAATTTTTTATATGTCCAATATGAAGTTCTTCTAATTTTTTATTTATTATTTTTTCAGAATTTCTATTTTTTCCCCTAAGTCCAGTTTTTATATTTTCATAAACTGTCATATTTGGAAAAAGTGCGTAATCTTGAAATAGATAGCCAACTTTTCTATCTTTGGTTGGTATATTTATTTTTTTATCTTTATCAAAAAGGATTCTATCATTTAAAACTATTCTTCCATAATCTGGTTTTATAATTCCTGCTATTGCTTTTAGGGTTAAGCTTTTGCCAGAACCTGACGCTCCCAAAATTCCCAAAATTCCTTCTTCATTTGTAAATTTTGCATCAAGTTTAAAATTTGTAAATTCTTTTTTTATTTCAACATCAAGCATAATTTTTTTCCTTTGGATTTGTATCTTCTAAGAAATTTATGGCAACAAGAACAACAAATGAAATCAAAACATTTATCATAACCCACTTATAAGCAACAGCGTCTTGACCGATTCTCCAAAATTGATAAACAGTTGTTGAAATGGTTGCAGTTTTTCCTGGAGTGTAACCGCTTACCATGGATGTTGCTCCATATTCTCCAAGGGCTCTTGCGAATGATAAAACTAAACCTGCCATAACGCCTTTTTTGCAATTTGGCATCAAAACTTTCCAAAAAATCCATGTATTTGACTTGCCCAAAGTTTGAGCAGCGTATGATAAATTTTGGTTATAAGCTTCAAAAGCTCCTCTAGTTGTTCTATACATCAAAGGAAATGTTACTATAACTGTTGCAAAAATTGCTGAATACCAATTCATTATAAGAGGAAATTTAAAATATTCTACTGCGATTTTTCCTAGTGGCGAATTTGTTCCTAGAATTTTTATTAGAAAAAATCCTACAACAGTAGGAGGCAATACCAAGGGTAAGGTTAATACCACATCTATTGCCCCCTTTACTTTTGCAGGTAATTTTTTAATATAATAGGCTGCAAATATACCAAGAAAAAATATTATTACCGATGATATACTTGCAATCCTTATTGAATTATATAAAGGATATAAGTCCATATCTATTTATTTAATGCCTTTATTTAATGGCTTAAATCCATATTTATCTAAAATTTCTGATGCTTTTTCGCCTTTTAAAAATTCTAAATATTTTTTGCCTTCTTCTGGATTTTTTGAATTTTTAAGTAAAGCTGCTGGATAAATTACTTTATTTTCTAGCATTGAATCATCAGCTACTGCTACTGTTTCAAGTCCTGCTGTTTTTGCGTCAGTTTTATAAACTATTCCACAATCAGCAGCTTTTTCACTTACCCATGATGTAACTTCTTTTACATTTGAACCAAGTGTAACTTTATCTTGAATCTTATCCCAAATTCCTAAATTTTTAAGAATTTCTTCTGAATATTGTCCAACTGGAACGTCAGCATTTCCTAGAGCGATTTTTTCTACTTCATCTTTTTCAAGATCTTTAAAATCTTTGATTTCTTTTTCATTTCCTTTGGCTACTGCAAGAGTTACTTCATTTTCAAGTAAATCAAATCTTGTTTCTTTGTCTATTTTTTCTTCTTTGTCAAGTTCATCCATTTGTTTTTGAGCTGCTGAAACAAATACATCACAGTCTGCTCCCTCATCAATTTGAGTTTTTAATGTTCCTGATGAATCAAAGTTGAATGTTAAATTAAGATTTGGATTTTCTTTTTCAAATTCTGTTTTTAATTCTTCTAAGGCTTCTGTCATTGAAGCTGCTGCGAATACTACAAGGTCTTTTTTCTCCATATTGCCCGCATTTTCATTTGATTTTTCTACGCTTGCATTTGAATTTGACATAGCTTCATTTGAATTGTTGTCATTTTTTTTGTTATTAGCACAGCCTGCTGTTCCGATTAATAATGCTCCTGCTAGAGCTGTCATTGCGATTTTTTTAATATTCATTTTCTTCTCCTAAAATTTTAATTTCATCACCTGTTTTTATTACGCCTTCTTTAATTACTTTTGCAAATATTCCCTCATAAGGCATAATACATTTTCCTACACTTTGCTTTATGGCGCAGCCCTTGTGACATTCTTTTCCAATTTGACTAACTTCCAAAATGCAATCGCCAATTTTTAATTTTTTTCCTATTGGAAGCTCATGCAAAATTATTCCTTGGGTTGTAATATTTTCTGCAAAATCCCCAAAAGCAAATTTGCGATTTTCATTTTCCATTTTTCTAATTGATTCTACTGCCAAAAGGCTTACTTGCCTGTGCCACTTTCCTGCGTGGGCATCATTTTCTAGCCCAAAATCTTTTTTAAATAAACCCTGACCTATCTGTTCCTTTCTCACACCCTTTGTCTTTGAAATATTTATTGATAAAACTGTTGCGTTAATTGTGTCCACTATTATCCCCTTCTAATATATCTAAGCCATGACTTAAAAAAGGCAAAATTCCTTCTATACTTTCTATGACAGCCTTGGGAGATCCTGGTAGGTTTATAATTAAAGAATTATTTTTTATTCCAGAAACTGCCCTTGATAAGGCCCACATATGAGTTTTTTCTTTTGAAATCAACCTTATTGCCTCGCTTATGCCTGGCGTTTGTTTTTCTATTACTTTTAAACTTGCCTCTGGTGTATTGTCCCTTTTTGAAAGCCCAGTCCCACCAGATGTTAAAATTAATTGGATATTTTCATCAACCAATTTATTTAATTCATTTTCAATATTTTCCAAATCATCGTTAATTATAGACTTATAAACCATCTTATAATTTTCTGGCATTGTTTTTGCACAAGCGTCAATACATCCGTCTTTATTTTCTCCGCTTGATCTGGTATCAGAAATTACCACAAAAGCGTAATTATAAATTTTTTCTTTCATAAAGACCAGATTTTCCTCCTGATTTTTTTACTAAATATATATCTTTTATAGTCATAGACTTATCAAGAGCCTTGCACATATCATAAACTGTCAAAAGACCAGCTGAAACTCCCGTCAAAGCTTCCATTTCAACGCCGGTTTTTCCTTGGCACTTAACTTTTACTTGGCAAAATAATAAATTCCCCTCAAAATTAAAATCTACATTTATTCCATTTAATAAAAGTGGATGAGCCATAGGAATTATTGAAGATGTATTTTTTACAGCTTGAATTGCTGCAACTTGAGCAATAGCAAGAACATCTCCTTTTTTTATTTTTTCATTTTTTATAGTTTCTATCGTTTCATTTTTTAATTCAATTGAACCTTTGGCTATGGCTTCTCTTTGGCTAATTTCTTTTTGAGAAACATCAACCATTTGCCCCCTGCCATTTTTGTCTAAATGTGTAAACATTTATCCTCCTATCCTATACATGGATTCTTTTATAACTTCTTTTTCCAAATGATGTCTTTGAGGTTTTTTCATAAGAGCCTCATCAATCAATTTTTCTATGTCCTTATTTTCTCTTATAGCTTTTTTCAAATCTATTTGTAAATCCGAATGAAGGCATGGTCTAATTTTGCCATCTGCTGTAAGTCTTAATCTGTTGCAAGTAGAACAAAACTTGTGGCTTAAAGGCTCAATTAGTCCAAGTGTATAATCAAAATCTGGTACTTTGTAAAGACTTGTCGGCGAATGAGTATCGGGATTTTTTATTGGAATTAAATTTAATTTTTTTATAATTTCATCGCTTGAAATAAATTTATCTTTTGAAAAATCTGCCGTATCTCCTATTGGCATTAGCTCAATAAATCTAAGCTCTATGTCATTTTCTTTGGCAAATTTTATAAAATCATAAATTTCTACATCATTAAATCCCTTTATCAAGACACAATTAATTTTTATTTTATAGGTAAAATTTTTAGCATAAGAAATTGCATCAAAGACTTTTTTTAAATCGCCACCTTGACTCATCATCTTATATTTTTCAGAATCAAGGCTATCAAGAGAAATATTTAATCTTTTTAGTCCATTTTCCCACAAAATTTTTGCCTTTTCTTTTAGAAAATATCCGTTTGTTGTCATTGCCAAATCTTTTAGTCCATCAATTTCAGCAAGCATTTTTACCAAACTTTCTACATTTTTTCTAACTAAAGGCTCGCCACCAGTAAGTCTTATTTTTTTGATTCCTTTTTTTACAAAAATTTTGCTTATTTCATTAATCTCTTCTAGAGTCAACATATCTTCATGATTTTTTTTGCAAGAAAGACCATCTGGCATACAATATTTGCACCTATAATTACAACGGTCTGTAAGAGATATTCTCAAATAATCTATTTTTCTTTCATACTTATCAAGCATATAATCAACTACTTTCTATATTTTTATAATATCCTAGCTTAAAACCAAATAAACAATATTTTTAAAATTTTTAAAAAAAATTGAACTTGGAAAGAAAGTAAATCTTCTAAATCTCATTAAATAACTAAAGTGAAAATTAAAAGATTTGCCCTCTTACACCAAGTTCACTATTAGCTTAAAGCATTTCTATAAAAGCTGCAATTCTTGTGTTTATTTGTCCAATATCTGTTTTTGAAAAATCTGTTTCCAAAGATAGGTATGGGATATTTTTTTCTTCTGTTACAAATTTTCTAATTGATGTAGTTTCTATTGCATAAGTGTGGCAAGCTTGAAGCTCTACATCCAAAACTGCATCAACTTTATATTTGTCGATTAACCTATCCAATAAATCAAATCTGTTTTTATTCGGGCTCATCACTGAACAACCAATATCTATGTATCTTTTTGCAATCGCCTTTATTGGATCGTCTGTATTTTCTTCTACAAGTCTATCATAATTTTTTTCGCCTGTACAGTTTTCGTAACTTACAACAACTGCCCCATTATCTTCAACAGCTTGTATGACTTTTTCAGTTGCTCCACCGATTGGACAACCTGTAATTAAAATTCTTGGTTTTTTCGGACGATTTTCATCATATTCTGCCATAATTTTTTCTGCCAATTTATTAAGCTCATCAGCAAGATTTTCCCTATCAAATTTAAAAGTTGAACCATACAAAACTTTAAAATAATCATAGCCTGACATAGGAGTTGGATCATTTGCCATAGTTGATGCAAGATTTTTGAAAGCTTTTCTAATTTTATTTTCAAGCTTAATTTGATTTTCTAAATTTTCATCAGAAATTTCTACTCCAAAAGTATCTTCAATTTTTTCTTTTACTCTAATAACTTCTTTTTCCCAAAGATTAAGGGCATCTTCTCCTTGGTTGTGAGGAAGATTCATAACATGAACTGGTTTAAATTCTCCCATAAGCTCATACATTTTTTGCTTTCCATCACAAGTAGTTTCCCCTATTACCAAATCTGAAAAATGAAAAAATGGACACTTGTCTGTGATTGCAAATCCATAAGATGATTTTATCAAAGGACAAAGATTAATTGGCAAATCTTTTTCAGCCTCACTTATAGTTTCATCTGATGTAGAACAGAGTGAAACTGTTCTTGCTCCCATGGCTTGAGCAATTTCTCTTGGAAAATATGTACAATACATCCCAACAACAGGCTTTCCACTATCTTTTATTTTTTTAACTTGCAAAAAAGAATTTTTTCTTTGCTCAGCAAATTCTTCAAAAACTTCTGGTAAATCTTTTACTAATTTCATTTTATCTCCTTGTGATAAAACACTTTTATGGCTTTATTTATAAATTCAAATCAAAAACAATTATATATCTAAAATTTTTAAAATCTTATACGATATATTTTCATCATTGAGGATTTTTTTTATTTTTTCAAAATTTTCATCATCAAATCTAAACGCCAAACCGCAACCTGCTCCAAATTCTTCTGGAACTGGAATTAATTCTCCATTTATTTTTTTGTTTTTGCAAAAATTTTCCATCAAAAGAGCATCGTTTGTCGTATCAAATCCTGCAACAAGTTTCATATATCCTCCTCATATTTATAAGTAGAGTATAACATATCACTAAATCCTTTTCAATGAAACGTTTGTAGATATTTATATTTCTGTTATAATATTTTTGTATAGAATAATTTGATAAAAGAGGAATTTATGAGCGAGAATAGTAAAAATAAAGTTAAAATAAAAAAAATAAGCAGGACTTTTGTAAAAGACGAGGCCTATAATTTGCTTGCACAAAGAATAATTAGCGGAGAACTTAAACCATGCGAAAGACTTAGAGTCCAAGAGCTTTCAGATGATTTGGGAATTTCTAGAACTCCAGTAAGAGAAGCTTTGTTGCAACTTGAAAGCGAGGGCTTAGTAATGACCAAGGCAAATCGTTGGACAATAGTTGCTCCTATAAATCCTTGTGAAGCAAAAGATATTTATCCAATTATCTATAGCTTGGAGGAGCTTGCTTTGATTGAAGCTTTCGACAAAATTGACGAGAATTTTATTGAAAAAATTCAAGATATTAATGAAGATATAAGTTATTTTCATAGAAAAAAAGACCAATTAAAAACTATAAAAAAAGATAACGAATTTCACGATGCTTTCATTGAACTTTCTGGAAATGCTGAAATAAAACCAATTATTGATAAGCTAAAAAGAAGAGTTGAAAGAATGGAAATTTATTTTTTTGAAACAGGCGATGAAAATTTCACAACTTATAAGGAGCACATGAACATAATTAACGCCTTAAAAGAAAAAAATTTGGATAAGGCAAGAAAATTTTTAGTTGAAAATTGGAAATCAACCATACATACTATAAATAAACTTTCCAAGGATTTGGAATTTGAAAATATAGAAGACCAAATAAAATAAATTAAAGGCTTTTGTAAAATATTAAAAATTTTACAAAAGCCTTTTTTTACTAAATTTTATAACAAAAATTCTTTTGGCAAATCATGGCTTGCAAAGTGTAAAATTGAAAGGCTAAAGCAATAAGCTCCAGCGTTTGTCACTTTCAATATATCGCCAATATTTGCTTTTTTTAATTCTATATCACTTGCTAACAAATCCAAACTTGTACACAAGTGTCCCCCAATATCTACGATTTCTGTTTGGGAATTTTCTCCAATAATTTCAAATTCGCATTGATTTTTTCCTGTATAAAGTGGCTCAAAGGCTTTTTCGCACTCATATCCCAAAGCTTGTTTTAGCATTTCTTTCATAGGGCCTTTGACAAAACCATTCATAGCATTTTTTACAACAAGGTAGGTTTTCCCATTTGAATATTTTTTGTCGATTATTGGCGTGTAGTAAACTCCTGAATCCATAACCAAAAATCTTCCGCTTTCTATCAAAAATTTTGCCCCAAGCTCATTTTTATTTTTTTCATATAAATCTTTCATAGTTTTTGCCAAAATATCCAAATTCACATCATCTTCATTTTTTTTGTCGTAGGCAACTCCTATTCCTGAGCCAAAATTTATAAATTTAATGTCAACATGTGATAGTTTTGAAAATTTCACTGCCAAATCATAAGTATTTTTGTAATAATTTGAAAGAAGATTTGTGTCAAGAATTTGGCTTTGAACGTGAACGTGAAGACCTACAAGTTTTAAATTTTTGTAAGTCCAATCGAAAGAAAAAATTTTATCTTCATCAATTCCAAATTTACTTGGATGAGCTTTTTTATCTGTCATAGAATAATTCGGATTTACTCTTATGCCAATTTCTAAAATTTCTCCGTGATTTTTTGCCAATTCATCTAACAAATCAAGTTCGTGAAAAGAATCTGCAATAAAAATACACTTATCCCAAGCTTTTTGTAAATCTTCCATAGTTTTTCCTGGAGCAGAATAATAAATATGATTTTTTTCAATACCAGCCTTTTTTGAAAGCAAAACTTCATTGCTTGATGCGGCATCAGAACCAATTCCATTTTCCCTTATAGTTTTTACTACTGGCATAAAGGGATTTGCCTTGATTGAATATAAAAATTCTATATTTTCAAATTTTTCCTGTAATTTTTGGCAAGATTTATCAATTATTTCTTTTTGATAAATATAACAAGGGGCATTTTCTCTTACAAATTCGTCAATATTTTTTGCTTGCATAATTTTCTCCTGTTTTTTGTGAAAACCTTTCTTCATGATTTAAATTTACTTCTTAAATCTATTATACAATAATTTAATTTATAAAAAAATCCTTGAAAACTTGCTGGCTAGTAAATTTTCAAGGAAATATTTAATCTGCTTGTGGCGAAATTTTTAAATCCAAAAACAAATCATTGTATAAAATTGTTGTTTCTTTGCCCAAATTTTTGAAAACTTCTAATTTTTCTATATCTTCATCATATGGATACAAGGTCTTATCATTTCTTGCTTCTTTGTCAATATATTTCATCGCCTTTTTATTTGGAGTTGGATACCAAACATAATCTGCATTTTTTGCTGCAACTTTTGGTCTTAATAAATAATTTATTAGAGCATAAGCTCCCTTTGTATTTTTTGAAGTTTTTGGAATAACCATGGTATCAAACCAAATATTTGAACCTTCTTTTGGAATAGCATAAGAAAGATTTGGATTTATTTCTTTTGCCATTGAGGCTTCTCCAGAAAATGTAATTCCAACATCAGCTTCTCCTTGCGCCATATACATTCTAATTTCGTCAGCAAGAATTGCCTTTACATTTTTCATAAAACCAACCAAGTCATCCTTAGTTTCTCTTAAAATTTTTTCATCTTTTTCATTTAGACTTTTTCCATTTGCCAAAAGACCAATGCAAAGTGTTTCTCTTGCTCCATCAAAAGATAAAATCTCTCCTTCAAATTTTTTATCCCACAAATTTTTCCAAGAAGAAAAATCTTCTTTTTTGTATTTTTTATTGTTATAAATTATACCAAAAGATCCCCAAAAATATGGAATCGAATATTGGTTGTTTGGATCATAAGAAAGATTTAAAAATCTTTGGTCAATATTTTCAAGACCTTTTATTTTTTTGTGGTCCAATTTTTTTAAAAGATTTTTATCTCTCATCATTTCAACCGTATATTCTGAAGGAAATGCCAAATCGTAGGAAGTTTTTCCCTGCTCAACTTTTGCCATCATGGCTTCATTTGAATCGAAAGTTTCATAAATTACATGATAGCCAGTTTCTTTTTCAAAATCTTTTATAATTTCAGGATCAATATAATCGCCCCAATTATAAAAATAAATATTTTTTGAATCCTGATCTTTTGCTTTTTCATTTAATTTTTTTTGTCCTACAAACAAAAGAAGGCAAAAAGTTAAAATTCCTAAGAAAAATTTATAAACCTTATTCATCTTGTCCTCCTTTTTTCTTCTCTACTTTGTATGACGTAATAGCCGATTGCAAGAATTAATGACAAAATAAAAATCAATGAAGAAAGTGCATTTATTTCCAGTGAAATTCCTGTTCTAACCCTTGAATAAATTTCTACAGAAAGAGTTGAAAATCCTGAGCCTGTCACAAAAAATGTAACTGCAAAATCATCCAAAGAATAAGTTAGTGCCATAAAAAATCCAGCAAATATTCCGCTTGCAATATTTGGAAGAATAATTTTATTTAAAATTGTAATATCATTTGCTCCCAAATCTTCAGCAGCCTTCATCATATCAGAATTTAGAGCGTAAAGCCTTGGAAGAACCATCAAAACCACAATTGGAATTGAAAAGGCAATGTGAGCAAGCAAAACCGAAAAAAATCCCATAGGAATTTTTAATAAAAAAGAAAATAAAATCAAAAATGAAGCGCCCATCATAACATCTGGCAAAACCATAAGGACTGAATTTAGACTTAAAACTTTCTTTTTTAATTTTTTATCTCTCATATAATAAATCGAAATTGCACCAAGTGTTCCAATAATTGTTGCAATCAAAGACGATAATAAACCAATTATTAAAGTATTTATTACAATATTTATAAGCCTTTCGTCATTAAAAACTTTTTTGTAATAATCTAGGGTAAAGCTTTCAAAAACATTCATATTTCCCCCGCTATTAAATGAATAAAAAATCAGAAAAGCTAAGGGCAAATACATTATTATAAATACAAAAAATAAATACAAATTTCTAATTTTATTTTTTTTATTTTCCATCTTTGACCGCCTTTTTATTTAAAATAGAAATAACTGCAAACATCATAAAAATCAAAACAAGACCAATAGTTGAACCCATGCCCCAATTTTGAGTAACCAAATAATGCTCTTCAACAGCTGTTCCCAATGTTATAATTTTATTTCCTCCAATAATTCTTGTTATAAGAAAAAGTGAAAGTGAAGGAATAAAAACCGCCTGACTTGCAGCCATCACTCCATCCATAGAAAGTGGGAGGATTATTTTCCTAAAAGTTTGAAATTTATTTGCTCCCAAATCTTCGCTTGCAATTATATATTCATTTGGAATAGAATCTATTGCCCTAAAAATTGGAATTATCATAAAAGGAAGTTCGACGTAGGAAGAAACTAAAATAAAGGCAGGATTTGTAAACAAAAATCCCTCACTTGCAAGTCCCAAAAATCCCATAATACTTCCATTTTTATTGAAAAGTCCAATAAAAGCGTAGGCTTTTAAAACCAAATTTATCCAAGTCGGAAGAATTACCAAAAGCAAAATAAAATCCTTGTGCTTGGCCTTTGATAAAAAATACGAAAATGGATAAGCCCACAAAAGTGTAAAGGCAGTTATTAAAAATGCAGTCAACAAAGAATTGAAGGTCATAATCATATAATTTTTATTTGAAAAGTAGGAAATGTAATTATTTAAAGTAAAATTTCCATAAATATCAAAAAATGATTGATAAATTAAAAGAAGAATCGGAGCGATAATAAAAATTAAAATCCACAAATAATAAATCGCAGATAATTTTTGGTATTTTTTAGCCATCATCTTCTCCAATCGCATATTTTTCAATTCTTTTATCAAAATCATCCTCGCTTTCGTTATAACGCATAACGTGGATGTTGTCTGCATCAATTTTTATTCCAATATCATCGCCTTCTTCAAAAGTTCTTGTTGTATGAATTTTCCACCTAAATTCAGAAGAATCAAAACAAATTAATTCATTAAAAACTCCCCTGTACAAAATATTATCGATATTTACAACAATATCCGCATCATCAACTGACACAACATTTATATCTTCAGGCCTAATTACAACTTCAACCCTTTCATTTTTATTAATTCCAGCATCGGAACAAGCGAAAGTTTTATTTGCAAATTCAACCTTATAATCATCAACCATTCTAGCCTTCAAAATATTACTTTCTCCAATAAATTGAGCAACATAACGATTGATTGGCTCATCATAAATATCTTTTGGACTTCCTTGTTGGACAATTTCGCCCTTATCCATTACAAAAATCCAATCGCTCATGGCAAGCGCCTCTTCTTGATCGTGAGTTACAAAAACAAAAGTAATTCCAAGCTCCCATTGCAAATCACGAAGTAAAACCTGCATAGATTTTCTAAGTTTCATATCAAGAGCAGACAAAGGCTCATCAAGTAAAAGCACATCAGGTTTATTTACAAGAGCACGAGCTATGGCAACTCTTTGTCTTTGTCCTCCTGACATTTGAGAAATTTCTCTTTTCTCAAATCCTGACAAATTTACCATATCAAGAGCCTTTTCAACTTCCCTTTTAATAATTTTTTTGTCAGTTTTTTTAATTTCAAGACCAAAGGCAACATTATCAAAAACATTCATGTGAGGAAAAAGAGAATAATTTTGAAAAACCGTATTAACCTTTCTCTTACTTGCAGGAACATCCAAAACATTTTCGCCATTAATATAAATCTCGCCAGAATTTGCATCCAAAAATCCAGCAATAAGATTTAAAATTGTAGTTTTCCCACAACCCGAAGGTCCCAAAAGCGTATAAAATTTCCCCTTCTCAAGCTCCAAATCAACAGATTTTAAAATCATTTCATCATCAAAAGACTTAGAAACATTTTTTAAAACCACAGAATATTTATCTAAATTTTCACACACACTATCACCTCCGCTAGTTTCTTTTAAAAGTATAACATAAAAAAATAAAAAACACTCACAATATACGAATTTTTAAGATTTTATCTTTAATATAACAATGAAATTTAATTCATATAATTAAATATAAAAGATACTTCAAGACCCTTATTTTTATTTTTTATTTCTTTTGACCCTTGTCTTATTTGCTCAATTTTTTCATGCAAAACTCCTTTCTTGTAAAATAACAAGACGATTAGATTTTTTAATTTCTAATCGCCTTGTTACTAAAAAATAAATCAATGTATATTAATTCACTTAATCTATTTTCAATTTCTTTTTTTATAATATCTATTGTTTTATATTTATCTGCAATAATGCTTTGCTTTTCTGAAAATACATCTCCATACATATCATATGGAATTGGTATCATCTCATCTTCTATCATACTTGGTGTGAGTTTTGTAAATTCATTTTTCCCTTTTAAACCCTTTCTTCCTTTGTTTTTGTTTCTAAGAATTGGCTCTAAAATATTTTTTACATAAGCAAAATCAATATTTCTACTTTTGGAATAAATACAACTCTATCTGCATTTGTAGAAAATTTCCCCTCTAAAATTGTTAAAACTCCTGCAATACCGTTTATTGATGAACTAAGATATTTACCATCATAATCATATTCATTTCTGTACCCCAATGGATTATTATTATCTGCTGAATATATTGGATATTCTCCCTTATTATTTTTGCAATAAGTTTTTGTATAAATCGACTTACCTCTTTGTATGTCAAATAAGTCCTTAATCCTTATATATATGGGGTTTCGCCATCGAACTGAACATTTGATAGCGTAAAAGGAAGACCCTTTTCTAAAATAGATTTTTTCATTTCTTCAATAGCTTTATACTTGCTTACAATTTGGTTTTGTTTTTCAAGGTCAAATATTCCATCTTTATTTATTGGAATTTTTAGCTTATCTTTTATCCCAATAATCATTTCTTTACTTAGAGTAGTATATTCATTTTTTTCTTGAGTCCCTAATCTCCCTTTTATATTTTTCCTAAAAATAGGCTCAAGAATAATTTTTAAAAACTCTAAATTTAGATCACTATATTTGTCTTTTAATAAAAGTATTCCTCTATGATTAGTAATGCTAAATTTTTCATTATCATGATGCATTATATATCCAGCCAAGCCATCTTTTGCCCATGTTAAATAACAACCATCGTAATCATATGAATTTATGTTTGCATATTCTCCATCTGTCTGACCAGAATACAATGGAAATTCCCCAACGTTTTGAGCTGAATACGTCTTAGTATATTTACCATCACCTAGAGATATATCAAAAATATCACTCACCCTATATTCTTTGTATTTGGAAATTTCAGTAGCCATAAAATCAACTTGGACATCTTTAAAATAATCTAACTTTTCTTTAAGTTCCTTTTTCTTTTCCTCTACAATTTCATATTTTTTTACAATTTCTTTTTGTTTTTCTATATCATAGTTCCCATTCTCATCAACTGGAATTTCAAATTCAATGTTTTTTATTCTGTATAATGATGCTTTCTTTGTCCAAGAAAAATCTTTAGAGGAAAATACTGACCTTAATTTAATTTCTATATATCTCAACGATATATTGCCTATATCTTCTTTCAAATACCATATTCTAGAATCCGATCCTAAAGAAAATTTTGTCTTTTCCCTATAAATGATAGTTCCTGCATTTGCACCATTTGTAGTTATTTGCAAACATTCCATATCATAATCGTAAGTGTTTATATAACCTTTATTCATATCGCCAGTTGTTTTTGCAGAATAAACTGGATATTCTCCTGAATTAGCATTTATATATTTAAGAGAATACTTTGAGTTTCCTCCTTGATTATCCATAATTTCATCTAATTTAACTTTTCTGTACCTTACTTCAGCCATTCCAATTCCTCCTTGAATTCATTCATTAGAGAAATCATATCGTCAAGTAACATTTGAAATTCATCTACTGTTACTACCTTCTTAGCCTTTTTAAGTCCTATTTCAATTTTTTCTTCTTCTGACCAAAAATTCTCTATTATCCAAGATTTATCCTTATCAAAATCTTTTATATCAATTAATTTTAATTTAGGATCTGATTCAATATGAGTTTTTATTAAATCTCTTAGGTTGTTTTTATCTTCTTTTCTATAGAAATTGTATTTGGCAACGGCTTCTTTTAAATCATTATCTTCTATGTCAAACCTATATACATCAAGACTTTCTCCTATACTCGTTGCAATATAAGTAAATACAGGATAATCTTGTTTTTTATTGTCTTCTTTTTCTCGTTCTGTTGCTTTTCTAACTGTCAATATATAAGTCTTTTTAGGTGTGTTGAAAAACGCTCCTACTGGTAGGGAAATTATTGCTTCTATAAAGAAATTGTTTAGCATATATTCTTTTAATTTAGAGTTAGCATAGTTTGAAAATATACCATCAGGCAATACAACATTTGCAGTTCCCCCTGGTTTTAGTGATTTTAAAATCCATTCTAAAAACAAGCTTTCGACACCAGCACCATTTAAATCGTAATATCCAGTAGCTTTTGCTGATTCCATCATTACCTTGCTTTGATAATACGGAGGGTTTGCAAGTATTAAATCATATTTATTTTCTTCTAACTCTCCTAATGTTCCAAGCATTGTTTGGTGTAGGTAATAAGAATCATTCAGTAAACTTTGAGATATGGTTTTAACATCTTGTAATGAGTTATTTTTCTTGAAAAGTTCAGAAAAATAAATAAGCATATTAGCCTTAGCAAGTATTATTGTTAAGTCATCTCTTTCAGACATCATCTTATCGTAGCCAATTATTTCAATTCGTTTTTCTAATTTTTTCTTTTTGTAGGTAAAATATTCAGAAATTTTATCTTCTATTGCTTCTAGGATAAATTTTCCAACCCCACAAGCGGGGTCACATATTGACATTCCCTCATATATATCAACCATCTCAATCATTTCATTTACTATCTTTAATGGTGTGAAAAACTGTCCCATATTTGATTTTTCATCACTATGTTTCATGAATGTTTCAAATAGTTTCGACTTGAAATCTGTACTTATATGGATAAATTTTCCATTTTCTTTTTCGTAATTTTCAAACTCTAAAACCACTTCTTTAAATATTTTATCTGTGTTATCTAGGCTTATATATTGATTATATTCATCTTTTTTAACATGAAAAACTTGACCATTTATAATGCTTGTACCGTCTTCTCCCTCTGGAAATAGAGTCTTCATAGTTTCTCTTGGACCATCTAAGTATTTACCTAATACTTTTGCGTCATTGATACTTGGGTCTATTTTTTTATATTCTTCCTTGTACATATTTGCAATATAAGAAAATGAACTATCTCCACTTAATACTCCAATGTCTGATAGATATTTGAATAAAAATAATTCAACAAAAGTATATAAAGACATTTTTGCTGAAGCAAAAGTCAAATTTACTAATTTTCTGTTTATTTTTACTGCTAAATCTGTTGGATCTAAAAATTCTTTTTTTAGTATCTGATCAGACTCATCATTTATTGAAATCAATATATCATTTATTAACTTAGCAACTTCTTTTCCATTTTCTTTTGGTTTGATTTCTAAATTAATTAAATTATTATTTTCATCAATAATTGGATTTCCAGTTTTAGGATTAATCCAAATATATGAACTCCCGTCACTAACTACATATATTTTTGCGTTTATTGCTTTTGCAACATAAAGTTCTTGATTTATAGCTTCCTTTATATCTTTTTCACTTTTTAACTTACTCGGTCTTTTTTGCTCGACATAGATAATTACATTTTTTTCACTATCAATTATTAATACATCGGGTTTTTTTGAGCCAATTTTTTTATTTACTGAATATTCTTTAATGATTGATGATTTCATTAAATTATTAATTGTAGTTGCACCTAAGCTTAAACACTCATATTTATCTAAAATAGTTGTATTGTTGCTATATATTTCATTTTGTATCATCTGTTCAGATTTGCCCATTCTACTTATCCTCCTTATAAATTTTAACAACATCTTCTATCTTACAATCCAATGCCAAGCAAACCTTTTCTAATGACTCTAAGTTCACATAAGAGTTTTTGCTCATTCTTGATACTATGTTACTTGTTATGTTTGCAACTCTTTTTAGATCTTCTTTGTTCATTTCTTTTTCTACTAATAAGTGCAATAATGGTTTGTAAGAAATTGCCATATTATTTCCCCTAATCAATTTTATTAATTAATTTATATTATATCTTAAATAGGCTAATAAGTCATTTTAGACTATTTTTTACTTGTGTTTACGTTAGTATTTGTTGAGATAGTCCTTGTTTTTTCCTTGTCCCACTTGGAAGTGCTCCAAATTAGTAGATCAAAAGGTTGGACTAAAATTTATTTTTACTATACAATCCTTGGCATATTTTTATCTCTTCCTATAATTAAGATTTTTGGCGCTTTTTCTATATTTTTTCATAAAAAAACTGACCTCATAAAATTAATTTTTATAACTTTTGTGGTCAGTTTGTTTGTACACATGAAATTTAAAAATTAAAAATAATCTTTTAGGATATTTGTCAAATCAAATTTATTACTAGGCTTAATTATTTGGTATAGATCTGTCCTTTAGCTGTAAATGAATTTTATCATCTATTGAATCTTTCTAAGATTTTCAGTCAATTTTATTATTTAACTTTAACATATTAGTAAGAGTTTTTATTTATTCTGGATTTGTTAAGATATTTTGTTCCTATATTAAAAATTAATGAAATTTTTTCCTGTCCTTATCTATATCCCAATAAATTTCCCTATATTTCCCATCATAAATTTTTAAAATTTCTGGCATAGAATCGCTCATCTTATCCATTTTTTTAAATTCGTCGTAATCTTTCCAAAATAATTTTCCTTCCCTATTATCTTCAATTAATTTTCCAGAAAAATCATTTGTTTGGTATAAAAGTCCAATGTCTTTTTGAAATTCGCCCTTATCATTTGTAAATGCCCAAGTAATTATTCCTACGAATTTGGGATTTTTTATTTCTAAATTTGTTTCCTCTTTTGCCTCTCTTATTACTGAATTTTCAAAAGATTCATTTTCTTCAACTTTTCCTCCAGGAAAGGTAAGGCCTTCCCAGCCGTATTTTTTCTTTTTATCTAAAACTAGAACCTTATTATTTTTTTCATCATAAATTTTTACCATATTCATAAGTACAATTTTCATATATACTCCAATCCACAAAAAAAGGAAGCAAGTTTCCCCACTTCCTCTTATATTTATTTTCTTTCTAGTTCAATTTTTACACTTTTATCATTTAATTCGAATTCTTCTATATCAAGATCTTTTACTTCCATTGTATCTGCTAAAGTTTCTTTTTTGATTTCTTCTTCAAATTCTTTTAAAGCATTTTTCAATTCATCATCTGCGCTGTAGAAAATATCAATTCTATCTGTAACTTCGTATCCATTATCTTTTCTAAGATTTTGGATTTTTGATACAAATTCTCTTGCATATCCTTCTTTTTTAAGATCTTCTGTGATTTCTGTATCTAAAACTACAAAGACATTTCCATCCATCTCAACATCAAATCCTTCTTTTGCTTGGATTCTTACGTCAAGATAATCTTTTTCAACTGTGTATTTTTCTCCATTTATTTCAATTTCTTGTGGAGAATTTTCAACCTTTTCTACAAATTCTTTTGCATCAACGCCAGCCAAGAATTTTCCAAAAGCTCCCACGTTTTTAGCAAAAATTTGTCCAACTTTTCTGAAATTTGGTTTTAGATAATAATCCATAAAGTCTGAAAGATCGTCTGCAAATTCAACTTCTTTTATATTTAATTCTTCTTTGATTAAGCCTGTCAAATCACCGATTGTGTCTTTAAATGATCCATCTACAATTATTTTTTCTAGAGGTTGACGAACCTTGATTGATTCTTTTTCCCTTGATGCACGACCAAGAGTTACCATTTTTCTTACAAGATCCATCTTCTCTTCTAATTTTTCATCAATCAAATCTTCATTAACTTCATCAAGTTTTTCAACGTGAACTGAAAGTCCGCCTGTTAAATTTCTGTAGATTTCTTCTGAAATAAATGGAGCTATAGGAGCTGTCATTTTTGAAAGACTTAGTAAAACATCGTAGCAAGTTTTATAAACTGCTTTTTTGGATTCTGTTAAATCTTCTCTCCAAAATCTCTTTCTATTTCTTCTTATATACCAATTTGATAAGTCTTCTACTACAAAATCATTTACTAAATGAACAACCTTGTTGTATTCAAAAGATTCCATTTGTTCGTAATAAGCTTTTAAAAGTGAATTTAATCTTGAATATAACCACTTGTCGATTTCTTCAAGCTCTACATTTTCAAAATTTTTGATCTCATCAAGTCCAATATTATCTGTATTTGCATAAAGAACAAAGAAATTATAAACATTTTCGATTGTCCTAAAGAAATTATTTTTAACTTCGATCAAACCTTTTTCGTCAAATTTTGTTGGAACCCAACAAGGAGATACATATAAAGAATAAAATCTTACTGCATCTGCCCCATATTTATCAAATAATTCAAATGGATTTAGGGTATTTCCTTTTGATTTTGACATTTTTTGTCCATTTTTATCAACAACTAGGTCATTTACCAAAACATTTTTGTATGGTGCTTTGCCTGTAATAATTGTTGAAATTGCCATTAGTGAATAGAACCATCCTCTTGTTTGGTCGATTCCTTCGCAAATGAAATCTGCTGGGAAATAATTTTCAAAATCTTCTCCCTTTGCAAATGGATAATGAACTTGTGAAAATGGCATTGCCCCTGAGTCAAACCAAACGTCAATTACATCTGGAACCCTGTGCATTACTTTGCCACAATCTGGACAAGTTATTGTCACATCATCAACATAAGGTCTGTGAAGTTCTATATCTTCACTTATATCTTCTCTAGCTTTTTCAGCTAATTCTTTTCTTGAACCGATTGATTCAATATGACCACAATCATCACATCTCCAAAGATTTAGTGGAGTTCCCCAATATCTTGATCTTGAAATTGCCCAATCTTTTACATTTTCAAGCCAATTTCCAAATCTTTTGTCCCCAATTGTTTGTGGATACCAATTAACCCCGTTATTATTTTCAACCATTTTTTCAGAAAGTTTGCTCATTTCTATATACCAAGATGGTTTTGCATAATAAACAAGTGGAGTTTTACATCTCCAGCAGTGAGGATAATTGTGTTCGATTGTTTGTTTTTTATAAACTTTTCCTTCATCTCTTAAATGTAGGAAAATTTCTTCGTTTGTATCAAAAATAAATTTGCCCTTCCAAGGAGTTTCTGTAAAGCATCCTTCAAGGTCAACTGGTTGAACAAATGGTAAATTATATTTTCTTCCAAGTTGGTAGTCGTCTTCACCAAAGGCTGGAGCTGTGTGAACAATTCCTGTACCGTCTTCTGCTGAAACATAATCAGCACAAGTTAGGAAAAATGCCTTGCCATCTGGTTTTACATATGGAAGTAATTGTTCATATTCAACATACTCAAGATCTTTTCCCTTCATCTCTTCAACAACTTCATACTCATGATCTGCCATAACTTTTTCAAGCAAAGATTTTGCCAAATAATAATAGCATCCATCAGTTTTATCATTTACTTTTACATAGCTAAGTTCTGGATGAACAGTTAAAGCTACGTTTGATGGAAGAGTCCATGGAGTTGTTGTCCAAGCTAGGAAAAATTCATTTTCGGCATCTTTTTTCTTAAATTTACAAATTAAAGTTATGGCCTTATCCATTTGATAACCTTGAGCAACTTCGTGACTTGCAAGACCTGTACCACATCTTGGACAATATGGCATAACTTTTGCCCCTTCATAAATTAATCCTTTTTTGAAAGCTTGGTTTAAAAGCCACCATTCAGTTTCAATATAATCATTGTCCAAAGTTATATAAGGATTATCCATATCGTAAAGAAAAGCCATTCTGTCTGACATATCTCTCCACATGTCTGAATATTTAAAAACTGAGTCCTTACATTTTTGATTGAATTTTTCAACGCCGTAAGCTTCGATTTGATCTTTTTCAGTAAAACCTAATTCTTTTTCAACTTCGATTTCAACAGGAAGGCCGTGTGTATCCCATCCAGCTTTTTTTAAGACCTTAAAGCCCTTCATATTTTTATATCTTGAAGTCATATCCTTCAAAGTTCTTGCTATAACGTGGTGGATTCCCGGTTTTCCATTTGCAGTTGGAGGTCCATCATAAATTATATATTCGTCTGCATCTTCTCTTGTTGTAAAAGTCTTATCCAATAGGTCTATATCAGCCCAGTATTTGGAAAGATCAAGTTCTCTTTGTTTAGTATTTTTTGTATCTAATGATTTAAAACTTGCCATAATTCCCTTTCTTTTTCATAAATTTTTCTTTTAAAATAAATTATAATAAAAAAACGCCCCCAGAAGGGACGGTCCACCCAAAAATTGAGTATGAAGTTAACGCCTATCTTACGTAATAAACTAATTTTTTCATTTATTAAGCTAAAAGATGATCTTCATAATAAAAAATGCATAGCCACTTTCACCTAAAGGCCTCTCTGTAAATTATTTTTTAAAATTACTCTTCTTTTAATTGCTTATATCTACTGACTAATTTACTATTTTTAAAGAAAAAAGTCAAATTGATTTTTATCTAAAAAAATATATATTTATAAAACCATAAAAAGCGTTCCAGCTGTAATTAAAATACATCCAATAATAGATTTTGCTGTAAATTCTTCGCCCAAAAATAAAAAGGCAAGAATCAAAGTTAAAACCACACTCATTTTATCAATTGGAACAACCTTTGAGGCATTTCCATATTTTAAGGCTCCATAATAACAAAGCCAACTAAGTCCAGTCGCAAGTCCTGATAAAATTAAAAATATCCAGGATTTTTTGCTAATATTATAAATTCCAGAAAATGAAGAAGTGATAAAAACCATGCCCCAGCTCATTATTAAAACTACAAAAGTCCTAATTGCAGTTGCAAGATTTGAATTTACCCCTTCAATTCCAACTTTTGCCAAAATTGAAGTTAGAGCTGCAAAAATTGATGAAAAAATCGCAAGTAAAAGCCACATAATATCTCCCTTATTTATGTATTTTCATTCTAAATTTATCAATAGAAAAATTATCCCAGCTATCAACATTAGAAATCTCTAGGGCTTTTTCTAGCATTTTTATATCAGAATCAAAGTCTTTTCTATAGACATAATAGTTTTCTTCCATAAAAGAGAGCATTATCCCATCATAATCTTTAAAATCTTCAATAAATCTAAGTTTTTCTACATCAAAATATTCAAAAACTTTTATCTCTAAATCTTTTAAATTTTCTTTTGTAATTGGATTAAATTTTAAATCAAAAAATCCTGCGTTTACTGCTTCATGGACTATATCAAGGCCCAAATTTTTTCTAGTTGGAAAAATTGAACCAGAAATTCCTTTTAGCCTTCCATTAATTTTCACTTCAACTCTTATTCCGTTATATTTATTTTCAAATTTTTTATCAAAATCCCTAGGATAAGATTTATTTTCTAAATAATATTTAATTGCATCATAAGCAAGTTTTACATAATCATCCATTTTAAAATTCTTTCTTTATTTTAATTTTCCAAATATTTGTTTTCTTTTTCTTTATTAATTTACCCAATTTATAGATAAATTAATTGAAAATGGGTAAATTAATAGGAAGAGAAAAAATTTTAGTTAATAAATAAAAGGAGAAAATAAATGTACGATTTTTTAATTGTTGGAAATGGAATAGCAGGTCAAAAGGCCGCTGAAACTATTAGAAAAAAAGAAGAAAATTCTTCTATTATTATAATTTCAAAATCAGCAAAACACACTTATTGGAGAACAAAATTATCTGAACTTATCGCAAAAGATTTTACAGATAATGAAATTTTGGTAAAAAAACCTGAATGGTACGAAAAAAATAATATAGAAGAAAAGCTTGAATATGAAGTAGAAAAACTTGACCTTGAAAATAAAAAGGCAATTTTAAAAAACGATGAAGAGATTGAATATAAAAAAGCCCTTATAGCAACAGGCTCTCATCCATTTGTACCACCAATAAAAAATATTGACGCTGATGGAGTTTTTGCAATTAGAACTGTTGAAGACTTAAATTCTTTCAAAAATCATATCAAAGAAAACAAGAAAGTTGTAGTAATTGGTGGAGGACTTTTGGGACTTGAAGCTGCTTTTTCTGTAAAAAATACAGGTTGCGAAGTCCTTGTTATTGAAACTTTTGACTATATTTTGGGAAAACAACTTGATAATGAGCTTTCCAAAAAGTTAGAAAAAGAATTAAATGATGCAGGAATAAAAACTTCTACAGGAAAAAATACCGCAGAAATTTTAGAAAAAGATGGTAAAGTTTGTGGAATAAAACTTGAAGATGGAGAAGAAATCGAAGCAAATACAATTTTGGTTCAAACAGGTGTAAGAAATAATCTAGAACTTGCAGAAAAATCTGGACTTGAAATTGAACGTGGAATCCTTGTAAATGAAAATTTAAAAACAAGTGATGATAATGTCTATGCAGCAGGAGATTGCATGCAATTAGGACAAGCTACAATCGGTCTTTGGACAGCCTCAATGGAAATGGGAGAAATTGCAGGAAGCAATATGACAGGAGATAAGAAAACCTACCAAACGCCAAAACCATTTTCATCTCTTCTTCTTGGAGATATAAAACTATTTTCAGCAGGCTTTAATTCAGGCGAAGGAATTGAAGAAATCAAAAAAGAAGACGGAGAAAAAGTCTACAAATTATTCAAAAAAGGCGAAGATTTTGTAGGAGGCATCCTCTACAAAGATATAAAATTCCAAAATGATGTTAAAAAAATAGTATTTGAAGACGAAGATCCAAAAAATACAAAACTTGGAAAAGAAATTTTTGGGATGTAAGAAATAAGCTCTTGGAAAAACCAAGAGCTTTTTTAATTTTCTATAATTTCAATCGGATGTGTTTCATATACAAAAATCATGGAATCAAAAATTTCTTTTGGAGATTTTTCTATTCTGTATGAGTATGGGACAAATTTCATTATCGGAGTGTAGCCTTCGCCTAATGATCCCATTTTTATTTTTGAATCTAAGATATTTTTGCAATCTCCATCTTCTACTTTTGAAAAATCTAAATAATAGGAATTGTTATAATTTTTTGCCTGGTAGGCAAAAGGATCTGCTGATATAAATTTTTGTATTGTCCTTTGATTTTTTTGCATAGTTTTTATATTTACCCTTGTTTTATAAAAATCTGTTCCTATTGGAAAATATGATTTTTTATATTTTTCCAGTAAATTTTCTCCCATATTTTTATACATCGGATCTTTTTTTCCAATATGACCATTGTGGCCTGCTATCATTATTCTTGAATTTTTTTCGTAATCTTTTATCCAAGAAATATTTTCTGCCATTTTCTTATCCCTATATTCACTTGATTTTACATAATCTCCAACCATCTTATAAAATGGAAAACTTGATAGAATATTTTCTATAAGTCTTTTTTCTTTTGTATTTTCATCAAGTTTTTCATCTAATTCTTTTAAATTTTCTTCCAAAATTTTAATCTTTGGATCTTTGATTGAAATATTATCTTTTTCTAAGACATCCAGACTTTTTATATCAAAGTCTATATTTTCTTTTTTTACAAAATCTTTTACAAGATTTACAGATTTTTCTGGATTTTGTATATCAAAACCGTAAAAGGAAATTTTTTGGTCGTGATTTTGGTTGTATTTTTTTATCCAATTTATTAAATCATTCATCTGATTTGTATGATAGATTGGAAAGGAGAAAATTTTTGATGGATTTTTTTGAAATTTTCCTGATTTTACATAAGAATCTATTTCCATTCCTTCTGAAAAATCACATTCCAAGGCAAAGGCCCTAACATTTGCATCTTTTACTAATTTTTTTAACAAGGTTAATTTTAATTCTTGAAATTCTTTGTTTCCATGTGTAGCCTCGCCAAGACCAATGATTTCTACTTGGTCGTCGATTTTTATATCTTCTATTTTTTGAGCATATTTTCCTAAATCTGAGATTTCTTTTTTGGCTTTAAATTCCGAAATTTTTGTCCACAAAAATATAAACAAAAATCCTAATACTGAAATTGAAATTATTATATATAGTAGAATTTTAAATATTTTTTTCATTTTTACTCCTTATTTAATTTTCCCATTTCAAAATATATTGGTAGGGTTATTCTAAATATCATTATATAAATTAATGAGTAAATTATTATACAAATTGCTTCTATTTCTACAAATTTTCTAAGCTCAAGCATGGCAAACATTTGAATCATCCCAAAAGCAAGTTTTGAAGCGATTAAAATATGAATTATTGAAATTATTAATGGACCAAAAAACGTGAAATAGTTTTGTTTTTTGACTGATTTTTTTATTTCTTTATTACTCATTCCAACTTTTTGTAGAATCTTTATATTTCTTCCATCTTCAAGTCCTTCTGCTGCTTGTTTGTAATAAATTACAATTATGGTTGAGATTAAAAATACTATAGCCAAGATAAGAACAACAATGTAGGCTCCTGTGTGGATTTTGTCAAATTCCATCCTATTTTCTATTGAATTTTTTACTAAAATTTTATCTTTATCAGATATATTTTCATTCAAATTTTTGTCCATATAGTCAATATTTTTTTGACTTTTATCTTTTAAGTCAAAATATATTCCTGACACACTTGGGAAAGTCTTAATATTTTTGCCATCAGATATTTTTTTTGAAAATTCATCCATATCATCTACTACAACTAGGATATTATGAAAAAGACTTGTTGTAGGATCCATTAAGACATAGGAAATATTTTTTGCATTTTCTTTTACTTTCAAATTTTGATTTTCTATAGAAATTTCATCGTATTTTTTCGCTTTGGAATCAAAGACTATAGCCTCGTTTTTGTTAATGGTAATATTTGTCTTATTTGCCATATTAAAGGACTTTATATCTGTTATGGATATAATTTTTGTTTTATCATCCATTATTGTTTTTCTTAAATCATCATCTCTTAGGATAGAAAATTTTCCAGGTGATTTTTCACTAACTACAAGACCTTTCCTTTTAAATTCTCCATAATTTTCTATTTTTTCCTTATCAATATTTTTTTCAAGGAAATTTTTTGTATATTTTTCGCTATTTATATCATTTTCTTGGTATTGGATCAGAAAATCACTTGGGGCAATCCTATCTAATAAATCATTTTTCCCAATAAACATGGCACTCATAACCACAAAACTTATTAGAAAAAGTGAAGAAATAATGGTAATTGATGAAAGGGCCATAGAAGATTCCTTGCTTCTTTTTATAAGTTCTCCGATAAAGGTCATATTTGTGCCCTTATAATAAATTTTTTTATTTTTTCTTAAAAGTTTTAAAATCCAAATCACAAGAGATCTGAAGAAAAAATATGTTCCAATTATTACAGCAATACTTGCCGGCAAAAATTTTGGAAGAGCTTGAAATATTCCACCATCAATTGAAAGGGCTGTATAATAGCCATAGCCAATTAAAATTATGGCGAAAATCATAGAAATTACATTTGACTTTGGCTCTTTTTCGCCTTTTTGGGAAAGTTTTGAAAGCTTGATTGGATTTGTTTTTCTAATTGAATTTAAACTTATTAAAGTTATTAAAATAAAAATTACGGAAAAAACCATAAGTCCCAAAACTAACTTAGAAAAATTTACAGAAAGTTTTATCTCCGTTTGAATTTTTAAAATTTTTGCCATCAAATTTACAAAAAGAGGTCCCAATAAAACCATAAGAAAACTTCCAATTATCAAGGTAGAAATTCCTATAATGAGATTTTCTATAATCAAAATTTTTCTCAAAGATTTTTTGCCCATGCCAAGCCCATACAAAAGTCCCAATTCCTTGTAACGATTTTTGACAATGGTTTTTGCCATGTAGACAAGAAAAATCAGAGAAAAAATCGCCACTATCCAAGAACCCATTTCCAAAAGACTTTTTATTATTTCACTTCCCCTAGATTCTAGAATAAATTTTTCACTCTTTAAATCTATTAAAAGATTAAAAATAAAAAGCATAAAACTTGATGCTAAAATGTAGGGAAAATACAAAAATTTATTATTTTTTATTCCCCTTGTGGCCATTTTAAAATTAAGCTTGTTCAAATCTCTCACCTCCAGATAAAATCATCATTTGAGATTTGACCAATTTTTCATACATTTGGTCATTGCTCCTATCTCCCTTATAAAGGTCATAGAAAATTTTCCCATCTTTTATAAATAAAACCCTAGATGCCCTCGCAGCAGCCATGGTTGAATGGGTAACCATCAAAATTGTTTGGCCATTTTTGTTTATATTTTCAAAAATATTTAAAAGCTCCATTGAAGAATTTGAATCCAAAGCTCCTGTCGGCTCATCTGCCAGTAAAATTTTTGGATTTGTAATTAAAGATCTTGCAACGGCAACTCTTTGTTTTTGTCCTCCAGAAATTTGGTAGGGAAATTTGTCCAAAAGATTAGAAATTTTCAATGCCTTTGCAATAGGAGCTAATTTTTCTTCCATAATTTTGTATTTTTCATTTGCCAAAACCAGAGGCAAAAATATATTGTCCCTGTTATTTAAAGAAGATAAAAGCGAAAAATCTTGGTAGACAAAACCCAATTTTTCCCTCCTAAATTTCGCCCTTTCCTTGTCACTTTTATTTTTTGTATTTTCATTAGATAAAATCACATCGCCTGAAGTTTGTTTATCCAAAGTTGCAATCAAATTTAAAAGAGTAGACTTCCCAGACCCACTCTCGCCCATTATAGCAACAAATTCTCCTTCTTCGACCTCAAAATTAATATCTTTTAAGGCAACAACTTCCGTATTTTTATTTTCACTATTATAAACTTTTCTTAAATTTTTAACTTCTAATATATTCATAACTTCCTCCTAAGTCTATATTACAAAAAATAAAAGAAAAAATCCCTAATCTAAACTTACAATTTTTCCCCTAAACTTACATTTTGTAAGATTAAAAAAATCGGCAAATGCCGATTAATTTTCAATAATACCAGATTTTTTAAGATTAATTGAAAATATAGTTCCGTTTTTTTCTTTAGATTTGATTTTATAAGCATATCCAAGTTTTTTTAATATATCATTTACCAAAAAAAGTCCTATGCCTGTTGAATTTGCATCTCTTTTATCACTATCTCCACTAAAACCAAATTTATTAATATTTTTCAAATCTTCCCTTTTAATCCCAATTCCAGAATCTTCAATTTTTAAAATAAAATCATGATAGGAAATTTTTATAAAACCCTTATCGGTATATTTTATAGCATTAAACAAAACCTGCTCAAGGACAAGTCCTAGCCATTTTGGATCTGAAACTATATTTTCATCTTCTATATCGAGAATTAATTTTAAGTTTTTATGGATAAAAAAACTCCTATATCTTTTTACAATATCTTTAATAAGCTTTTCAATAGAAAAAGATTTAAAAGAATAATCCAGACTATCTTGACCCAATTTTATAAAAGATAAAATCGATGCAATATAATCATCAATCCTAATAAGTTCTCTTTTTATGTCATAATTTTCTTCCCTCTCGCTAATTAGAGAAATACTTGAAAGGGGCGTTTTTATTTGATGGGTCCAAATAGTCAGAAGATTTTCTAAATCATTTTGCCTTAATTTGCTAGAAATTCTAAGATTTTCTACCTCTTTTTCCTTTCTTTCAAAAATTTCTTTCAAATGCCATTCATAAAGATTTTTCTCAAAAAAAGAAAAAGAATTTTTTTCCAAACACTTTTTGGCCTTAAAAAATCTAAAAATTCCTATAAATAAAAATATAAAAAATAAAATTATAAGACAATATGAAAAAATCCTAAAATCTATAGGAAAGGCCAAAGAAAATATTAAGGATGAGATAAGAAAAATAAAAAAGGAGAAAATATAAGCCCTATTTACACTAAAAAATAATTTCAAATTTTTCATTTTATAAAATATCCCACTCCCTTTTTTGTTTGAATAAAATCATCTAATCCAAGATTTTTCAATTTTTTCCTAAGTCTGTTGATATTTACAGTCAAAGTATTATCATCAATAAAAGAATCAGTCGCCCAAAGCTTATCCATAATAAGCTCTCTTGAAACAATTTTTTGTGGATTTTCCATAAGAATTTCCAAAATCAAAAATTCATTTTTAGAAAGATTTATTTCTTCGTCATTAATTTTTAAAATCATCTTATCTTTAATCAAAGAAATATTTTTATAAGAAAGATCAAAATTTTTCCCAGAAAAATCATAAGACCTTCTAAGAAGGGCCTTGATTTTCATATTTAAAACCTGCATAGAAAAAGGTTTAGAAATAAAATCATCCGCCCCATAATTTATAGCATTAATTAAATTTATATCATCAGCCGCACTGGTTAGAAAAATTATAGGAAGATTAGAAATTCCCCTAATTTTCTCACACCAATAAAAACCATTTTCAAAAGGAAGTTTCAAATCCATCAAAACAAGCTTATAATCTCTTTTTTGAAATTCCTCTAAAATATTAGAAAAATCATTTGGAACAAAACACTTATATCCCAAAAGCTCAAGCTGAAAAGAAAGCTCTTCACATATTTTTTTATCATCCTCAACAATAAATATATCCATAATAACTCCTTAAAATTATTATAATAGATTTTTATATTTTTTAAAAATTCCCACAAAAAAGAAACCTCCAATAGCTCTTAATCAGACATTTATTTACCTAATATCTATTTGGAATAAAGTTTTTTACCCTATCTTTTGCATATCTCTATTCATTTTTCTGACTTCTTAATACTTGTTTACTAATCCTAAAGTAAAAACAGTAATTTTGATTAGAAAAAAACGAGAATCAATTCATTTTAAAAATTTATAAAAATTAAGTTATGAAATACGGTATAATATTATATAAAAACTGCATAAAATATCAGAATTGCTTGATGAAGTCTTGGGATGATACTTACACTAATTAAGGAGGATGAGAAAGTAATGAATATTAGAGACATGAATATTGATGATATTAAAAGAGTAATAGATTTATATATTAATTATTATAATGAAATTGAAAAGTCTTGTTGGACAGAAAAAACAGCATATAAAAGAATACACCAAGTATTAACAATTGAGGATTCATATTCATTAATAATGGAAGATGCTGAAAATAAAGTTGTTGGTTTTGTTATGGGATATTTTAAACAATATGATGATATTTTAGGATATTGTTTAGAAGAAATTATTATTAAATATAATGAACAAAATAAGGGTTTTGGAAGAGAGTTACTAAATGAAATCGAGAAAAGAGTAGTTGAAAAGGGAGCTTCCTGTATTGAATTACAAGCAGTTAATGACAAAATGCATTCATATTTTTATTGTAAAGCTGGTTATCTGAATTCTGATAGCTTTGTAAATAAAGTAAAATGGTTTGCTTAGCCATTTCTATGAAATCTATACTTACTTCTCTTAATAAAAAAATGTATTGTATAAAAAAGGCTATGAGCATTTAAACTCATAGCCTTTTTACTTATCACCCAAAGATCTTTGAACTTACTTTTATAAAATCCTTAATTCAATGAGTTTTTTGGCTTCTTTTAATTATTTTTTAAAAAGTATATCAAAGGATTTTTCTTCTAGATTTTCTCCGATAAATATCAAAGAATTTGTAAAAGATTCTCCTTCGTATTTTTCTACTGAAAATTTATTATCGACCACATCTACTTTGACCTTTTTATCTTCTACATTTACAAGACCTTTTGCCCTAATTAGTTTTCCAAACCTATTTTGGCAAACTGCATTAAAATTTGTTCCAAGTTCATTGAAATCTTTGAAAACTACATTTTCATATGCCAAATTATCAAGGTGCAAATGTTTATAGTCCCCTCTTATTAGAGATTCCTTGTCATATTCCCCAATAAGAGAGTCCCATTCTTTTTTATCAAAATCCTTGTAGTGAGTGGTAAAAACTTTAGCTTTTGTTAAGTCTTCAAGTTTTTTTGCTTCTTTTTCGATTTTTTCTGTACTTATATTTTCAGTTTTTGATAATAGTATATAGGATGAATTTTGGATTTGATCTAGGAAAAGTTCTTTATATTCTCCAATAATCTTATCGATACTGTAATAGTCAACTATGGCTATTGGTTTTAAAATTTTGATTTTTTCATATTCAATTGGACTAATATTTTCAATTATTTTAGAAAGATATCCCAAACCTGTTGGCTCAATTATCAAATATTCTGGATTTATTGTATTTTCTATGCTCATAACTGTTGTTGCAAAATCTTTTTGTTTTGAACAACAAATGCAGCCTTCTTCCAAGGATAAAATTTCTTTTCCCGTATTTTTTAATAAATCTTTGTCTACATTTGCCTTGGCATAATCATTTTCTAAAATTACTACATCATCCAATTTTTTTGATAATTTTTCTATAAAGGTTGTTTTTCCACTTCCCAAAAATCCTGATACTATTATTATTTTCATCTAATCTTCCATTAAATCTTCTGCTACTATTACTACTGGTTTAATTAAATCTCTTGGCTTATCTTTCATCAAGTATAAAGCTTCTTCAACTTTTTCAAATCCATTAAATTTATGGGTAACAAGTTTTGAAAGATCTAATTTTCCACAAGAAACAAGTTTAGCAAGTTTTTCCATTCTAAGTCTTCCACCTGGTGTTAGGCCTCCACTAATTACTTTGTGGCCCATTCCAACTCCCCATTCAACTCTAGGAATTTTAATGTAATCTCCACCGTCAAGATAATTTACGTTACCAATTTTTGCACCTGGTTTCATAGCCTTGATTGCTTCTTCAAATGTATCAACTGTTCCACCAGCAATTATAACTCTATCAACTCCCTTACCATTTGTAAGTTCTAGAACTTGTTCAGAAATTGATCCGTCTTTGTAAGAAATTATATCTGTTGCTCCATAAAATTTAGCAGCTTCAACACAGTTTGGACGAGTACCTACTGCATAAATCCTACTTGCTCCTCTTAAATTTGCTCCTGCAACTGACATTAAACCAACTGGTCCAATTCCAATTACCAAAACTTCATCACCAAATTGAACATCTGCTTGTTCAACTCCGTGGAATCCTGTTGTAACCATGTCTGATAACATTGGAGCTAAAACTGGATCTACCCCTTCAGGAATTAAAGCAAGGTTAGCATCAGCATCATTTACATGGAAAATTTCTCCAAAAACACCGTCTTTAAAGTTTGAGAATTTCCATCCAGCAAGCATTCCACCTGAGTGCATAGGAAAACCTGCTTGACTTTCAAGAGATGACCAATCTGGAGTAATAGCTGGAACCAAAACCCTATCACCAGGTTTAAAATCCTTAACCAATTCTCCAACTTTTACAATTTCTCCTGCAGCCTCATGACCTAAAATCATATCGTGTCTATCTCCGATAGCTCCTTCCCAAACTGTGTGAATATCTGAACTACATGGAGCCAAAGCTATTGGTTTAACAAGAGCATCTAATGGTCCCATTTCTGGTTCCGGTTTTTCGATCCAACCTGTCTTACCAATTCCTAACATTGCAAACCCTTTCATAGAGTCCTCCTTATTTTTAAATTTTTTTTATTCTATGTTTTATTTACAATTTAATTTTAATTTATCTTTCAATACTTGTCAATCATTTATCATTTTATTTTTCTATTTTAAATTTTGATGAAAACAATAACTTTAAACTAATGCACAATACTATCATAATAAAATTAAAATTTCACAAATCAAATTTTTATTTTTAATTTTTAAATTATTTTAAAAATTTTTTCTAGAAAAAAATAATTGCAGATTAAATAGAGCAAAAAAATAAGACTGCCTATGCAGTCTTTAGCTTGTTGACAAAGTATAAATTTGACTAATATTTTATTTTAAAAATATAATGCCATCTATATTTATATTTATCTACGCTTTATAGTCTTTTTATTTCTATAATTTCATTGAATTTTGTCTTCTTCTTAATTTTGTTATTGTTGCTTCTTCGTCAAGTTCTATCATCGATAAATTTATTACTGTATCTTTTGGAATGTCTACTATGGCTTTTGTTTTTTCTGTGATTAGGGCTATTGGAAGTAGGTCTTCTTTTATTGATCTTGTGTGGTCGGTTAATTTTCCAAATACTTTATCTGATCCTATTCCCTCTAAATATTCTCCCTTTTTTATATCTCTTTTTGCAACTGAAACTGTATCGGCAACTTGACCGTGAAGTGGAGCTATTGTTGGCTCATTTTCTAAAACTGCGTTGTAGATTGTAATTGGTGTTTCAAGGCTTGTTAAGTGGTATGGTCTAAATAATAAATAATTTGGACCATCGCCAAAGCCTAAAAATTTCATCAAATCTCTTACTTCTTTTTTGTCGCTTGTTACAATTAGAAATACTCCTGGAGCCATTCCTGGTGAAAATTCTACAGTTTTATATGATGATAAAACTCCACCGTCTTCTTTTAATTTAAAATCTTCTACGGCAGTTTCTGGGCTTGTAGCAATTCCATGACAGCCAAATGTATCTGGCAAAAATCCAAGGCAGTTACAAACTGAATTTAATTCTATCATGGTATTTGTTCCATCGACAAAGCTTGTTAGCATTCTTGGAGAAAGTCCTTTTTCTTTTGCTTGGTCTTTTAAAATTTCTGCATTTGCATAGTTATCTAATGGATTATTTTTTCCTTTTGCTGCAACCAAAATCTCAAGTCCAATTCCATAAGCAAAATCGCAAAGATCTATTATTGAGCCTGGCTCATCTCCTGCAATTCCTGTATAAACAACTCCAGCTTTTTTTGCCATATCGTAAAGAATTGGTCCAACAACTGCATCACATTCTACATTGAGTGTAATAAAATGCTTATGATATTGAATTGATTTTGCTGCAAGCTCTGCTCCAAATGGTGGATTTCCTGTTGCATCAACTACGGCTGTAATTTGTAAAAGTTTGTAAGCAAGTCTATAATTTGAACTTACTACAACAAAACCCTTGTTCAAAGCCTCGTAAGCTTCGTCGTATGAGTCTGTATTTATAATTTTATCTTCAGAAATTCCTGAATCAATTAGGGCAATTTTTGCTTTTTGTGGTGTGTGTTCTATTACAAGAGAAACTTCTATTGCATCAATATCTCCCAATTGATTTATAAGACTTGCTCCCATTTTTCCACAACCAATTATCGCCAAAGAAATTCTTTCTCCATTGTGTTTTAATTCTTTTAGCTTTCTATTTATCTTAAACATTTAATCTCCTTATATCCTCTGAGGCAGTTTTTGCTGATGAGAATGCCCATTGAATATTATATCCACCGCAATCTCCAGCAACATCCATGACCTCTCCTATAAAATAACAATCTTTAATTTTTAAAGATTTCATAGTTTTCTTGTCGATTTCCTTACAAGATACTCCTCCCAAAGTCACTTGGGCGTTGTTCTTGTCATTTATATCCATAATATCAAAAGAAAGATTTTTCAAAATATTTGAAATTTTTTCCAAATCTTTTCTTGAAATATTTTTTTTGCCAGAATTTATTTTAACCCTTTTAAGTATATCAATTATGAGTTTTTTATCTAAATTCCCAATTAATAATTCTTCGATATTTCTATTAGGAAATCTTTTTGACTTTTCTTCTAATTTCTTTAAAAGTCCATCTTTTTTATACTCTGGATAAAAGTCAATGTCAAGACTAACTTTTTTACCATCTTTTAAGGCAAGAGAAATTAAATTTGAAAGATCCAAAATCGCAGTTCCTGTAAGGCCATAAGTTTGAAAAATCACATCATCAGTTGATGATTTTATAAATTTTCCATCTACTTTCAAACTTGCTTTTGCATTTACCTTAACACCCTTAGCTTTTTTTGATAGGGGATTTTTTGCCTTAAAATTTGTAATTCCAAAAGTCATATCTTCGATTTTTGTATGTTTTTCTAAAATTTTAAAAATAGAACCATCAGAACCTGAATTTTTTAAAGTTTTTCCACCAGATGCAATCACAAGAAGGTCGTACTTATATTTATTTTTTTCTGTTATGATTAATTTTTTGTCAAAATCTATATCCAAAACTTTTTGGTCAAAAATAAATTTTGCATTTTCATCTGCCTTCATCATAAGAACATCTTTTACAGTCTGTGAGCTCATTGTTTTTGGATAGCATCTTCCTGATGGCAAATTTGTCCATTCTATCCCCAAATATTCAAAATATTTTATCAAATCTTTGTTTGAAAAATTGTCCAAGGAATAATTTACAAAATCTTTTTCTTGTGAATAAAAATTTTCATAGGAAAGCTTTAAATTTGTAAAATTACACCTGCCGTTTCCTGTGGCAAGGAGTTTTCTTCCACTATCCTTGTTTGAATCTAAAACTGTTATATTTTTATTATCTAAAAAAGAGCAGAAGGCAAGCGAACTTACCCCTGCTCCTATTACAAAAATTCTCATAATTCTTCTAGAACTTCCCTTATGGTTTCTTTTTCGTTGTAGTAGGTTTTGATATTTCCCTTTAATTTTATGAAATTTTCTTCTCCTTTGCCAAGTAATAGAACGAAATCATCTTTTTTGGCATGGCTTATGGCATATTTTATTGCTTCTTTTCGGTCTTTAATTAGTACACACTCTCCATTATTTTCATCTACACCTTCTTTAATTTGATTTGAAATATTTTCAAAGGTATCAAATTTAGGATCGTCTGTTGTTATTACTGAAAAAATATTATATTTGGCAGAAATTTTTCCTACTGCTTTTCTAATGTCATAAGTCCTATCTCCAGTTATTCCATATACAGAGAATATTTTTTTATTTTTTGGTAGGTCTTTATAAATATTTTCAAAAGCCTTTGGTGTATGAGCGAAATCTACTACTATATTTATTCCAAGGTCATTTTCTATAAATTCAAATCTTGATTTTACTCCCTTAAATCCTTCTAGGGCTTTGGAAATTTCTTCCAATTCAAAACCAAGGTCATTTGCAATTGCTATTGCACAAAGAGAGTTATAAATATCATATAGCCCAAATCTTTTTAGATGAAATTTTACACCATTTACAAAAAATTCAAGACCCATATCTACTCTTTTTATATTTTCTGCCTTATAGGCTGAATCTTCGTTTATAGAAATTGTAAGGGCATCTTTGAAAATTTCTTTGGATTTTTTACCATAATCGTCGTCTAAATTCACGACTTGTTTTTTGGAATGATTTAATAAAATCATTTTTGCCATAAAATAATTGTCCATAGTTTTATGGTAGTCCATGTGTTCTGGAGATAAATTTGTAAAAACTCCATACTCATAGTCGATTCCATAGTTTCTTTTTAAACACAAACCATGAGATGATGTTTCCATAACTACATTTTTAATTCCATCTTTTTTGACTTCATTTAAAATATAGTTTATATCTGTAATTTCTGGTGTCGTATGCTCAGTTGGTAAAGTTTTGCCGTTAAAAAAAGCTCCATCTGTACCAATATTTGCACAAGGCTCTCCCAGTTTGTTCAAAAGAAATGAGATTATATTTGCAGTTGTAGTTTTCCCATTTGTTCCTGTAACTCCAATCATTCTAAATGATTTTGATGGAAAATCTGATAAGAAATTTGAAATTTTTGCAAGAGCTAATCTTGCATCTTCAACTTTTATATAATTTATTCCATTTTTAAATTCAACGTCATCATTTGTATAGACTATAGTTGATGCTCCATTTTCTAGGGCATTTTCTATATAATTATGTCCATCGAATTCAAATCCTCTTATCGCTACAAATATAAAATCTTTTTTTATTTCTTTTGAATTTGAAGAAACTCCTACAATTTCTCTATCATTTTGAATATTTTTTGAAATGTAGGAAATTTCTTCTAGTATCTTTTCTAATTTCATTTAATGAATATTGTATCCTTTCTCAGTAAGTAATTCTTTAATCTTCCTGATATGGTCTTTTCCATTTGTTTCAAGGGTTATTTCAACTTGGATATTTTTATATCTACTAGTTGCTGCAAGGCTATCGTGAAGTACCTCAACAATATTTGCTTTTGTGTAAGCTATAACATCAAGAAGATCTCTAAGCTTTCCAGGTGCATTTTGAAGTTCCACTGTAAATCTTGCAATTCTTCCGTCTTCATAAAGTCCCTTGTGGATTAGTTGAGAAATAAATGACATATCAATATTTCCACCACTGATTACGCAAACAACATTTTTATTTTTGCAACCAAGTTTTTTACTTGCAGCAAGACTTAATGCTCCTGAAGGCTCTGCTACTAGTTTATGTTTTTCCATCAAAGTAGTCAAGGCTACCATGATTTCTTCTTCAGTTACAGAAATATATTCATCAACATTTTCCTTGCAAATTTCGTAAGTAATATCTCCAACTCTTGCAACAGCAGTTCCATCTGCGATCGTATCAGCAGAATCCAAAGTTATTGGGCCACCTTTTTCCATAGCAGCTTGCATTGATGCAGCATTTGCTGGTTCAACACCAACTATTTTGATTTCTGGTTTCATTTCTTTTGCACATTTTGCAATACCAGAAACAAGTCCACCGCCACCGATTGGTACTAATATGTAGTCAGCTTCTTGTAAACTTTCTAAAATTTCAAGAGCAATTGTTCCTTGTCCTTCAATTACATCTTCATCATCGTATGGAGGAATAAAAGTATATCCTTTTTCTTTGGCAAGTTGTTGAGCGTATGTATTTGTTTCATCAAAAGTTTGTCCGTGAAGATCAACTTCAGCTCCATATTTTAAAGTTCCATCAACTTTAATCATTGGAGTTGTTTCTGGCATACAAACAATTGCCTTGATGCCTTGATGATTTGCAGAAAATGCTACACCTTGGGCGTGGTTTCCAGCTGATGCGGTTACGATTCCAACGGATTTTGATTCTTCATCCATTTTTGAAATCTTGTTATAAGCTCCCCTCAATTTAAAAGAACCAGTTCTTTGTAAATTTTCTGGTTTAATGTACACATTGTTTTTTGATAAATCTGAGAAAATTTCAGAATAAAATAAATGTGTTGGGTTAATAGCTTCGTCTACTCTTTTTTTTGCACTTTTAAAATCAAACATAAAATGCCTCCTTTTTCTTAAATTATATCACAAGAAAAAGGAAATAAGAATGTTTTTCTATATTTTTTTGAAAAAAGATTGCCAAATAAAATTAATCGCATAATTTCAATCTTTAAAATAAATTATTTTGAATTTATTTTGTAAAATTTTAAAAAAATATTTACGAAAAACGTTTTTTTGTTAGATATATTTTATTTTTTTAAAATTTAAAAATTTCTTTATAAATTTAAATGCGTAGGCAAGTCATCTAGCACGAATATATAACTTAAAAAAATTAATTTAAAAAATTTAAAATTTTTTGCTAATTTAAAATTTTTTTCAAATACCTTGAAAGTACTTCCAAATTCTTTTATTTTTGTCTTAAATTTGTCGCTTTTTGAAAGACTAACCTGTTTAGTTCATATAATTGAAAACAATTTCTTGTTTTTATATAATTTAATAAAGTAAATAGATAAGGAGGTTATATGGATTTAGAAAAATTAAGGGGGAAATTAATTGTATCGTGCCAAGCCTTAGATGATGAGCCTCTTCATTCTAGTTTTATTATGGGAAAAATGGCTCTTGCTGCAAAAATCGGCGGAGCAAGTGGTATTCGTGCTCAATCTGTTGAGGATATTAAAGAAATTCAAAAACAAGTTGACTTACCAATTATTGGAATTATTAAAAAAAATTATCCTGACAGCGAAGTTTATATCACTCCAACTAAAAAAGAAATTGAAGAATTAATTGATTCTAAGTGCGAAATAATTGCTCTTGATGCAACTGATAGGAAAAGGCCAAATGATGAAAAATTAATAGATTTACTCAAATTAATTCATGACAATAATATTTATGCCATGGCGGATTGTTCTACGATTGATGAATGTAAAAACGCTTTAGATCTTGGCTTTGATATTATTTCAACAACTCTTTTTGGCTACACTTCTTATAGTAATAATTTTGATGGTCCTGATTTTGAGTCTATTAAAAAAATTGTAGAATTTTCAAACAAGCCTGTTATAGCTGAAGGCAAAATTAATACGCCAGAAGATTTAAAAAAAGTTTTTGCTTGTGGGGTATTTTCTGCTGTAGTTGGTTCTGCAATTACTAGACCTCAATTAATAACCCAAAAATTTGCTGATGTTTTAAAAAAATAATTTAGGAGGAAATATGTTTAAGTATTTACAAAAAGTCGGCAAGGCTTTTATGCTACCGATAGCGTTGTTGCCTGCCGCAGGTTTACTTTTAGGAATTGGTGGTGCTTTTTCATCACAAGCTACAATTGATGCCTATCCTTTTTTAGCAAATAGTGTTTTACAAACTATTTTTAAGGTTATGGCTGGTGCTGGTAATATAATTTTTGCAAATCTTGCCATGCTTTTGTGTATTGGTATTATGGTTGGTCTTGCAAACAGAGAAAAAGGAGTTGCAGCTCTTGCTGGTGCCGTTGGATTTTTGGTAATGAATGCAACTATATCAACTCTTCTTTCAATTTTTAATCCAGATGGAGATCCAATTGATACTGGTGTTGTTGGTGCTTTGGTTATTGGTCTTATTGCAGTTTATCTTCACAATAATTATTACAATATTCAATTGCCACAAGTTCTAGGATTTTTTGGTGGATCAAGATTTGTTCCTATAGTTACATCTTTTGTTGCAATTATTGTCGGAGTATTTTTCTTTATAGTTTGGCCACCTTTCCAACACTTATTAATTTCTGCTGGAAAATCTATTGCAAAGCTTGGTGTTTTTGGAACATTTTTATATGGAATGCTAATGAGATTATCTGGAGCTGTTGGACTTCATCACATGATTTATCCAATGTTTTGGTATACTGAACTTGGTGGTGTTGAAATGGTTGCTGGAGAGCAAATTGTTGGTGCTCAAAAAATATTTTTTGCTCAATTAGCTGATCCAAATCACGTTGGATTATTTACAGAAGGTACAAGATTTTTTGCAGGAAGATTTTCAACAATGATGTTTGGTTTGCCTGCAGCTGCTCTTGCTATGTATAAGAACGCAAAAGAAGAAAATAAGAAAAAATTAAAGGGATTATTTTTGGGAGTTGCTTTAACTTCATTTATTACAGGAATTACAGAACCTCTTGAATATATGTTCCTTTTCGTTCAACCACTTTTATATGTTTTCCATTCATTCTTAGACGGTTTATCATTCTTAATTGCTGATTTATTAAATATAAATATTGGAAATACATTTTCTGGTGGAGTAATTGACTTTATTTTATTTGGTGTACTCCAAGGAAATGAAAAGACTCACTGGTTATTAGAAATTCCATTTGGATTAATCTGGGCAGCTCTTTACTATTTCTCATTCTCTTTCTTAATAAAGAAATTTAATATAATGACACCAGGAAGAGGCGATGATGAAATAGCTGATGAAAAAGAAGTTAAAAAAGATTCAAATTCAAATCTTCACGAAGAAGCTCTTGTGATTTTAGATGCACTTGGTGGAAGTGAAAATATAATTGACGTTGACGCTTGTATAACAAGGCTAAGAGTAAATTTAAAAGATCCAAAAATTGTTGATAAAAATATTTTAAAACAAACAGGGGCAACAGGAGTTCTTGACGTGCCAGGAGGAGTTCAAGTAATCTATGGAGCAAAGGCAGTCTTATACAAAAATGAAATTAATGATATACTTGGAGTAGTTGATTAGAAGATTTCAATAAAAGAGGTAGCCATGATAAAAAATTCCGCCATTGTTGCTATAGTTGATAGTTATGATAAATTTACAGAAGTTGAAAAACTAATTGCCGATTATTTTATAAAAAATAAACACAAGGAAGATTTTTCAATAAAAAATATCAAAAACAAACTCCACGTTTCCGAATCATCCATAACAAGATTTTCACAAAAATGTGGTTTCAAGGGATATAGAGAATTTATTTACAGGTATGAAGAAGGATTTTTAAAAGGAATTTCCAAATCTTCATTTAATGTAGAAGAAGTTTTAAACACCTACGGAAGAATTTTAAATATGTTTCCATCCCTTATCGACAACGAACAAATTGATAGAATAGCAGATTTGATTATAAAATCAAAATCAGTATTGTTTGTGGGAATAGGAAGTTCGGGACTTGTAGCAAGAGAAATGCAATCAAGACTTACAAGGCTTGGAATTTTAGTAATGGCAATAGATTATCAAGATGAAATGAGAATGAGGGCAGTTTTTCAAAAAGAAAATTCTCTGCTTATTGGCATAAGCCTTTCAGCCAACAAAGAATCCGTTCTTTTCGCCCTAAAACAAGCCAAAGAAAACGGCGCAAAAACAATTCTTGTAACATCAAATTCAAAAGATAATTTTTCATTTGTGGACGAAAAAGTAATTATTCCAACAATAGAAGATTTGAGAGGTGGAAATATAATCTCCCCACAATTTCCAGTTCTAGTCTTTATGGATTTTTGCTACAATAAAATCATAAAAAATAACCTAGAAGATGATTACAGAAAACTTCTCCACAAAAAAACAATAGATGCCTTAGAAGAAGACAAAAAGTGAGCTATAAGCTCACTTTTTTTTGTGGAATAAATTATTTTATTTACAAATAGAATGTTTGGATTAGTAAAAGATTTAGATAATGCTTGAATTTATTTAATGATTAGATAAATTTAATTTAAGAGATCTATCGACCAAGCTCGAGATGGGTGGCTGATTTTATTTACTTTTAAGCTAAAGTTTTTATTTGATTTTGTATTTATTTTTGATTAACATTTTTAGCATTGTATTTTTATTATTAAATTTTTTTATCTTCAAAGTAAATAATAGCTTTTAATAATCTAAAATTTAATATTTGATTTTATACTTAGAGCATTTATTATATAATAATTCTTGTAAAGAGTACACCAACATAAGGAGTTTAGTAAATGTCAAAATTAAAAAAAGAAGAAATCTCCGCTAAAGGATTTTCTATTCAAGTTTATACAAAAGATTTTAAAAATGATTATTTAAGTCTAACAGATATAGCAAAATATAAAAACACAGATGACCCAAGATTTGTTATTCAAAACTGGATGAGAAATAGGAACACTCTTGAATTTATAGGCTTATGGGAGGTTCTTAACAATCCGAAATTTAACCGTGTGCAATTCGACACCTTTAGAAACGAGTCAGGACTAAACAGATTTACAATGACACCAAGTAAATGGATAGAATCAACACAAGCTATTGGTATAGTTTCAAAAGCTGGTAGATATGGTGGTACTTATGCTCATTATGATATAGCAATGGAATTTGCATCTTGGCTTTCCCCAGAATTTAAACTATATATTATTCAAGATTATAAGAGATTAAAGGCAGATGAAAATTCAAATTTATCATTAACATGGAATCTACATAGAGAAATATCAAAAATAAATTATAAAATCCATACAGATGCTATAAAAGAATATTTGCTAGATGATTTGACGAATGAGCAATTATCTTTTAAATATGCAAATGAAGCTGATATGCTTAATGTGGCTCTCTTTAATAAAAGAGCAAAACAGTGGCGAGAAGAAAATCCTAATTTGAAAGGAAATATGAGGGACTATGCAAATCTAAACGAGCTTTTAGTACTTGCAAATATGGAAAGCTACAATGCAGTCCTAATAAGAAAAGGCGTTGGACAAAAAGAAAGAATGATGGAGCTTAGAAATCTAGCTAGAACTCAAATGATATCACTTGAAAATCTTAATTCAGAAATAAAAAAATTAAAATAAATCTAAGTAATTTCAAAGTAATTACATAAATAAAAAAACAACCCATCTCGAGCTTGTCGAGAGATCTCTTTTGTTAGATATTTCTGTATATTTAACTAATTTTGAGATTTCTCTTTGCTCTGATGGGTTTTTGTTTTATAATCCTAATTTTTCATCTACTACTTCTTTGTTAAAGCCTACAATGTCTTCTCCGTCTATATTTATTACCGGAACTCCTCTGTGGCCATTTTCTACTAGATAGTCGATTGCGCTTCTATCTTCGTCTACGTTTTTTTCTTCAAAATCTATATTATTTTCTTTTAAATAATTTTTTGCTGCCTTACAATGTGGGCAGGTGTTTGATGTGTAAATTGTTACTTTTTTCATATTTTCTCCAATCTTTTTTTATAAATCTATTTTTCTAACATCATTATTATACTCAAATGATAATCTCTTTCAATCTACCCTTTTATTTTTTCAAATTCATTGGCTATTTTTATAAAATCGTCAAGGGAAAGATTTTCTGCTCTGAGATTTTCTTTTAAGTCTAATTTTCCCAATATTTCTTTTAAATCTTCTTTTTCTATCACACTTGATAGGGAATTTAATATGGTTTTTCTTCTTTTATTAAAGCCTGCTCTTACTACATTAAATAGGGTATTTGTATTAACATTTTTATCATACAATCTCAAATTTAATTTTAAAACTTGGGAATCTATTTTTGGTTGGGGCATAAAAACTGATTTTGGTACCTTGAATTGACCTGTAATTTCTGCATAATATTTTATAAAAACTGAAAGTGATGAATAATCCTTGCTTTTTTCATCTGCTTTCATCCTATCTGCCACTTCTTTTTGGACCATAATTGTCATGTCCTTGCATGAAAGATTTTCTTCAAATAATTTTTCAATTATTGGAGTTGTTATATAATATGGCAAGTTTGAAACAACTTTAAAATCTTCTCCATCAAATTTTTCTTTGGCAATTTTTTCAAGGTCAGTTTTTAAAATATCTGCATTTATTATTTCTACATTTGAAAATTCGCCAAGATTGTCATTTAAAATTGGAATAAGAGTCTTATCTATTTCTATTACAACAAGTTTTTTGCAAGTTTTTGCAATCTCTTGGCTTATTGTTCCAATCCCCGGCCCAATTTCCAAAATATTTTCGCCATCTACTTCTGATAAGTCTATAATTTTATCAACAAAATTTTTGTCTACCAAAAAATTTTGTCCTAAAGATTTGCTAAATTTAAAACCGTAAAGGTCTTGGATTAATTTTATTGTTTTTGGTGAATATAATTTTTTCATAATTTTTCAACCGCACTTTCAAATTCTTCTCGACTTATGCCAAAGGAATTTAGTTTTGATAAAAGTTGCTTGGAATTAAAATATCCTATGGATAAAATATCGCCAAGTTTTTCTCTTCTGTTTCTGCTGTCATTTGTAAGGGTAAGATTATTGTCCAAAAGGTCTTTCATGGTAAATTCTTCTCTTTTTTGACAAGTTGAGGCGTGGGCGTTTTTGAGTGCATCAATTATATCTTCTTTTGAGGCGTTTTCTACTCCCAAATCTCCCTTTTTGATTGCTTTTTTCCTATCTAGATAGGCGTGCTTAGCATTTGGAATTTCTTTGGAAATTTTTGCCCTAATTTTTTTTCCTGCAAAATCCGGATCGGTAAAAATTATTATTCCACACCTTTTGTCAATTTCTTTTAATTTTTCAATCAAATCTTTTCCAAAAGCAAGACCGTTTGTCGCAATGATTTCGCAATCAACTGCTGATTTTATATTACTTATATCGTCTTTTCCTTCAACTACTATTGTTTCTTTTATCATATTACCTACTTTATATTAAAAAATTCCATAGCATTTTTGCTTGTTCTTTTTGCAAGTTTTGATAATTTAATCCCACGAAGATTTGCAATTTCTCTTGCAACTTCCACAATTTTTCTCGGATCATTTCTCTTTCCTCTGTAAGGTTCTGGAGAAAGATATGGGGAATCTGTTTCAAGCATGAGCTTATCCAAATCTACATTTATGGCTGCATTTTTTTCATTGTCAGCGTTTTTGTAAGTTACAACTCCACCAATTGAAATATAATATCCTCTTTTCATACATTCCATAAGATGGATATATGAATAAGAAAAACAGTGAATTTGAACTTTTAAATCCGGATAATCTTTTAAAATTTCCAAACAATCATCAACCGAATCTCTGGAATGAATTACGACTGGAAGCTTTAATTTTCTTGCAAGATCTAACTGCTTGATAAAAATTTCTTTTTGCTCATCCTTGTTGTCATCTTGCCAATAATAATCAAGTCCTATTTCTCCAATTGCTACAACTTTTGGATTTTTTGCCAAATCTTCTAATTTTTCTATATCTCCATCTTTAAAAGAATCTATATTTTGAGGATGAAAACCAACTTGGGCAAATAAATTGTCATATTTTTTTGAAAGATTTAAAACATCAATTGAATCTTCTAAATCGCAAGCCGGCATTATCACATATTTTACAGCAAAATTAGACAGATCCTTTATAAGAAAAGATCTGTCCTCATTAAAATCATCACTCGTTAAATGGGCGTGTGAATCTATTAATTTCATTAAGAAATCACCGTACCTGGTTTGCAGTCTTTGATTGTTGTAAGTAAAACTGCATCATCTCCTGCAGCAAGAAGCATTCCTTCTGATAAAATCCCTCTCATTTTTACAGGTTTTAAGTTTTTGATTACAGCAATATTTTTGCCAACTAATTCTTCTTTTTTGTAGAATTCTTTTATGCTTGAAACAATTGTTCTTGTTTCACTCCCAATATCAACTTTAAAAACAAGAAGTCTATCGGCATCTGGGTGGTCGTTTACTTCCAAAATTTTTCCTACAACAAGGTCAAGTTTGTCAAAATCATCAATTTTAATTTGTGATTTTGATTGGCTTTCCTCTTCTTTTTCTTCCTTTTTAACTCCAAGTCTTTTCTCAACAAGTTTATTATTTAAGGCATGAAGTTTTTCAAGTTCTTTTTCTGTATCAAGTCTGTTAAATAAATTTTCGCCTTTACTAACTTTAGTTCCTTCTTTAATCAAACCAAATTTATGAGCAGATTCAAAACCTTGATTTTCTACTCCCAATTGTTTTAAAATTTCTTCTGTTGTATTTCTCATAACAGGCTCAAGCATTTGAGCGATAATTCTTAAAGATTCGGCAAGATTATATAAAACTGTATTTAATCTGTCATATTTTTCTTCACGACCCAAAATCCATGGCTCAGTTTGGTCAACATACTTATTTGATCTTCTTACAAGATTCCACAAACATTCCAAAGCCTCATTAAACTTAAATTCATCCATTAATTTTGTAAAATCTTCATAAGTTTTTTCAGCCAAGGCAATCAATTCGCCATCAATTTCATCTTCTTCCAAGCCTTTTTTAATAATTCCATCATTGTATTTTGAAATCATTGAAACGGTTCTTGAAAGTAAGTTTCCCAAATCATTTACAAGGTCAGAATTGTACCTATCCATAAATTTCTTTGAAAGGAAGTTTCCATCAGCTCCAAAATTAAATTCACGAAGTAGGAAATATTTCAAAGAATCTGTTCCATACAATTCTACAAGTGGCTCTGGATACATAATATTTCCCTTAGATTTACTCATCTTGTCATTGTCAAACAAAATCCAACCATGAGCAAAAACTTTTTTTGGAAGTGGAATATCTAAAGCCATCAAAAGTGCTGGCCAAATTATTGTATGAAATCTTACAATATCTTTTCCAATTAAATGAACACCGGCTGGCCAATATTTATTAAATTTTTCCATATCATAACCATAACCAATAGCTGTCAAATAACAAGATAAGGCGTCAATCCAAACATAAACAACGTGTTCATTGTCAAAAGGAACATCAACACCCCAATCAAAAGTATTTCTAGATACAGAAAGATCTTCAAGTCCCTTGTCAATAAAATTATTTAACATTTCATTTTGCCTAAATTTTGGCTCAAGAAATTCTGGATGGTCTTTGAAAAGTTCCTTTAATCTGTCAGTATAATTTGAAAGTCTAAAAAAATATGATTCTTCTTTACGATGATTAACTCCTCTGCCACAATCAGGACAATTTCCATCATCAAGTTGGCTTTCAGTAAAATAAGATTCGCAAGATTCGCAATAATATCCGTCATAATGGCCCTTGTAAATATCTCCCTTATCATACAAATATTGGAAAATATTTTTTACATTTTCTTCATGTTTTGGATCAGTTGACCTAATAAATGAATCATAATCAATATCAAGTTTTTTAAGCAAAACTTTTGTTTCTCCTGCAATTCTATCAACAAATTCTTGAGGCTCAGATCCATGAGAAAGAGCTGCATTCATTATTTTTTGACCGTGTTCGTCAGTTCCAGTTGTAAGATAAGCATCAAATCCCCTGAGTGCCTTATATCTTTTCAAAACATCAGCAATAACTGAAGTATAAACATTACCAATATGAAGGTTGCTATTTGGATAATATATTGGCGTTGTTATATAATAAGCTTTTTTATCCATAAATTCTCCTTTTTAAAATTAATAAAACTAAATTTCTTTTTATATATACCTATATTATAGCGTTTTTGTCTATTTTTTCCAATTTAAAATATATAAGAAAAAATTGGCAAAATATAAAACAGAATTTAAAATTAAAATTGTAAAAAATATTTATAAGAAAATATAACTTTAAATTAGAAGAAAAAATTATTGGATTCAATTAGAAAAATATGAAATAAAAAAAGCACAAAAAAACCAGAGTAAGCTTTAATGCTCACTCTGGTAATAGGTCAAAATGCTTTTCTTATTAGAAAAGCAAATTTGTCTTTATTTATTATTTATTAGTCAACAGCTACCATAACGTTGCTTGCTTTAATTACAGCATAAGCTTCTTTGCCTTCTTCAAGACCAAGTTCTTTGATAGCGTTGTTTGTAATAGATGATGTGATTATAGTTCCGTTTCCTATATCGATTTTAACAATTCCATTAACTGCACCTTCAACAACTTCTACTACTTTTCCTTTGATTGTATTTCTAGCTGAAATTTTCATAATGTTCTCCTTAAATTTTATTTTTCTAAATTATTATACCCCAAATTTCCTGATATAAATTTTTTCAAAAAATGCTACTGCTTAATTTTATTTTAAAATAAAATATTATCTAAACTTGTATTCGTCTAAGCTCTATTCTTATTTTATTGTAACCTTGTGGAAGGTTTTTTTGCCTTTTTTTACAATTATTTTTCCATCTTCAAACAAGTCTTCATTTATTTCAAATCTTGGGTCAGTTATTTTTTCATCATTTATGCTTACTCCACCGCCCTTTACTGAATCTCTTGCTTGAGAATTTGATTTTGTTAATCCTAACTTTGTAAGTAGGGTTAATATTCCCATTGGGAGTTCTTCTTTTTCTATTTCAGTTGTTGGCATTGCTGATTCATCTCCAGCTCCAGAGAACAAAGCTTTTGATGCTTCTAGGGCTTCTTTTGCTTTTTCTTCTCCGTGAATTAATTTTGTAATTTCAAATGCCAAAACTTCTTTTGCATGATTAATTTCTTTTGCATCTTTGCCGTTTCCTAATTTTCTACATTCAGCAGTTGGAAGGAAAGTTAACATCAAAAGAAATTTTTCTACGTCCCTGTCGTCAACATTTCTCATGTATTGGAAAAGCTCATAAGCTGAAGTTTTTTCTTCATCAAGCCAAACAGCTCCCTTTTGACTTTTGCCCATTTTTACGCCATCAGCAGTTGTAAGTAATTTGAAAGTCATTCCATAAACTTTTGCGTCTTCTTTTTTTCTAATCAAATCATAACCACCGATTATATTTGACCATTGATCAGATCCACCAATTTCCAAAGTACAATTGTGTCTTCTAAATAGTTCTAGAAAATCGTAAGATTGCAAAAGCATATATGAAAATTCAAAAAATGTAAGACCCTTGTCCATCCTATTTTTGTAGGCATCTTTTTTGAGCATTTCATTTACAAGGAAATTTGATCCAACATCTCTTAGAAAATCTATAAAAGGAAGATTTAAAAGCCAATTTGCATTATTTTCAATTATAGCCTTGTCGCCAGAATCTTCTCCCTCATTTTCAAATTCCAAAAATCTTTGAAATTGTTTATAAAAACAATTTGCATTGTGGTTAATTTTCTCCTTTGTCATAACCATTCTCATATCACTTCTTCCAGAAGGATCCCCAATCATTGTAGTTCCTCCACCAAGAAGAGCGATTGGTCTGTGGCCATAATTTTGCATTCTCATCATAACCATAATTTGGATAAGATGACCTACTGTTAAAGAATCAGCAGTTGCATCAAAGCCACAATAAAAAGTTAATTTTTCATTTTTTAATTTTTCAGCCAACTCTTCTTCATCAGTTGCAGCCTCAAAATATCCACGATCTTTTAATTCATCAAATACATTATCATATTCTTTTTCGTATTGAAATTTCATTTTTTTCTCCTTTATTTTTAAGTACAAAAAAAGAGTATAAGAAGGCATCTTGATGCGGTACCACTTCTTTTTATACTCCACACTTTCACTAAGTAGAAAGCCAACTTTGGACAAAGAATTTTGTAATTTCAAAAAAATTATCCCAAATTTTTCCTACTGTAAACCCTATAAGTCCTATTTACTTAAAATTAATTATACAATATTGCTTGATTTTTTCAAATTTTTCAAAAAATTTATAATCTATACCAAGATTTTTCCTTTAAATTTTCAAAATTTTTCCTATTATCAACATTCATTTTCCCATCAAAATCAATCTCATAAGAAATATTTTTACCCAAATGAGGAAATTTTATAAAAGCTTTTCTAGATTCTTCAACGATTTCAAAAACTTCAATTTCATCCCAAGGCATAAGAATAAAATCGCCCTTAGTAGAATTTGAAATTTCCTTTTCAAAAACTCCCTTCTCATTAAAATGCAAAAGAAAGGTCCTTGAAGAATCTACTGTGTTATACAAATTACTAAAAAATAATTTCAAAAATCCCTTGCCAGTTGAATTATGTTTAATAGCAAATAAATACGAGTCAGTATTTTTGAATTTTTCATATATTTTTTCCCTAAATTCATTCACATCATTAAATAAAAATCCCATTTTCTCTCCTTATTTAAAAATAAAAACCTCTTTGATGTCCTTATCCAAAACCTTGCAAATTTTGTAGGCAGTTTCAAGACTTGGACTAATAGTATTATTTTCATAAGCCATAATCGACCTTCTTTTAAGCCCAACAAGCTTTGCCAATTTGTGCTGAGAAAGATTTTTCTCTTTCCTAAATTCCCTAATCCTATTTTCAATCTCAACTTCCATATCAAAATCCTTGGTTACATTTTTAGTACATTTTTTGTTACATTTATAGTACCATAATAATAAATTTTTGTAAAATTTAAAAAAATATAATTTTAATAGGTAAAAACTTTAATTTCATTGATAAAGTAAAATAAAATCCAAAAAACAAAAGAGATCTCTCCACGCACTCCACTTAGTTTCGTTTGGTCGAGAGATATCATTTATTAATTTTATCCAATTATTCACAAAATCCTTTAGAAAAAAATCTCTGCTCAAAACTAAAAAAAATAAAAACAGGAACTTTCGCTCCTGTTTTTGCTAATCGATTTATATTTTTTTGTAATTATTTTTAGCTTAAAAATCTATTTTTTTGCCGTAATATGCAGCCTCATAGATTTTTTTAATATCTTCTGGAGAAGTTTCTCTTGGATTTGTCAAAGTACAAGCATCTTTGAATGCATTTTCACTCATTTTATCCAAAACTTCTAAGAATTTATCTTCTTCAATTACAGTGTTTTTGCCATCTTTTATATTTGCAGTAAGTCCTACAGAAGCATTTAATTTTCTGATTTCTTCTGCAATATCATCAATTCCTAGGATTTTTTCTAATTCATCATATCTATCTGTTGATTTTCTATTGTAATCAATGATGTATGGAAGCATAATTGCATTTGCTTCTCCGTGTGTTAAGTGGAAAATTCCTCCGATTTTGTGAGCCATTGAGTGAACTATTCCAAGTGATGCATTTGAAAATGCCATTCCTGCAAGAGTTGATGCATCGTGCATTTTTTCTCTAGCATCTATATCTTCGCCATTGTCATAAGCTTTTTTAAGATTTCCAAAAACAAGCTCAATTGCTCTGATTGCAAGTGGAGATGTATAATCATCTGCTGCTGTTGAAACGAAAGCTTCAACTGCGTGAGTCATAACGTCCATTCCTGTTTGAGCTGTAATTAATGGTGGCATTTTGCTTGCAATAACCGGATCACAAATTGCTACATCTGGAACAAAATCAGGATGAACCAATGGATATTTAATTTCTTTTTCTGTATCAGTTATAACAGAAAATGCTGTGATTTCTGAAGCAGTTCCTGATGTTGATGGAATACAAGCCATTTTTGCCTTTGTTCTAAGTGGTGGGTTATCAAAAGCTGCCAATTTTTCAAAACTATATCCAGGATGTTCATAGAATATCCACATAGCTTTTGCAGCATCCATTGCAGAGCCACCACCAATTGGAATAATCCAATCAGGACCAAATTCTTCCATTTTTTTGCCACCTTCAAGACAAGTTTTTACAGAAGGATCAGGTTCAACACCATCAAGAATCATAACTTCCATACCAGCTTCTTCCAAATATTTTTTAGCTTGGTCCAAAAAACCAAATTTTTTCATAGAATGTCCACCAGTAACAAGAACAGCTTTCTTGCCCTCTAAATTTTTTAAATATTCAAGACTGTCCACACCGTGAACAATAGTTCTAGGAACTTGAAATGTTGTAATAGTCATAATTTTCTCCTTATAAATTTTCTTTGTTAATCTTTTATCACTATCATTATATGAGATTGCCCTTAAATGTCAACATTATTTTTATCTAACAGATAATTTTTGTTATATGAATAACATTATTAAAATTTATCAGAATACTTAAAAAATCTAAATTTTTCTATTCATTTAATAGGATATAATACGGCTTAAATATGATAAAAATATTTAAATCTATAGTTGTATTAAAATCTAAACTATATTAATAGAAATAGATTATTAAAATTATAATAAAAATAAACAAAAAAATAGATGTAACGCTTACAAATTATTTGTTAACATCTATTTATAGTTAGTTTGATATTATATTTAATTTTATAAATAAAGATAATACAATTACCTTATAATTTTTAATATTTATTATCAATTAAAACAGTTCCTATTATATTAGCATCAACTTTTCTGAGATTATCAACTGTTTTTAGTAACTCTTCAGTGGTTGTCGAATTTGATTTAACTGCAATTACTATTCCATCTGCCATAGTAGATACTATTGCTGCATCAGCAAAAATTCCAGCTGGAGGAGTATTAATTATAACATAATCATAAATATCACTAAGTTTTTTTAATAACAATCTCATATCTTCTGAATCTAATATTTCTGATGATTCATCTGTATTAATACCTGAAATTAAGATATTTAATTTATCACAATTATCATCTTCTATCAAGCAAGATTTTAAATCTTTTTTATTAGCTATTATATCTTCAATTATTCCCTTTTGATTCTTAAATGGTAATATTTTTGATAATTCATTTTCTTTTAAATTCAAATCTAAAAGAACAACTTTTTTTCCAATTTTAGAAAAAGATCTACTCAGATAATAAACTAACTCAATTTTTCCTTTATTTTCCTTACAAGAAGTTATTGCTATAATTTTATCAGAGTTTTTATGAGAAATATTAGTTCTAATAAATCTAATTGATTCTTTATAAAAATCTATGCTATTATTTATTTCAAGATTATTCATCTAACCTCTCCTATCTTTTCTTTCTGGTAAAGATCCTAAATATGGAATATCTAATACTTCTCTAAGATCCTTCTCTGATTTGATTATTGGATCTTTCATATATACAAGTAACAATATAATATTAATGCTTATGAAAGCTAATGCAAATATTAAAACTGTAATTTTCTTAAGACTAGGCGTTTTTGGATTTTCATCTCTTATTGCCTTATCTAAGATTTTTACAGATTCTATTTCTTCTAACTTATCAATATTATCCTTGGAAACTTTACATAATTCATTTACAATAGATGCAGCAATTTCAGCATCTTTACTAACAGCACTTATTTCAATTATCTGTGTATTAGATTTTACATCTATATTAACATTATCCTCAAATTCTTTATATCCCAAATTTATATTTAAGTTTTTTATTACTTGCTCTGCGACTGATCTTGTTTTCAAAAGTTCAGCATAATTATTAATTGCTTTTAACTCTTTTTGAGAATTATCTGCTGTAGAATTTAATTCATTTGTATCTTCTTTTATATTAACAATGATTGAACCTTTTGATTCATATTGTGGATTTACAAAGTATGATAAGGAAATATTACCTATTAAAGATAAAATAATACTAATAATCAAGGTTTTAACAAAATTATTTTTAAAAATTTCTAAAAGTTCAAATAAATCTATTTCTTCGTTCATATATTTTCCTTTCGTAATAATAATTTTATAAATTTCTTTTTTATCTAAATTTTATAATATACATAAGTAATCGTATAATATTTTACTTTATTATATAAACAAATGTCAATACATAATCCTTAAATTTACAATATATCTTATGTTTATTCTTATAGTAAAATATAAATCTAAATAATAACTCTATAAAATTAATTATATAAAAATATCAGCTCATATACGAGCCGATATAAATTTATTTAATTTTTTAACTTTATATATGATATTAGGAATTTAAACTCTCTTTTAAAGAATAAAAAAGCAGTTATAAAATATACAATCAAAACTATTAAACTGTGTATACTAGCTCCCAATATAAGATTTACAAAATTTTCTTCATTAATTCTTATTAAATTACACATTAAAATTGCTACTATTGTAGCAATGCTTATTATTATAAGTTTTTTATAATATATACGTGGCTTTCTATTTGGCAATATTTTTTTAGTATATCTTACTTGAAAAATCATTCTGTATAACATAGCTATAGCTGTTCCAATAGCAACACCTATCAATCCAATTTTATTAACTATTATTACTGAAATAACTATATTAATAAAAGCCTCTATAAAAGCAGGTACTGTTATTTCTTTAAATTTATTTGCTGTATATGCAATACTTAAATGTGGATACTTTAATAAATATAAAGCTTCAGCAAGTACTATTACATATCCAAATATTGGCTGACAATAGTTCGCATCATTTATTTTTTTTGTATAAACCATAACGAAAGGAGTAATTTGAATTGAGGCAACTGTAAACAAAAATCCAACTAAAAAGAATATAACAAACTCATACAGATCCATTTTGAAATTTATATCGTTTGAATCATTTTTAGCATAAGAATGTCCAATAGTTGGCTCTATACCTGAAGATATAGATTTTACCAGACTACCTAAACCATTTATAACAAGTGAATATACATAATAAACTGAAACTATCTTTAAATTTGTAAAGATGGTTAGTATTGTTATATCCGTACTTGTATGAATAAAATTTGCAACATTAATTGCAAATCCATTCCATCTTTCTTTAAGTAAAGTATTATCTTGTTTTTCACTCCATGATATATCGTAGTTTTTATTTACATATTTAGCATAAATTAGTGGTTGAAATACATACATGATTCCACTAATAAATTTTAAAATATGTATATTAGGGTATATCCTTGCGCTAATGTAAGTAAAAATTATGTTAAGTATAATTATTCCTACTTGAGTGAAAGATATTATATATAATTTCTTATCTGCTACCAAAAGTGTTTTTAATGTAAGCGAAAACATATACTGTATAAGCAATGTTATTGATAAAACTATAGTTAACCCTGAAGCAAATAAAAAATCAAAATCTTTATTTATAAATAATGGATATATTACAGCTAATACTAATGAATAAGCCATAAAAATATACCCTATTCTTCTGTAGAATATCTTTGATGTAACCAATATCCTACTTATCTTTGTTTTATCATTATCTAACAAAGGCTTATATAATGAAGCATATATTACTCCAGTTACACCACCTTCAATCAAAGCTATATAACTTAAAAATTGAGAAATTGAAGAAACAAGACCATTAACAGATGATCCAAAATATAATAATATTATTTTAGGAATTATAAAACCACTTATTATAGTTACTACTTGTAAAAATAAAGCAGATATTGAATTTAATAATGTAATTTTATTCTTCATTTTTCCACGCCCTCAATCCATGACTAATTCTATCTTCTTTCTTTGGAATTTTCATGTAATTTCCATAGTTAACTTTCAAGTAAGTATCATAATCACATACACCTCTTACAGTAATATCTTCGAATTTATAATCTTTAAAGTTTTCAAATAGTTTTGCTGGTATTACTTCTTTTTTTCCACTTGTTCCCCATACATTGTTTGCTATATAATTACTCTTTTTAGATTTTTCAGAAAAACTATTTAATTTCTTGGCAAAATAAGCTGAACCTTTATTAATTGCATATCTTCTTATCAGTGTATTTAATAAACATTTTTTCGCATTTATTTGCCATCCTCTTTCATAATATCTGGAAAAATAATAACATCTCCTAAGAAATTGATATATGTAAATAAAATATAATTTTTGTAATCTTTCTGGTACATAATCTACCGGAAAAATATCAATCCATAAATAATCTTTACTAAAACCACCATTTACTATTTCTATTACTTCGACTTTTTTATTAATTATCTTTAAAAATGGAATATCCGAGTTTCCTAAGCAAGCGCCTTCAGCTGATAAATTTTTCCCTATTCTATTTTTATCTTTTAAAATATTAATCAACTTATTATATTCAGATCTTTTCATACAAAGATCAATATCATCATCCCATGGTATAAATCCTTCATGGCGTACAGCACCTAGTAAAGTACCGTAAGAAATTGTATATTCTATTTGATTTTTTTTTAAGAATTGATCTATTGTATATAATAAGTTTAGCAATTCTTGATGAATTTGGCTGTCATTCAATTCAAGTTTGTTATTCATAATTTGCTCCAAAAAAGTTCATATTTTTTACATTTTAATCATATCTATATAATTTTTTTAATTTAAATTTTTTTATTGCTGCTGAATATACTATATAAGTAAATAAAACAGCTAATATTGGGAAAGGTTGTAACAATATTAAAAATACATCTGAAAAATTTCCTCTAGGGCTCCATAAAAGTTGTCTCATTATAAGGAAAATTGCCGCTTTAAAATAAATTTTTTTAGCTTTAACTCTATTAAACATAGCGAGTAACCAAGCATATAAAATGTTACCAAAAAAAACACCTACATACCCAAAATCATGATTTAGTTCAGCTATGTAAGATGTACCTGTACCTACACCATTTAAGTACTTATTTCCCATTAATGCATAAGATAAAGTATGTGATAAATTATATCCTTTTTGAGCATGTTCAACTGTATTTCCTACATATTGCTTAAAACCAAGCATCCTTCCAATTATACTTTCTGGTATAAAACTTAATGAATAATATCTATCCGAATTTAAAAGTTCTGATAAATTATAAGATCTTTTTATAACATTAATACTTACGCCTTGATCGTAGAAAAAATCAATAAAAATTTTAAATACATTGAAATTTTTTACATTTAAACCAGCTCTTAATTGTCCTACAACACCTAGTAAAATTATAAATAATGGAAAAGATAGACAAGCAGCTACTAAATATTTCTTTTCAATCCATATTTCTTCACTATTATTTTCCCTGTATACCAAATATACTATTATCCATAAAATACCAACAATAAAATTTGATCTATGACCTGTAAAAATTGTTAAGATCAAATAAATCAAATAAAATAATATTATCTTTTTGCATTGTTTTTTCTTTGGTAATGTTGCAAAAAATATAGCTACAAATATAGGTAGCATCTGCTCAAACTTATCAAATACATATATAATAATATTATTTTGCTGAATTGAAATCCCATCTCCAGTAAAAGTACTATAATAACCGTTACTTATTGCTAGATATGATTTAATTAAAGCATTGATTATACCAAGAGAATTTGATAAATAAAACAATTTTTTCGATATATCTCTAATAATATTTGTCCTTGTTGAATTTATATTATTAGTTTTATCAATATTGTTTTTATTCTCCTTACTAAAAAAAATATAAAATATAAAAATAGTAATAAGACTAATTAAAATAGCTAATTCTGCATGCATATTTGTTTTCTTTGAAAAATCTTCTACTTTATAAGAAAAAAATTTTTCTAAAAACTGTCTGCCTAATAGAAAATTAAAAAAACAAAATCCAAAAGTAAACAATGAAATTCTACATTTTAAATTTAAAAGAGAATAAATCATTAAATTAATCCAAACTAAAAATATCATGGATATCAAAAAACCTGGTTTAAATATGATAAATAAGGTTATAAAAAATATATTCAAAAAAATAATAAGAATATTTTTTAATTTTAATTGCATTTTTAATTTCTCTCTTTCAATTTGTACATTAATTTATATAGGAATTTACATTTCAAAAGAAACTTAAAAATAATTTTTTCCTTAAACGTAATATTTAATTTTGAAATATCTTTTTGATATGGCTTTAAAGTTAATTTAATTAAATTAAATACCTCATCATAATATTTAGAATTTAGAGAATGAAGAAGTGTAATGTGACAAGATTTAAATAATTTATAAATAGCTCCATTAATATTCTTTTCAGGAAAATTGAATTTTTTATAGTTTTCAAGCATTTCCTTGGTTGCATATATTAAGTCAAAATGTTTCAAAGAAAAATCACTTCGTTGAATGCTTCCATATCTTTGAAGATAAAAATAATTTGATTCTTTTAAACAAACAATTTTTTCACATTCCATTATATACTTATATGTTGTATATGAATCTTCAAATAGTTTGCCAACAGGAAATGGATACTTCTCCACTATATCTCTCTTTATCATTTTGCTTACAGCATAGCTACCAAATTTTTTTTCATAGCTCATAACTTCAAGTGCATCATATTTTTCCATAACTAAATCATTATCTAAACTATTTAATATAGTTTTACCATCAGGAAAAACCTTTACTAAAGGTATTACTACCATATCAGCTTCATATTTAATAAGTGCTTGGTAAAAATCATTTACAAAATCAGATCCTACATAATCATCTGAATCAACAAATATAATGTAGTCTGAATCAGTGTTTTTTACACCATAATTTCTTGCATCAGAAAGTCCCCCATTTTTTTTATGGTAAACTTTTATAATATCAGGATATTTCCTTGCATAATTATCGCAAATTAAACCACTATCATCAGTAGAACCATCATCCACTAATGCAATAAAAAAATTTTTATTGGATTGATTTAATAACGAATCAATGCATTTATTTAGATATTTACTTACATTATATACTGGAACAATTATACATAAAAAATTTCTTTTCAAAATATATCTCCATTAATTTATTTCAGATATAAGCTCAGATATAAATTTTTTATAATTTTTATCAGAATTATATTTATTTAGCCAAGTATTTCTTGCTGAAAATCTGTACTGTATATATTCTTCATAGCTTAATTCATAAATATAATAAATTAGTTCAGCTAACTTCTTGTTACTTATATCCTTATCAATTAGAAAACCATTTTTATTATCTACTATTTCACTAGTTCCACCTACATCTGTAGCTATACAAGGTATTCCAAAAGACATAGCTTCCATGATAGAAACTGGTATTCCTTCTGATGTACTTACATTTATAAACCAATCGTAGCAATTATCTTTATATTCCTTCATCAATATTTGATTTGAAACATTACCTTTAAAATTTACTTTTATATTATTACTCAATTTCTTTGAAAGAGATTTTATCTTATCCATCTCAGGACCATCTCCATAATGCGTCCATTCTATTTCAATAGAATTTATTAGTGATAAAGCTTCTATAATTAGATTAAGCCTTTTTACAGGAACTACATTAGAACAACTTACAAGTCTTATTTTATCACTTTTAATATAATGTTGTTCACCATAATCAATTGTCCCCAAAAACTTTGTTTCTATTTTATCTGAGTAATTAATAAACTTATTTTTCAAATAATTCGAACCATCATTTGAACAAGGATATACCTTGTCTAATAAAGATAGCAATATTTCTCTCATAGGAATATATTCAGTAGGTCTTTTTTCTTCATATAAGTCAAATCTATGAGCTCTGCAAACTATTTTTGAATTTAAATTTAATTTCTTTTTAACTAAATACGCCACATATGGTTGATACTCAAATCTATATGAGTAAAAAATGCTATTGTCTAAATCTTTCTTAGAATATTTACTTAAAATTTTATTTGCTTCGTAATGTGACCTACTAACAAAAACAAATAACTGAACAAGCCTTTTAAAATTAAACCTTTTGTTTCTAATTAGATTACCCAACTCCTTATATAAATTTTTATCAAATAAAGAAACAAATGAATATAAGAAATAAGTTAATTTAGAAGCATAGTATATGGGATATATTTCAGCTTTACAGTCTATATTTCTTATTTTTTTTGAATGATCTTTTCTAAGTTGTAGTGAAAATATAAGAACATCATCAAATTTATCATAATACTTGACTTCTGTTTCTAAATATGCTTCCCAATTTCCATAAGGAAATTCATTTGTAAAAAGGCAAAGTCTTTTCATTATTACTCCTTTTTAAACTTTATTTTAAAATTAGCTTTATATTACTTTCGATTTCTTTAAGTTTTTCTTCACACCTTTTGATATTATCAGCTTTTACAATAACTTGACCTATGCAATCATTGGAATTTTCAAATTTTCTTATTTCATCATTTTCTTCTTTAAAAAATGTAATTTCTACAATATCATCATCTTTTTCATTAGAATTTACAATTTCTTTTAGAATTCCACTTTCTTTAGTTTCGATTATCATTCTTGCAAGGCCCGCTTTATTTTCTTTTGATTTTTTTGACCAAAACTCTAATGGATTTTCTGAAATTGCCATTGATGCTATCATTTTATAATATTCTATATCATAGTTAATTTCAACTAATTCCGGAAGACAGTTTGCCCCTACTCTTCCTGTTAGCTCTATAATATACACTTCATCATTTTTTAAAATCATATCCACATTTACAGCACAATTATTTAATCTAAGTGCCTTAATAGCTTTTTTAACTTCAATTTTTGTCTTTTCAATTATATCGTCTTTTACATCTAGTGGAACATAATGACCTATTGGAACAGCTGTATGACTCATGTAGGTTTCATCACCATGTGGCATAACAAACAAAACTTCATTATTATAAACAAATGCTTGAGCTCCAAATTCATACCCTTCTATAAATTCTTCAACTATGCAGTAATCTCTTTTTGTAAGACTCATTGTTTGATTGAAACCATTTATTGCTTCTTCTTCATTTTTTGCTATATAAATTCCTTTACTACCTTGTAAGTCTGTAGCTTTCACTATTACTGGTAATTCAAGAGCTTCTAATGCATTTTTTAATTCTTTTTCATTTTTTATAACAAAGTGTCTAGCAGTATTAACATTATTTTTTTTGAAAGCTTCTTTCATTTTGTATTTATCGCCACACATTATAGCAGATTCTTCATTTAAACCAACTAGATTTTGTTTATCACATAATCTTGCAAGTGATACAATTCCTGTATCAAGACAACAAGTAGCTGCTCCATCTAATTTTAAATCTTTAGCTTTTTGTTCAACTTCATCAGGATTTGATATATCCATATGACAAATTTCATCAGCTAATTCTAAACAAGGCTTATGCGCTTTAGGCATTGTTCCTGCTATTGTGTAAATACCTAATTCTTTTGCTGCTTTATATAAACCTAACTGACCTCTACCAGCACCTAAGATTAATAATTTCTTATTTTTATACATAAAATCTCCTTAATTTGTGTATACATTTTTTTGCAATAATACTACTTGTATAGTTTTAAAAACTATTTTCAAATCTAATAAAAATGAAATTTCTTTTGCATAATTAGCATCTAATTGTAGTTTTTCTTCTTGTGATATATTATTTCTAAAATAGGCTTGTGCATACCCCGTTACTCCTGGCTTTACTTTAAGTCTATCTATTCTTTTTTGATCATATTCACTTACCGGTCTATCAATTGTTATGGGTCTTGGCCCAATCCAGCTCATATCACCTTTTAAAATATTAAATATTTGTGGTAACTCATCTATTGATGTTTTTCTTAAAATTTTTCCTATTTTTGTAACTCTTGGGTCATTTGCACTATTAAAAGTAGAATTGTCTTTGTTTCTAATGTCTGGTGCGTTCATTTTCATTGAGCGAAGTTTATACATTCCAAAAACAGATCCGTTTAAGCCCCTTCTTTTTGCTATATAAAAAATATCACCTTTATCTTCGATGTATATCAAAACTCCGAAAATTAGACAAATTATCAAAACAAATGGCAATGCAATCAATGCCAATATTAAATCTAATATTCTTTTTATAATATTTTTGTATATCATTATCTTCCTTACTTTTCTACTTCTATTTTTATCATTTCCAAAGCTTTCTCACAAGACTTCATCGCGTTAGAAATATTATCATTTTGTGATATAACATAGGCAACTCTATCATTTGAACTTTTTATTTCTCGTGATTGTTCCCCAAGTCCATGGACTATTTCTACATTTTTTATTCCACTTACTTCTTCCGCTTCTTTGACTCCAGTAATCTTTATTATTTTTCCAATATCACATTTTTTATATCTAGCTGCTGACGCTTTTTCAAATTTTTTTCTAATATTTATTTCTTGTCCAAGCGCAATATTTATTGATGCTTCTACCATATTTACTCCTGTTGAATATGGTACTAAGTGAGTTGTTATATTATCTCCACCTAGTCTTGCCCCTAACTCTACAACTTTTGGTCCATCTTTTGTTACTTTTATTTCTGTATGTGATGGTCCATTTTCTATTCCTATTGCTTTATTTGCATTTATTGCTACTTTTCTTATTTTTTCTATTGTTTCTTTATCTAATGATGATGGTTGACTGTGACCCATTTCTACAAAATATGGAGCACCAGTAGTAATTTTGTCTGTAACTTGTATTACATGACAGATTCCTTTATATGATATTGTTTCTACACTAACTTCTGGACCTTGCATAAATTCTTCTACAAGCAGACGACCTGAGTTTGAATTTTCTTTACAATATTTATATATTTTTTCAAGCTCTTTTTCATCATAATTTTCAATTAATCTTATTCCCCTACTTCCAGAATTATCAGCAGGTTTAACTATACATTTGTAATTATTATTTTTTATTTCTTCTATAGCTTTTCTATATTGGTTATAATCATCTACTGAAAAATACATGGGAATTGGTACAGATGATTTTTTTAAGGCATCTCTCATTTTTGATTTATTGGTAGCATTAATAGCAGTTTTTTCATCTATTGATATTAAATCTAATTCTTCTGCAACTTTTGCTACAGTTATCATTGGCCTATCACTTGCTATGGTTATTATCCCATCAATATTATTTTCTTTTGCAGCTTCTAAGACTTTTTTTGTATCTGTCGTACTTACTACTATTTTTTTATCTGCATATGAAAAACCTTCTGCATTAGGGTTCATGTCAACTGCAATAACATATATTCCCATCTTTTTAGCTTCAACAATAGCAGGGATTTGTAGGACACTTGCTCCTAAAATCATTAATTTTTTCATAAAACCTTCTTTACTTTATTGATACTTTTTCACAATCTCACAAAAACTTTCAATTATATAATCAACTTCCTCATCAGTAAGTTTTGTGTGAAGAGGAAGGGTTATTTCATTTTTGTAATGACTGTAGGCGTTTGGATAATCTTTTATATCAAATCCTAGATTTTTGTAGGCTGTTAGTAATGGAAGTGGCTTGTAGTGAACATTGCACGCTATTCCTTTTTCTGCCATTTCTTCTATTATTTTGTTTCTTTGTTCTGTATCTATTCCTGAAACTTGTGTTATATAGAGATGTCCTGATGATTTATGATTTTGGTCAAAGTGGTTTAAACTTTTTATTCCTAATGGTCTAAAGGCTTTGTCATATTTTTCTATGATTTCTTTTCTCCTTTTTAAAAGTGTTGGATACCTTTTTACTTGGGCAAGTCCTATTCCTGCTAATACGTCTGTCATATTGCATTTGTACCAAGGTCCTACTATATCATATTCCCATGAGCCAAGCTTTGTTTTGCTTAGGGCATCTTTTGATTGACCATGAAGGGATAATAATTGATATTTTTTGTAGAGTTTTTCGTTGTCTATTCCTTCTTTGTCTTTCCATGTTGCATATCCACCTTCTGCTGTTGTGAAATTTTTTACTGCATGGAAGGAAAAATTTGAAAAATCTGCTACTGATCCTACTTTTTTTTCTTTATACTCTGCTCCCAAAGCATGAGCTGCATCTGACATTACTATTATTCTGTTGTAGGCTTCTTGAATTTCGTTGTTTGCTTTAAATAAATTTTTCTTTTCTTCTACAATTTCAAATATTTTATCGTAATCGCAAGGAACTCCTCCCAAATCTATAGGAATTATTACTTTTGTTTTTTCGTTTATGGCTTCTTTTAATTTTTCGTAGTCCATTTCTAAATTTTCTTCTTGGGTATCTACTAAAACCAATTTTGCTCCAACGTGCTCTACTACTGAGGCTGTCGCTGTGTAAGTGTAGGCGCTTGTTATCACTTCATCGCCTTCTCCAATTCCTAAAACTCTAAGAGTCATTTCTGCCGCTGCTGTTTGAGAATTTAGGCAAACTCCTATATTTGTTCCTGTAAATTCTAGCAAATCTTTTTCTAATTTTTTGGTTTTTGGTCCTGTTGTTATCCAACCAGATTTTAAAGCATCTATTACTTCATTAATTTCTTCTTCGCTAATGTCTGGTGGTGAGAATGGTATGTTCATTTTTTTTGTCATTATTTATTACCCTTTCCTATAAACGTACTTATTAAATTATTTATCGTAACAACTATGTCTAATTCGTCTATATTTTCTTGGTTTATTACTTTATCCAATTTTTGGAAAAATTCTTCTCTTGAAAATTCTAATGGTCTTCCTACGGATATTCCTTCTACTTTTGTATCTGATAAAAGTTCTTCGTCCATTAGTCTTTCTTCGTATAATTTTTCTCCTGGTCTTAGGCCTGTGTATACTATTGGCATATCTATATCTGGTTTATATCCTGATAGTTTTATTAATTGTCTTGCCAAGTAATCTATTTTTACTGGCTCTCCCATATCTAGTACAAATATTTCTCCGCCTTGTGCCATTGAGCCTGCTTGTAATACTAATTTTACTGCTTCTTTTATGGTCATGAAATAGCGGATTATTTCTGGGTGGGTTACTGTTACTGGTCCACCTGATGCTATTTGTTCTTTGAAAAGTGGAATTACTGATCCGTTTGAACCTAGGACATTTCCAAATCTTACTGCTACAAATTCTGTTTTCGGATTTTTTTCTTGTAAGTAATCTTTTGGATTTATGGTGATTATTCTATCTCCATCGTTTATTGTTACTTTTGCAAGTTTTTCATATTCTTTGTTTGCTCTAATGTCATTTATTCCTTGGATTATTTTCTCGCAAACTCTTTTTGTTGCTCCCATTACTGATGTTGGATTTACTGCCTTGTCTGTTGAGATTAGAACAAATCTTTTTGCATCGTAGATTAATGAAAGTAGAGCTACTATGTAGGTTCCTCTTACGTTATTTTTTATTGCTTCTACTGGACTTACCTCCATTAATGGTACGTGTTTATGAGCTGCTGCGTGAAATATTATTTCTGGTTTGTATGTTTCGAATACTTTTTTTACTCTTGCATAGTCTCTTACTGATCCTATTAGGGTAATGAATTTTAAATCTTTATTATTTCTTTTTAGCTCTTGTTCAATTTCATAGGCGTTGTTTTCGTATATATCAAATATTATCAAAAGTTTTGGTCCGTATTGGGCGATTTGTCTACAAAGCTCTGATCCAATTGAACCTCCACCGCCTGTAACAAGAACAACCTTGTCATTTAGGTAATCAAAAGTTTCGTTTGAAAATATTTTTACTGGATCACGTCCTAATAAATCTTCTATTTGGACATCTTTCATTCCTGACATAGAAACACTTCCTGAAACTAATTGGTATATTCCAGGTAGAACTTTTACTTCGCACTTTGTGTCATTGCATATTTGTAAAATTTCTCTTTTTTGGTTTTCTTGGGCTGATGGAAGTGCTACTAATATTAGATCTATGTCTTCCTTATTTACTAATTCATTTATTGACTCTCTTCCCCCATAAATAACCGTTCCGTCAATGTATTGACCTTTTTTTTCTGGATTATCGTCAATAAATGCAACTACTTTTATGCTTGTATTTTCCTGTCTGTTTGATTTGTTTATATCTTCTTTTATTGTCTGACCAGCTGATCCTGCCCCAATTATTATTGCTTTTTTAAATTCTGGATTTTTGTCTAATAGATTATATTTTCCTTGTATAAACATTTTGTTGGCAAATCTTATCCCCACTGTAAAAGTGTATTGAATCAAAAATCCATATACAAAATATGACAATGGCATCCTTTGAAACAGAATTGAAATACCAAAAACATGAACTAATAATGATAAAGCAACTGCTTGAGTTATTTTTATTAATTCAGTATATGATGCATATTCCAAAATTATTCTGTATAGCTTGAAAGCTGAATATATAGCAATTGTTATAACTGTATTTATAAGAGCATAGTTTTCAAAAGCTTTTAAATATATCCTTGGTATTTGAATTAAACTTCCATCAAACCTTAAAAATAAAGCTAAAAAATATGCTAAGTTAATGATTATAATATCAAAAGCTAAGAGTATATATGTTTTTTTATTTATTATTTTTTTAGTATCCATTTTCATTCCTTTTATAGCTCTTCTTTTTTTACTTTTTAAATTTTCTTTATTTATATAAATACTCATAGGGTAAGACATCTCCGCTTACAATTTTTACTAAGAAAAAAATCTCAAGCTCTGTATACCTTACCCTTTTAATTAAAATATTTATTTATCTGTTTTATTATTTTTCAAAATCCCATCATGAACTTGGTCAATAGATTCTTCATCCGCTCTCATCATGTATAAATCACTTCCAGGCATTAGGTATGATGGTAGTCCTGGTTCGCTTGTTCCTGTTACTGCTTGGCTTTTTATTTTCCAATCCTTAGCGTCATCTATTTGACCATTTACTAATTCTATCATTTTATCATAAGGCATATTTGTATTTACTGAATCAAGTGCAACTTCTGCTATTGAGTTGAAATTTAGTAGTGTTTCAGTTGACAATAATTTTTTTATTATTCCTGTCATTACTCTTACTTGATTTTTTCCTCTATCAAAATCTCCTTCTGCAAGGTGATATCTTTCTCTTGAATATGCCAAAGCCATATCTCCATCCATGTGGATTGTTCCTTGTGGGAAATATTTGCCACCATTGGTTTCAAAAGCAACAGGATTTTCAACATCTACTCCACCCAATAAATCTATAAGTTGTATAAGAGTTGTGAAATTTACCTTTGCATAATAGTCTATATTTATATCAAGGAAATTTTCCAAAGTTTTTATAGAAGTGTCCACTCCAAATAAGCCCGCATGAGTTAATTTATCATTTGCATACTCTCCCATTCCAGCTATATTTACATAGGTATCCCTTGGAATTGTTGTTATTAAAATTTTTCCTTTTTTAGGATTTACACTTACTATTAAATTCACGTCAGATCTTGATACAGTTGCAAGATCTCCATAAGTGTCTATTCCTGAAATATATACATTAAAACTTTGATCTTTTTCAACTTCATTGTTTTGATTTAATTTTTGATCTCCCTTAACAGAATAAGATTTTAAAACTCTAGTTTTTTGGCTAAATCCTTCAATATTATCATCTAACATCTCCCTGAAGCCTTCATTTAATAAAACGGCTTGAACATTTCCATTAATTAAGCTGTTACCTAAAGTTAAATAATCTCCTAAGTCTTCAACATTTAAATCATCGCCATTTTCTTTTTTGAATTTTTCTAAAGCTTGTTTAACATTTTCTTTGTCCACTTGCTTAGCTATTGCAACTTGATTTTCATTCAAATCATCCAATGTTTCAATTGGAGATTCTTTCAAAACAACGAAAGACATTTTTGTTTTATTTACTTCTTTTTTTTGATTGATTTTTTGAACAGTTTGTATTGAAGTACTTGCGTAAGAAATAAATAAGCCTTCCACTGCACTTACAAACAAAAGTACAATTATAAAAAAGGCTTTAATCGGCTTGCCAGCCTTTTTTCTTTTGAAAATCAACAAAGAAAATCCAAAAATAAGTAAAAATATAAGTCCCAAAACTATAAACCTATATTTCACTGGCAAAATGCTATATTTATTTAAAAAATAAAAAAATATTATGTACACAATAGTTGATAAAAAAATCGAAATTTTAGATATTAAGTTTTTAAACATTTAAAAAACAGTCTCCCCTATAACTTTTTTGTAATTATTCTCACATTAGAATATACTAATTCACAATATTTGTCAATTTTTTATGCTCATTCATTGTTATACTTATCAGCTTTTTAGATATTTTAAATATTTTATTTAATTAAATTTATGGTACAACGGAGAAGTTTAATTATATAATATTTTTGATTTTTACTTAATAACTAAATTCAAGAAAATTATAAGGGATAGAAATTTTCTATCCCTTATGCTTTTAACTGCTCACTTTTATTTACTAATAAATATTTAGACAATAAATATAGATTTCAAAAAATAATTATGGTTAAAATCAAAAATATTTTTCTTCATATTTTTTATCTGAATTTAGTTGATTTTAAAATTATATTACGCCAATCTTCATTTTAACTATATTTACTTTATTTTAAACTGTAAGTTAATACTTATAAATTTTTTCTTGCATCTTTTAAAAAACTAAATGCAATTAATAGAATTACAAAACCTATTGGAAAAGCTGCTACAATACTAACCGATTGTAAATTTCGCATTGAACTCTCTGAAAATAATAATGCTATAGGCAATAGGACAAGTAAAATACACCACATTAATTGTATCCCTTTACTAGGTTGTTGATTCTCTTTTAAATTATAATAACTGTAGCATGCAGCTGTATATGCAATTGAGTCAAAAGATGTTGCGTAAAAAGCAATCATAGTAAACAAAATCAATAACATTACCAATGACGAAAATGGTAGACTTTTGATTATATATATTATTGTTTCATATATGTCATTTGATTTATTATACAATGAAATCAAATTAGCCTTACCTGAAAATTGCACTCCCATTGAGTAATTACCTAATACAATAAAGCTAATTAATGTTGAGCCAACGCCAAAAACATATCCTCCCAGTATCGTCTGTCTAATAGTTCTTCCTCTCGATATATTCCCTATAAAAAATGGAGCAGCCACACACCATACCATCCAATATGCCCAATAATATATTGTCCAATTTTGTGGAAAAGATGATTCTCTAAGAGGATCCGTAAATGTAGATAAACCTATAAAATTTTGTATCATAATACCCAACGCAGAAAAGCCATTGTCAATTATATACTGAGCTTGATTGCCAAATATAAATACCAAAGCTATTAATCCATAAAATAGATAAATACATAAATTTGCTAATTTACTGATTCCTTTAAATCCATGTAAAAGTGAATAAGTATATATAAAACACGTTATCAGTATTATAATAATATTTATAAAATTACGGCTCAAATTAGTATTAAAAATATAGTTAATAATTGTAGCCATTAGAGGCGTAGCTACACTAAATGTTGTTGCGGTTCCAGCAAGCAAAGCAAAAACAGCTAATAAATCTATAATTCTACCTATCCATCCGTCTGTTCGTTTTCCCAAAATAGGTCTGCAAGCTTCAGAATATTTTTGTCTTGATCTTTTTCTTACGTGAAGCATAAACCCAAACGCTACAGCAAGCACTAAATAAAAAGACCAAGGAATTAAACTCCAGTGAAACATAGAATACACACTTGACCATATAGGAATATTCCCTTTTTCAATAATAAATGGATCTGTCGCATACATTATCCACTCAGAAAAAGAATAAAATAAAATATCTGCAGCTAATCCACATGTAAACATCATTGAGCCCCATGCAAAAAAGGAATACTTTGGCTTTTCATTTTTATTTCCTAATACAATATCACCATACTTTGATCCAGCTATATAAAAAGACAGGCAAAATATACCTAAACCAATAATTAAATAGTAAGTTCCTAGTTTATCTCCAAAGAAAAATCTTATTTTGCTTAAAAATAAATTTGATTGTTTAGGCATCAAAATAAATAAAGTACATAGAATCAAAATAATAATTAAAGGAATAAGCGTTATAAGCCAGTCAATTTTATTCTTTTGTGAATTTTTTTTCATTTTTATTCTCCATATAGTTTTCGTAGCTAGAATCAATAGCTAAAAGTTCACTGAAATTATCAATTTCAATAATATCATTCTTATCCATAGGATAAATTCCTAATCTAAATTCATTAGGATGACAAAAAAGAGCTATATCATCCCAATAAATCTGTCTATTATTATTTTTAAATTCCATTTCCAAAAGACTCTTTAATTTTTTACCATCTTTATTATTCCATCTAGAAATACTATAAAGTTGCCATCCACATTTACCTCCAGATTTACTACATGACGTCACCACACCATCATTTACAGTCTGTAACCATTCATCCGTATATCCATCTGTCCAAACACTATTATAACCTGAACGTTCAAAATATGGATTTAAAATAGAATCATTATAAATTATTTGATCTCCATCTAAGATTATCGAATTTTCAATAAAATCTCTCGCAACATACAATGAAGAAATATTATTACAAGTTTCAAAGTAAGGATTGTATATAAGTTTTATATTTGAATACTTTTTTATTAGTTCATCAAAATTTTCTTTCAAATATCCCACAACAATATATATATCATTTATTCCATTTTTATGTAAACTATCAATTATTGTTTCAATCATTCTTTTACCATTTACTTTTATTAATGGTTTAGGAGTTGTCAATGTAACTGGTTTCATTCTATTGCCCATTCCCGCCGCCATTATTATTGCTCTTTCAACTTTAAACATACTCAATCTCCTAAAAAATTTAGATTTTTTCTAATTCTTTTTTCACAATACGATAATATTCTTTAGCATATCTATATTGCCTAATAGAATACTCTCCAAAATCTATACCTAAACTTTGTTTATATTCACACCAATTACTCCATAACAATCCACAAACTGAAATATAGCAATAAATCTTAATCCTATCATAAATATTACATTTATTCTCAAAATATAAATCAATAACTTTGTCTATTTTATTTTTATTATACATAGCATAAATGCAAAACATAGCTATATCAATATGAGGATCTTGCATTCCAGAATATTCCCAGTCAATCAATCTTATATTTCCATCTTTTGTGAATAGAAAATTATCTGAAACTGAATCTATATGTGATAAGCATTTTGTTTCGACATGTTTTTCGATATAAGATTTTAATGAGAATACACTTTCTTTTACTTTGGAGTAATCTTTATATATTGATTTTTTTTCTCTCCAAAGACTTTCATAAAAATTTATTTCATTAAATATGTCAAACTCATGACCTACAGATAAATTTAATTTGTGAAATTGTCTAAGCTTATCCATACATTTAGAGACATCAATTATATTCTTTGAATCACACACTCTTGAATCTTCTATAAACTCTGTTATCTTATAACCATTATCATAGTTCATATATACAATATCATCACAAATATTTTTTCCTTTTAGTGCTTTATAAACTTCATATTCTTCATATCTATTAATAAGTTTATCAGTTCCTTCTCCAGGTATTCGCATAATATATTTTTTATCTTTACATCTAAATAAGAAAGATCTATTTGTCATTCCTTTTTTTAACACTGATATATTATTAATTTCTTCTTCTTTTACGTTAAAAGTTTTTCTAATTATTTCGATTGCATCAGACTTTAAATTATTAGAATTTTGATCAATTTCTCTAAGTTGTTCGTATGTATTTATTTCAATATAATCATTTGAATCAACCAATCTTGCCGCAACCTTTGTTTCATTATAATTAAATAAAGAATCTTCCCAAAACATAGTATAACCATCTTTAGTTTTGCTTAATTCCTCTATATTTTTACAAACTTTACTTGCAATATTTTTAGTTAAATAAGATATTCCTATTGTATTATTACCTATTTTTTCTTTATTTATTTTTACAAGATCTCCTTTTCTGTTTATTCTTAGATCACTATTTATATTCTCTTCATTAGAGACCATATACCATGAATATATTTCTTTTTTTCTAAATGGATTATATCTACACCATATATCACACGGAACAATATAAGAATTCGAAATTTTGTCTAAAGCTAGTGATAAAGAGTATAAATTATTTTTAGTATCATAATGCTCATTAACTATTAATTCAACATTAAATTCATCAATTAAATATTCAAATCTTTCCTTTAAAAAACCTACAACTATATATATTTCATGAATACCTGCTTCATGAAGATGATTTATAATTCTTTCAATCATAACTTCACCTTTTATCTCAATTAAAGCTTTAGGGGTTTCTAAGTTAATTGGTATCATTCTCATTCCATAGCCAGCTGCCAATATAATAGCTCTTTGAGGATTATTTTCTTTTATATATTGTTTTCCTTTTTTTGATATGTTAAAATTAGAATCTATCAAAGCCTTTTTCTTTAAATTATTAAGTGACTTATTTACGAATCCTAGTGAATAACCCGTACTTTGCATAAGATCTCTTTGATTAATAAATCTGTTTTCGGATAAATATAAAAAGATATCCATTTCATTTTTGTTCATATTATTTACACCTTTCTATTTCACGAAATTGAAATTAATATATTTCGTGAACTGATAATTATTTAAAAACCCATTTTTTATGGGCATTACATTGCTTTTATTATTTATCAAGTCTAAAACTGAATTTACAAACATCTTTAATTAGATATATAAATTAATTTAACTATTTATATAATTTCCATATTATCACTAGTAACGTATTAAGCAAATTAATCAGTTTTATAAGAAAATTATAAAACAATTTATAATTTTATTCAATAGCATAAATAACTATATATAGTATAAATACATAAAATTTAGCCACTTATTTTATTTCGCTATATAAATTTCATTTTTTATATATTATATCCATTTTTTAATTTTGTCAATTTTATAAACAAATAAAATTAAAAAAGCAATATGAGAGAATATATTATCGTTTTTTGCCTTGTTGAAAGTATAATATTTCCAAAGAAAGAGGTGACCTATGATATTAGATGAAAAAATATTTAAAGAATTAGAAAAAAATTATGAAAAAGATCCTAAAAATAAAGTTATTGAAAATGCCATTTCAAATATGGGGATAATGGAGGCTTCTTTAAATAAAAATATTATCAACAAACATGATTTTATTTTTTCTAACGAAGTTGAAACTAAAGAAGTTACTAATCAAAGAAAAACTGGCAGGTGTTGGATGTTTGCAGGGCTTAATATGATTAGAATGCACATTGCCAAAAAACTTAATATGGAAAAATTTGAGCTTTCTGAGTCTTTTCTTTATTTTTATGACAATATGGAAAAGGCAAATTTGTTTTTGCAAAGAGTTATTGATACAAAAAATTTGGATATTAAAGATAGAAAAGTTGAAGATGTTTTTTATTCAACACCAGAAGACGGGGGATATTTTGAATTTTTCTATTATTTGATAAAAAAATATGGAATTGTGCCAAAAACAAATATGGGCGAACTTTTCCATACAGAGGAATCTACTTTTATGTTTTATACTTTGGAAAATGCCCTCAAAAAAATCGCTATGGATATTAGAGCGACGGATGACGAAAAAGAAATTGAAATTTTAAGAAAAAAAGGTCTATCCTATGCCTACAATATTTTTGTAAAATCCATTGGAAAACCTGTTGAAAATTTTGATTTTAAATATTATGACAAGGACAACAATTACAAAATCGAAAAAGATATGACGCCAAAGAAATTTTTTGATAAGTACGTTGGGGATTTTTTTGATGGAAAAATAAAATTATTAAATGATCCAAGACATCCTTACAATAGGATTTTGGTTGATAAAAACGCAAAAAATGCAGTAGATTTGCCAGATCTTGTTGGAATTAATGTTGACATGGATACAATGAGTAAATCCGCTCAAAAATCCATAAAAAACAATGAAACAATGTGGTTTGCTTGCGATGTTGACATAGATAAAGACAGAGAAAGCGGAGTTATGGATGAGAATTTATTTAATTTTGACCAAACTTTTACCAATTTTGACAAAATGACAAAAGCACAAAGAATTGATTCTAGATATTCTTCAGCCTGCCACGCCATGAATCTTACAGGCTTTGACAAAAAAGATAAAGACGTAAAATTTTGGAAAATTGAAAATTCATGGGGAGAAGATAATGGACACGATGGATATTTTTCTATGACTGACAAATGGTTTAGGGAAAATACTTTCGAGTTAATAGTCGACAAAAAATATTTAACCAAAAAAGTTTTGTCTGCCTTTGATAAGGAAAAAATCTATTATGATGAGTTTGACCCGATGTATAAAATGCTAAAAAATATAAAATAAAATCTTTGAAAAATAAATTTACAAAGCTGGGCTTAATACAAATAAAAAACCCAGCCTAGGCTGGGAAAATAAAGAAGAACGTTATACGGTATAAAATAAATAAGTCCGGGATTAAACAAAGTTCAACTTTATAAAATTTACAAAAGTAGTATTACTTCTTGTAAAAAATTATACCTCAGCAAATCGAAAAAGCAAACGGAAACGATTTTTCCCAAAATATTTTATAGCGTATTTTTTATAATTCGAATAATAAAAATCCTAGAAATAAAGAAATTTATACTAGGATTTTTATTTATTAAAATTTCATTCTCAATTTTTTTGATTTTAAAAAGGTAATTTATTTTTCAATCATATCATTTACAGATGCAATACTTGATTTCCCAACCTCCAAAAGTTTATTTCTATCAAACATTTCATTTCTTGTGTTTGTATATTCCAATACAGTAGCAAGATTTATTCCAGATATTATTTCTAATTTTTCTTTATAAATCTCTTCCTTTAGTAAACTTGAAACTATGTTGCTAGGAGTTCCATATAGTAAGTCACAAAAAACAACTACACCATCACCAGAATTCACTTTATCAATTTTATTTTTTAATTCTTCAATAAAACTATTTAAGTCTTGATCTGGTAGTAGTGAAATGTATGAAAAATTTTCCAGCTCTCCAGAAAACATTTTTATAGCATCATACATTCCTTCTGCAAATTTCCCATGACTTGCAATTATAATTCCTCTCATATTCTTAGATCCTAAAATATTCCAAAAAATGACAAGACAAGACTTACAGCTATTGTTGAAAAAATTAGTTTACTAATACTGAAGTTTTTCTTTCCTATCAAATAGTAAAATAAGAATAAAACAATTATTGTTAATATTCCCGGAAAAATTTTATCTAAATTTTCTTGAACGTTTATAGCAGCCTTTCCAAATCCAAAATTTAATTTACTTTGTAAATTAACCATATTAGCTGATAAAGCCCCCATCATTCCCATACCAAGAATATTTGCTCCATACAATACATATCTCATTTGCTTTGAAGATAAAACATCTTTTATGGCATCACGACCTTTTTTATAAGTTAAATTTGTTGTAATAACCAACTCTGCCATCAAAATAGCATTTCCCAAAAATAACATTGGTAGAGCAAAAAAGGAACCTTTTACAGCCATAGTACTTGCAGCTAATATGCAAAGTGTTTGAAATGTTCCAGCACTAAAGGAATCTCCGAAAGCAGCAACCGGTCCCATAAGACCAGTTTTAATAGCCACTATTGCATCACTTGAAATTTTTCCTGTTCTAGCTTTTTCTTCCTCCATAGCGATTGTCAGTCCAACAATCAATCCGCCAGCTGTAGCATTTGTATTAAATAACTTCATATGACGAACAAGCGCTTCTTTTAATTCACTTTTTTCTGTATACAATTTTTTTAATATCGGCAAAAAAGCATAGGTAAAAGCTAAAGCTTGCATTCTCTCAAAGTTAAGAGATAATTCAGTAGCAAAATACCACCTTCTCATAACCCTATTTATATCTTTTTGACTTATACTTATTTCTTTATTTTCACTCATTTTTAGCCTCCAATTTTTCATCTACTTCCTTTTTATTATAGACTAGTATAAAAGCAACACTTATTAAAATTGCACCAGCAACTAAATTATTGAGTCCTAGAGCTTTTACCAAAATAAAGCCAATTATTGTATAAGGAATTAATTTTGGCTTACCAATAGAATTCATTATAAGAGCAAATCCTACAGCAGGCATAACATTTCCTGCAACTTCTAATCCATGAAGCATCCATTCTGGTATAAAAGCTAACAAATCTAGCATTACATTTTGTCCTAATAAAACCACTAAAAAAACTGGCAAAAACAATAAAGGAAAAGCTAATAAAGCTGGATACAAAATCGCATTTTTTTCTAATTTTTTAGTATCTACTTCTTCTACCGCTTTATCTGCTCCATGTGCAAAACGTACATTAATAATTTTTCTTAAACTCATTAATTGTGCTCCAAGTAATCCCAAAGGAACTGCAAGAGCAATCGCTTGATCAACATTTAAATTTGCTGATAAAGCTAAAGGAATCATAGTGGTTGCCGCCATAGTTTGATCAGTAGGCATATTTCCACCAGGAGCAATAATTCCAGCAAAAACAGCAGAAATCCCTCCTCCCAAAATCAAACCTTGAGTCAAATTTCCGCTTATTATACCAGCGACAACTCCTACAAATATCGCATTTCCTATAAAAAATAAAGCAAAATATCCACCCAACATACTTCTTGAAATCCAATAAATTAGACCCATAGCAATAGCCATTATTAAAGCATTTTCCATACGATTCTCCTTATATTTTTTTCTTCATATTTTCTAAACTTATTTTAGAATTTTCAGGTATAGATTGAGAATAAACATCTATTTCCTTTTTTCCTAAAATATCAAGTTTTTCAATTTCTTTTTCAGATAAAGAAACTCCTTGAATAATTTGCTTTCTTTCTGATGTACTTTCAGAAGCACCAACATTTATTTCTTCCAATATTAATCCATTTTCAACAGCTTTATAGCAATTATCTACATTTTTAAAAATAAGCATTACATTATCGTCACTAGATTCTAAACATTTATTTAGATTTTTTATAGATACAATATCAACTTTTTTATCAGCTGCTGCCATTTTGTATATATCTGCCATAAACTCATCATCAACAAGTTCATCATCAGCAAGAATTATTCTGTCTACAGGATTATATTTTATACACTTAGCAACAACTTGACCGTGTATTAGTCTATAATCAATACGTGCCATTTTTATTTTTGCCATAAATACTCCTTATATTTTTTCAATTTTACCAGACTCTAAGCTTCTATGGATAGCTTCTGTTAGTTTAGCAGCTTGGAGACCATCATAAACATCAGCTACGAATTCTTTATTATTAATTAAAGCATCTACAAAAAAATTAATCGGATCTGCACCAAAACCTATAACTTTTCCATGAAAATCATTAAAGAAAAAAACATTAGGTGTATGCAATTTATTTTTATCAAAAATTTCAACACCCCTGTTTTGATTATCAATTCTAATCAATTCTTCACTCGTTATTATTGATGTTTTTCCATCATTATTTTTCGCAAAACCTTTTGGCAGAATCCACGAATTTTCTAAAGTACATATACATCCATTTTCAAACTTTATAATTGAAGTTACACTATCATAAGTATCTACTCCCATGCTAGGTAAAAGTTTTTTTGAACCAACAGCATACACATCAACCGCTTCACAATCCATATACCATCTCATCAAATCTACACAATGAACGCCCAAAAAATCTACAGGATCAGAAGAGCCTCCCCATTTAAACCATTCAGTCGGCACATCAATAATATCATCCATATTCATATAAGCTCTTATTGGATAACCTTTGCTTGATTTTAATTTATTATAAATAAATATAGCAGCAGGATCCCACCTCTTATGAAAATCTACAGCAACTCTAACTTTATTTTTCTTAGCAGCCTCATATATTTTTTTACAATCATCCACGCTTGTTGCCAGAGGCTTTTCAATAAGTAAATCTACGCCCTTTTCAATACAAGCCAAAGCAGGCTCTACATGAAGATGATCAGGCGTTACAATTGATGCAGCATCAATTTTTTCATTTTCTAACATATCTTCTACATTATTGTAAGTTTTTAAGCCATAATTTTTTTCAATGTTTTCTCTTATTTTTTCACTTTGATCACAAACAGCAATTAAATTAACATAAGGATTTTGATGATATACATCCACATGATGAATACCATAAATCCCCGCACCAATTACTGCTACATTTAGTTTCTCCATAAATTTTTCCTTTCCTTTAATATAAAAATGATTTATATTGATGTTCCATTCTTTAAAAGTATTGTAACATAATTTTATTAAAATTACAATATTTATTTTTTTTATGTAGTTTTGCTACTTATATTTATATATAGTAAGATAAAAGCAGAGGTGATATTATGTCTGATGAATTAATTTTGGATAAAATTGAAGCTATGCTACCTTATTTTACTAAATCAGAACTAAAAGTAGCAGAATATATTTTAAATTCTAATAATACAATTAACTGTAGTCTATCTACACTTGCAAAAAAAATCAAAGTTAGTGAACCAACAATAATAAGATTTTCAAGATCAATCGGGCTAAACGGATACTCAGATTTAAAATTAAAATTGTCTATAAATAATTCAATAAACGATAGTAAAGAATTAAAAAATTTAGATATAAAATTAAATAAAGGCGATGATGCTTACGAAATTTATAGATCATTATCAGAATACACAATAAAATCTATTAGAAGCACGTGGCATAATACCTTAGATAAAAAATCATTTGAAAAAGCAATAGATTTGATTTACAACACTCATAAAAATAATAAAAAAATTTTTTTAACTGGTATGGGCGTTTCATCTATATTGGCAGAATCCCTACAAATAAAATTAATGAGATTAGATATAGACTCAATATTTTATTCAGATATACATTTAAGATTAGAAGCTTGCTCAAACTTAAAAAAAGATGATTTACTAATATGCTTTACTACCCTTGGAAAATCTAAAGAAAATCATGATTTTATAAATTTAGCTAAAGAAAAAGGAGTAAAGGTAATTCTTATTACTCAATTTGGAGTAAATAAAATAAATAAGTCATCAGATATAGTTATCTATACTTCCGCAATAGAAAATAATCTAAGGCTTGCAACTCAAGCATCATTTATTGTTCAAAATTTAATTATAGAAACAATTTTTCTTTCCCTAGCTTTGAAAGATTTTGATAAGATAAGTGAATCCGTGAAAGATACAAAAGATATTTTTCATAAATATGGATATAATCTAAATTAGGCTTTTAAAAATATCAAAATAGCCAAAGATTTAATTGCCGTTAATATATAAATACAAATATATTTTTAATCATTTCTTCTTCATAAAAATCTATCTATTATTTTATATCTAAACGCAAAAACCCCTCTATCCATTTTTGGACTTTGGGGTTTACTTTATTTTATCTATTTTTTATTTATTCCTCAATTTTTTCCAATTTTTTTATTGTATCTATTGATTCGTTTAAACTTTCTGTGTTTATGTCTGGGTTTGTTTTTTCTTCTTCGTTTATCATGCCGTCTGGGGCGTAGCCTAGGGTGTTTGTATAGGTGAAAACTAAGCCGGAATTTGGGCATACGTCATTTATTAAGCCAAGTGTTACTCCATCTCCTCCGGTTTTTTTGCCTACTAATTTTGCAATTTTTGCGTTTTTGCAAAAATTTGCCATTCCTTCGGCTGCTGAATATACTCCTTCGTCAACTAATAAATACAAATCTCCTTTAAATTTATTTTTTTTCGTTGGAGTGATTTCTATTTTGTCTTTGCTATAATATGAAAAATCTTTTAAATCTTCTTTGTGTTCAAGCTCCATTTTTTCTATATTTACATTTGAAATATCTTCAAATCCAAGCTCTTCGCTTTCTAATAATAGTTTTGTTCTCATTCCATCTTTAAAAAACATATGGTTGTTTACGGAAATTTTTTTGTCTATGAGTCTTGGCAAAAGATATTCTTGCCAATATTCTATATTCCCACCGGAATTTTCTCTGATGTCTATTATTATTGTTTTTAAATCTTGATTTTCTTCTAAAAATTTGTCTAATTTTTTCATATCTTCTGAAAGTTCATATTCTGCTAGCATTTCTTTTATTTTTATTAGTCCCAAACTTGGTGCTAGCATTTTTACTTCCATATTTTCGCTGGAATTTTCTGTGTATAGGGATCTTCTCCTGATTTTTTTCCTATCAGCCTTATTTGATTGGACTCCATCAACTCCGTATCTATCTCTTACGCTTTCTTTGTTCAATGTTAAAAATTCGTAATACATTGACGAATCTGTCCAAAAATGTGAATAGTATTCTAAGGTTTCTTCTACGTAATCTTTTTGTGCAATTGTTGCGTGGTCATTGTGCAAATCTTCCATTATTTTTTGCATGGTGTTTGTAAATTCTTGGTCGTTTTTGCAAAATTTTATTTCGCTTAAATATTTTGAATAATTTGCCAAAAAGTCAACTCCGTATTGCCTTTTCAAAACTCCAAAAAATGGGTAATTATCTCTAATTTCATTAAAAAGATAATTGAAATCTTCTACCATTTCTTCTTGGCTTAATTCTTTTTTTTCTACCTTATTTTCAAAAACTAATTTACATGGCCCATCTAATTTTTTATACCATGCCATATAGGCTTCTATTGATTTAAATTCATCAATTTTATCTGGATTTATTTTTATTATTTTCTTCTCTTTTGGCTTTTTTTCTGAAATCAAACTATCTCTTCTTTTTTCTAGATAGTTTATTCTCCTTTGAGCGCATGATGAAAATAAAATAATAATCGCCAAAAATAAAATACTTATTTTACTTTTTTTCTTCATCAAGTCCTCCATTTATAACCCAATCTCTTTTTTTTATTTCGTATAAAAAGGGAAGAATGCCTATTGGATTTATTAATGAAAAAGCCATTATCATCAAAAGTTTAAAGTAAAGTCCTTTTTTTTCATTTCTCAAAATAGAAGCTGTGCTTTTGTTGTTGGTTTTTATTAAATATATTCCTCTTAAAAGCAAAAATATTCCACCAGCAATTTCAAAACCTTCTTTATAATATATGCCAAAAGCGAAAACGCAAATTGCAGACAAAAAGTAAAGAAAGTATGCTATTTTATTTTTTGTATTGTATGTTTTTAATTTTGTAATTTCTCTACTCATAAGTCTATTATATCAAATTAAAGTCCTAAATTTGGATACACTTTCAAATAATTATCAGACCTTGCTCCAGCTTTGTAATTTAAATATCCTGCCATAGCAATCATTGCCGCATTATCTGTGCACAAAATTATATCTGGATAATAAAATTTGACTCCCCTTTTTTCACATTCTTCTTTTAATCTTTCTTTTAATCTAGAATTTGCAGCAACTCCTCCTGATACTGCAAATGTATTTAATCCTGTTTCATCTATCAATCGCATAGATTTTTCCACCAAAACATCTACAACGGCTTCTTGAAAACTTGCTGCCAAGTCTGCCTTGTTTATTTCTAAATTTTTTTGGTTTTGGTGGTTCATATAATTTAAAACTGAAGTTTTTAAACCTGAAAATGAAAAATCGTAAGAATCTTTTTCAAGCATAATTCTTGGAAAATCTATGGCATCCTTTCTTCCTTCTTTTGAAAGTTTATCAATTTTTGGTCCGCCTGGATAGCCAAGTCCGATTGATCTTGCAATTTTATCGTAAGATTCGCCAGCAGCATCATCTCTTGTTGTTCCAATTATTTCATAATCTGTATAAGCCTTTACTTTTACAAGATAAGTATGACCTCCACTTACAACCAAAGAAATAAATGGTGGCTCTAGGTCTTTATTTGACAAATAATTTGCACAAATATGTCCTTGCATGTGATTTGTTCCAATCATTGGAATATTTGCTGACAAAGAAAGAGCTTTTGCCGCAGAAATTCCTACCAAAAGTGAGCCAATAAGTCCAGGGCCTTTGGTAACAGAAATCAAATCAATATCGCTATAAGATAAATTTGTATCCAAAAGCGCCTTTTCAATCAAAGGATTGATTGCTTCAAGGTGTTTTCTTGATGCGATTTCTGGCACAACTCCTCCAAATATTTTATGTATATCAATTTGTGATGATATTAAATTTATTAAAACTTCCCTGTCGTTTTTCAAAATAGCAACTGAAGAATCGTCACAAGAAGTTTCAATTCCCATTGTATAAAAATCTTTCATCTAATCCAATTCCTTTAACATTATATAAGCATCTTCGTGAACTCTGGCATAATAATTTTCCCTAAGTCTAATTTTTTCAAAACCAAATTTTTGGTAAAGATTTATAGCTGGAAAATTTTTTGTAGAAACTTCTAGCCAAATTTTTGAAACTTTTAAACTCTTTGCAAAATTTATCATGTGTTCAAGCATAAATGAACCGATATTTTGCCCACGATACAATTCATCAACTGCTATTGTATAAATTTCAATTTCATCCAAAATTTTTGAAATTATATAAAAGCCTAGAGTTTCTCCATTTTTTTCATATACAAAACACTCTTTGTGCTTATTTTTTTCAATATCATTTATAAGATCTTTTTTAGGCATGGGTCTATAAAAAGCACTAGATTCGATTTTATAAACCTTATCCGTATCTCCTACAGTCATTGTCCTAATCATTTTTCTTTTCTCTATCCCTTTCCGCTTGCGATTTTCTCAAATAATTTGGCACAAGCTTATAAAGATCATAGTCCTCATCTTTTTTCAAAAGAGCAAGCTTACACAAATTTTTTCCAATACAAGAATTATAAGAAAAATCCAAAATTCTTGCCCTAGCAAATTTGTCCTTATATTTTTCGCCAACTTCCGAAACCAAATCAAAATCTACATTTTTTTCATTACAAAGTTTCGAAAAATCATCTATATTATATAAATCTTCCTTAACAATTTCATTCATATTTTCATCATACATTGCCCCATAAACTCTTTTTCCCCTTGCATCAAGCATAGAAGCCTTAAAAGAATTCGAAGAAGAATTTAAGGCAAGAGCCTTCAAAGTTGAAACTGGAATTAATTTTTTATTTCCAACTTGGGCAAAAGTCTTTGCAATTGTCATTCCAATTCTTAAACCCGTAAAAGATCCCGGACCTTGGCTAATTGCAAAAATATCAATATCAGAAAGCTTTAGTCCCAAAAGATTTAATAAAGTTTCAATCATTGGCACAAGCGATTCCGAATGAGTTTTTTCTTGATTTACATTAAAATCCCCAATGATTTTTTCATCTTCTACAACAGTTACAGTAGAAATCATAGTTGATGTATCAATCCCTAAAACTCTCATTAAAATCTCCTAATCTAAAAATTTCACGCTAATTTCCCTAGCGTTTTCATCAATTTTTTCTATATTAACTTCAATCATATCATCTGGAAGATAGCCTTCTGCCTTTTCTGCCCATTCTAAAAATGTTACAGCATCCTCTGGGTAAAAATAATTTTCAAAATCTATGTCTAAAATTTCATCAGGACTTTCAAACCTGTAAAGATCTAGATGATAAATCGGAAAATCTTCCCCTTGCTTTTCTCCATTATAAATATTTACAAGAGCAAAAGTTGGAGATGAAGTATTAGAAATCCCAAAATATTTGCAAACAAAAGAAGTAAAAGTAGTTTTGCCACTACCCATTTCTCCAATCAAATTTACAACTTGGCCCTTTTTCAATTTTTTAGAAAAATCAAAAGCAAAATCTTCCATTTCCTTTAAAGAATTAATTCTCATAAAAACTCCTTCTAATCTATTATACTACAAAAGTTTAATTTGAAGCTTTTTGTAAGATATATTATAGTCTAAAATAAAAAAATTCCAATGATTTTTAAGGTAAAAATAAAATTCTATCTATCTCCAAAAATAATAATAGAGATCTCTTTTATTAAATTTATAAAGTAATAAATTTCAGCTTTCAAAAAAATCAAAAAAACAGACCACAAAGCCTGTTTTTTAAATTTAAAATAACTATTTTCTATCGTGCAAAATTCCCGAAACGTGTTTGTATAATAATTTTGTTACTAAAATTTCTATTGAACCTTTTATCAAATTAAATGGAACAATTGCAAAAATCATCATAGTAAAATAAGAATTTACTAAAGTATTTGTTTTGTGTGCCATAGCTACAAAGGCGCTCATTTCTACTCCCATTGCTTTTCCGTAAAGTGGAAAAATTACAAAAGCATTTGATAAGGTTGCTGCAAGTGTCATAATTAACATTCCGCAAATCATAGCTATAGTTGCATTTTTTTTAGTTTTTTTCCTTTTATATATACTTGCTGATACAAATACAAAAAGTCCTCCAACTATAAAATTGGAAATTTCTCCAACGCCACCTGTGCTTGTCTTGCTCAAATTCAAAATATTTTTGATAAGTTGAATTAAGACTCCATACAAAGGCCCCATCGAAAATCCACCAATAAGAGCTGGCACATCTGCAAGGTCAACTTTCATAAAAGGTGGTGCAACTGGAATTGGAAATTGAATAAACATAAGTATAAAACTCATGGCTGAAAGTATTCCAACTTTTACTAAATTTCTTAATTTTTTTTGATCATGACTCATAAAATCCTCCTAAAATTTGGCATAAAAAAATGCCCTTTCAGGGCTAAATAATTTCTCATAAAAAGAATATCTTCTCTCATCCAGACTATAACTGTCGGTATGGGAATTTCGCCCATTCAGTAAAAAACTCGCAGACTTTAACTGCCGGTTAGGAATCCAACCTCACCCTGAAGATATTTATATAATATCACAAAATAATTTGTGGCACAAGATAATCAATATCAATTTTATTTTTTTATTTACATTTGAAAATCTCTAAATTTTTTCAAAAAAAATAACCCATCTAACAAAGTATAAAAATTTCAAAATTTAAATTTTCTAATTTTAAAATTTTTATACCTCTCCCGCTAGTTAGATTTGGGTTATTTTAAATTATTCATATTCTATATTATAAAAATCATTGTATAAATCGGGCTAATTTCCTATTTCACAAGATTCTAAAATCCATTCGTATCCTTGTCCTCTTACTGTTTTAATTGGTTCAAGTTTTGCTTTTTTAAATTCTTTTCTGATTTTTCTAACATGCTCTCTAACTGATCTGTCTGTTGTTTCAATTCCCATTTTTGACATTTCTTTTACAATAATTTCTTTTGAAACTGGTCTGTTCATATTTTTTATTAGAATTGTACAAAGACTAATTTCAGATTTTGTAAGATCTAAAATTTCATTTCCTATCCTAAAAATCCCATTGTCCACTTCAATTGAACAAAAACCAAAAGAAATAATTTTGGAATTGTTAATTTCTTCGACCTTTTTCAAAGTATATTTTATAAATTCATCTCTTGAATAAGAATGAATTACAAAATCCTTGTCGTCGATTTTTGCTTCATAGGGACTTTTTTTGTACCTATCTGTAAGATAAATTACCGGAATATTTGTAGTTTGTTTTATGTACTGGATTAGCTCAATACACCTAGTATGAGTCATATCCACTAAAATTAAATCAAATTCCGACAAATCATCTTCAAGAATAATGTCTTCAAAATTCTCATATTTTTTTACAACAACTTCGTTCTCATCAAATTTAGAGTTGAGCAAGTTAGAAATCCCATTTTTGTATTCCATCGATGCAATTTTCATAAGATCTCCTAACTTTTAAATATTATCACGTTAATTTGTAATAATTTCACTCATTACTATTATATAGAAAATTCTTGCAAATATCAATATAAATATTCACAATTTTTATAGAATTATTTAAGCTTTGAAAATTATTTTAAAGTCGCTCATTTCAAACAATTTAAAATTTTTCAAATTTATTTTAAATTTTCCGAAATTTATTTTACCTCATTTTTCTTTTAAATTCCAATATTTATTTTATATGATTATTTGATTGTTTTAAGCAAGAATTTCTTTTAATAAATTATAAGATAAAAAAATCCAGAAAATTTTATTGAAATATGATATAATATTTTGTATAAATTATGTGGATATTTTCCCGTTATATTTTATTATTAAGGAGGAAGTTATGACAAAAAAACAGGGAAAACTTGCTGTCTATATTGGACAAATTATTACTAATTCATTATTGGTTCTTTATTTGGGAATGATTTTGGCAAAGATGAAATCATTTTCAAACATTTACGAATCAATTGAAAACGGCGCAGGCAATATTGAAGATTTTTTAAGCCAAATGGAATTTGCTATTTTTGAATATCTTGGAAAATTCAAAAATATAATTCAATACATAGGATTTATCAAATTTTTATTTTTTGTAAATCTAGTTTTGTTAATTGCTGGAATTTTTATTTTTAAAGAACAAATTAAAAAATATATTTTCTCAGCTGCTGGAACATTGGTTTTATTAATATCTTTTATTACAATTTCTCCATTGATGGAATTTGTTAAAGTAGTTAAAGCAAATATTATGGCAATCAATTTTTCAAATCCAGACTTGGGAGCAATCGAAGGAAGCTTTGCAAATATTAGTCAAGCTTTACAAAAATTAGCCACTGATTTTGACCCACAAAAAGCAAAATTTGCTAAATTTTTGGTAATTTTGGCAATAATTTTATTTGTTGTTTCAATAGTATTTTTTGCCCTAGCAATTAAAAATAAAGAATATGATAATCTTTCAGATTTAAATACAGACGCAAAAAATACACCTGAAAATTCTTTAGAAAATGACGAACAAAACCAAACAAAACCAAGTGAAGAATTAAATGAAGAAGTTAAATGTGAAAAAACAAACGAAAATATAAAAGAAGAAAAAGAAAAAGAAAAAGAAAATGAGAATAAAAAAGAAAAAATTTCTGAAAAATCTGATTTAGCCAAAGATGCAAAAGAAAAAGAAAATAAAAATAAATCCACAAAAGATAAGAAAAATCAAGAAAAAGACAAAAATACAAAAGCAAAAAATGATGACATAATAATCAAACGTGGCGCTTACGACTTTTCTTCTGGTTTCAAAAAAAATAATATCGAAGAATAAAAACTAGAAAATCCACAAGAAAATAATAAATAAAAATTTACGAAAAACGGACTGTTGCAGAATTAAAAAACATTTAATCTTGCAACAGTCCATTTTTATTTAATATTTTAAAATTAAATTGCATAATATAAAATCACACTTGACAATAAATTCCAACAAATATGCACAAAAGCAGATAACTTCAAATTATTTGTCAAAAATCTTACCATAACAAGGACAAAGCCAATTGAAAAATATACCAAAAAACTGTAAATATCAGTTGGAAGATGAGCAAGAGAAAAACAAACATTCGCCAAAATAAGGGCGAAAAAATCCTTAAAATCCTGATCACGTCTTTTGAAAATATTTCTAAAAACACCAGGAAGATATTCCCTAAAAGTATATTCTTCAACAAGAGGTCCCAAAAAAACTATATGAGCAAGAAGAGCCGGAGAAAAATTTCTACTAAGCATAGACTCAATCGCCTCTTGATTTTGAGGATTTGAAATATTATCCCCAAAAGCTAATTCAATCAAAAAAGACAAAGCATAAATTGCCACAAGAGAAATTAAAATCACTTTTAAATTTGCAAAAAATCCCCCTGACAATTCAAATTTCCTATAAAAAATAAGAAAAAATAAAAAAGCCACAAGAAGATACGCCCCAGTCATAATATAAAGCAAAGACTTGTCCACGCCCCTAATTAAAATACTATAACTTGCAGGCAAAGCTCCAAACAAAGTCAATAATAACAAAAAAACAAATTTAATTATCCCATAATTTCCCGTAAATCTTTTAGATAAATATTTCATAAAATTCCTTTCTACATATATGTATTTATATACTTACCCAAAAATAAAAGAAATTTAAAATCATATTTAGTTAATAAAAAACCTCTTTAATAAAATTTGCCTTGTTGCCAACCATCACAATGAGATCCCTCAACTTCGGTCGGGATGGGCAATAGCTGTTTTATTTAATTGCTAAAGTTTTAAAAACTTAAAATATATTTATTTTTTCAGTTTTGTATACTAATTAGTCCTTTTATACCATCAAATTCGTCTTTGCTTACAAATTTTTTTAAATTATTTTGGCTTATCATACCACTTTGATTTGGGAAATGGTAAAAAAATTCCAAATTAATTTTTTCAATATATCCTTCTATAATTTCATTATCTATCTCTTCATTATGTATTTTATGCAATGTAGCAACTAGTTTGTCTTGCCATTTGCTATAAGACCTAAATATAAATAATGGTTTTTCTATTTGTCTTACTATGTTTTTTCTATAATTTTCTAAATCATTTAAATACTTACCAATTCTATACCAAATTATATAAGCAGAAAATTCACTAAACTGTGTATTTAAAATCTCATTTGTTACAGTGCCAGCATTCTTCGCTCTAAATGGGCATAAATCTATATTTACAATTCTATCTGTAATTTCATATTTTTTATCGTTACTTTCTAACTTATCAATTACTTCATCTTTTAAAACTTTATAGTATTTATCTATATAATAATGATCTTTATCCATATTTTTTAATTCTTTTGTCAAAGTAGATTCTTCACTTATTATTATATCTACAAGCTTGTTTATATTTTCTTCTTTTTTTTCATTTTTATACCAAGTTTTATATCCATTGATAATGGTCCAAAATTCTTCATTTGCTAAATCATTTTTTCCTTCTACCATAGGAGGTTTTGTATAGTAATCTTTTATGCTACATATTTTAGTACTTTTCTTTTTAGATTTTTCACTTTTATAAATCAAATTGCTATCTTGAATTTCTACAACGTTTGGATTGAACAAGCACAAATATATTAAGCCATCTCTATAATTTCCATGAATATGTGAAGGTAAGCCATAATGAATATTTGCAATTTTGTCTTTATCTTCTTCATCTATATTTTTTTCTCCCTTTAACTTGTCAATCCAAGAAAATTTTGAATTTCCATTTTCTAAATCTATTAAAAATTCTTCTATTTTTTCTTTTAAAAATTGCCTACTATCATCCAAAGGATTTTTAGAATTTTTATTATTTTTTAAATAAGGATTTTTTTCATTTATTTTATCCTTTTTCGAAAAATCTTTTAAAGCATCTTCTATTTCATCAATTGTAACAATTTTCTTAGCCATATTCCCTCCCAAATATTTTATAATTCTTACTTTATATCTACCCAAGTTTTCACAAAAAAACTGTTGTAAAATTGTGAATAATCATCATTTTACAACAGTCTTTTTTTCTGATTTTTTAAATTATTTTATTTATACAACCCAAGCTTCTCGCAAAGCTCATCTATTTGGTCAACTATTTGTCCAATAAATTCAATGGTTTCTTCTAAGGCTTTTGTATTTGTCATATCTACTCCAGCTTTTTTTGCAAGATCCATTGGGCTTAGGGTTGAGCCTAGGTTTAAAACTTCTCTCCAATTTTTGATGTCTTCTTCATTTCCATTTATTATTTTGTCAGAAACTTTTGTTCCTATTGTAAGTCCTGCTGAATAGGTGTATGGATAAAGTCCCATGTAATAATGTGGTTGGCGCATCCATGTTAGATCAGCTCCTTCTACAAGTTTCACATCATCTCCCCAAAATTCTTTTAATTTTTTATTAAAAATTTCCTTGAAATCTCCTGCTGTAAGGCTTTCTCCCTTATCGATTCTTTCATAAACTTCTCTTTGGAAAGCTGCCTCTAGAAAATGGGTTACGAAATTGTGGTAGTAGGTTTTTGAAATCATTGTGTCAAGCACCCACAATTTTTCCCTATCATCCTTGGCATTTTTTAGTAAATATCTTTCCATAGTAATTTCATTTGCTGTTGATGGACTTTCTACAAAATACATGGAAACATCTGTGTTTATTGCATCTTGGTTTTTATTTGTATTTTCAAAATGTCCAGCATGTCCCAATTCGTGAGCAAGAGTCATAACTTGGCTCATGTCCTTGTTGTAGGTTGTCATTATATAGGAATGGCAGCCGTAAGGTGTATCGCAAAATGCTCCGGTTCTTTTTCCTTCGTTTTGTGCATAGTCAATCCATCTTTCGCTGAAGGCTTTTTTGAGCATTTCTACATAATCATCTCCCAAAACTTTAAGTCCATCGATTATATAATCTCTAGCCTCTTCGATTTCAATTTCTTTTGAAAAACCAGAATCAATTGAAAGTTTCAAATCTGCATAGGTCATCTCGTCAAGTTTGTAAACTTTTTTCAAAATATTTGCATATTTTCTCATGTGCTTTGGAAGTTTTTCCATAATTGTATCAATATGATTGTCATAAATTTCTCTTGGAATATCTTGGTAGGACAAAAGCATATCAATTACTGAATCAAATCCCCTTAAATTTGCAAGAATTTTTTCATTATTTATGTGGGTATTATAAATTGCCCCATTTCCTGATTCATAGCGAGAAAGTGCCTTATGATAATTTTTGAAAGCTTCTCTTCTAATTTCTGTATTTTTATCAGTTTCATAATATTCTTCAAAAGTATTGTGATTTAATGGAATATTTTTCCCATCAATTTCTATATCATCAACTTTTATATCCCCATAACGCAAAGACGCATATTCTCCGTAAGGTGCATCAAAAGTTGGAGACAATTTTGAAATCACTTCTTCAGCCGCCTCATCCAAAATATGATCTTTTTTGTCCAAGGCTCTTTTTAGATAATAATCATAATCTTTGTGGTTTTCTCTCACTTCATTTATGATTTTTTCATCAATTTTTGTCAAAAGCCCATCAAAAAAAGTTAAATTTGCAGAGATTTCGCTCGCCTTTGCCCCAAAATTTGCATATCTTTTTTGTGGATGTGGGTCGTTGGCATCAACTTCTGTAGAAATTCCTGCAAAAGATCCAAGCCTATGCATGGCACCGTAAATTTCAGATAAATCTTTTAAGGCCTTATATAATTTATCGGAAGAGTCTATTTCCTTGTAAGTTTTTTTGAAATTTTCACTTTTTTTGATTGTTCTATCAAGTTCCTCATAAAATTTCTCATCATTTTCAAATAAATCTTCCAATTTCCATGTTTCTTTTATATCAACTTCATTTCTTTTTAGCATTTTTTCCCTCCATTTCTAAATTTTATTATACCATCACAATATAGTATAATGAAAAAAACGGAGGGAAATATGACAGTAAACAAAAATAAATTAGAAAATTATGCAAAACTTGCAGTTGAATTTGGTGTAAATGTACAAAAAAATGAAGATGTTTTGATAAATTCTTCATTGGAAGATCCTACTCTTGCAAGACTAATTGCAAAATATGCCTACCAAAAAGGCGCAAGACTTGTAAGCATTAATTGGAAAGACGAAGAGCTAACAAAATTAAAATATACCTATGAGACCCAAGAAACTTTAAACGAAGTTCCTGATTATATTATTGAAAAAAATATCTACCAACTTGAAAAACACAGATCAAACAGGATTTCAATAATTGGCGATGACCCAGATTTATTAAAAAATTTGGACCAAAAAAAGATAGCAGAAGCTGTCAGAGAAAATTCTTTGAAATTAAAAGATTTTGTAAAATATACCATGAACGATATGGTTTCATGGCTTGTTATTGCCTATCCAACAAAAAAATGGGCAAAGAAAATTTTCCCAGACCTTGATGAAGTAAAGGCAGTAGACAAATTATGGGAAGTTATTTTTGATGTGAGCCGTGTTGATGAAGATTGGGAAAAAACCAAAAAAAATTGGAATGACCATATTTCTTTATTAAATGAAAAAGCAGAATTTTTAAATTCTCATCAATTTGATGAAGTTCATTACTCATCAAAAAACGGAACAGATTTAAAAGTAAAATTGCCAAAAAATCACATTTGGATGTCAGCTTCATCAAAAAATGAAAAAGGCGATTTATTTTTGCCAAATATCCCAACAGAAGAAGTTTTCACTTCCCCTCAATTTGACGGAGTTGATGGAAGGCTTGTTGCTGTAAAACCACTCGTTTACAACGGGGTTATAATAAACAATTTTGAATTTACATTTGAAAATGGAAAAGTTGTAGATTTTAAGGCAGAAGAAGGCTACGATACATTAAAAGAAATGCTAGAATCAGACGAAAACGCAAAATATTTGGGAGAGATTGCCCTAGTTCCATACGAATCTCCAATTTCAAAATCAAATATCCTATTTTTTAACACCCTATTTGACGAAAACGCATCATGCCACTTCGCCCTTGGAAAAGCCTACCCAACAACTATAAAAGGCGGAACAGAAGTTGAAGACAAAGACCTACACAAAATCGGTCTAAATGATTCCCTAATCCACGAAGATTTTATGGTAGGAGCAAAAGATTTAAATATAAAAGCCTACAAAGACGGGGAAGAATTTGATGTCTTTATTGATGGAAATTGGGCGTAAATATTTTATTTTTAAAAATGATTAAATATAGAATGATAGATTAGTATGTAAGTAGCTTAATTTTTTTGAGTATTAGGCAAAGTTAAAGTAAATTATATTCTAAAATTAATCCAGAGATCTCATTTTTAATGTAAGCATAAAATTATAAATAGCTTAGAATTTAAAAATTATATAATTAGAACATATTGAAATTAAAATAAAAACTTATATAATAATATTGAGCATGGTACCGAGTTATATCCATGACCAAACAAAAAGACAGGAGCAGCCACTCCTGTCTTTTTTTGTGCTAATTATCGTTTTTTATATATCTGTCTAGCCACTTGATAATAAAATGAGCTATTACATTACCTGCGACAGATATTAAAATGGTACCGAGTTTTTCCATAACTTCACCTCCCAACTGTTACCAGTTTGGGTACGATAACATCTTTATTATATCATTTTGAAAAATCTTAAACTATTAAATTGAAAATATTATAAAAACTTATATAATAATATTGAGCATGGATTCGAGAATTATACCATGGCACACAAAAAAGACAGGAGTTGCCGCTCCTGTCTTTTTTAGGCTAATTATCGTATTTTGAATATCTATCTAGCCATTTGATAACATAATGAGCTAATATGTTAGCTACGACAGATATTATTATAGATTCGAGAACATTCATGACTTCACCTCCCAACTGTTACCAGTTTGGGTACGATAACATCTTTATTATATCATTTTGTTTATTATTTTATTTTAAATTCTAAGCAAAAACCCTAAAACTTTACAATTTGCAAAAACAAGGTATTATAATATACGAAGAACTGTTGTAAAACGGTGGTTGCCGATTTTTTATCGGTAGTTTTTATCTGATTCGTGGAAGTTGAACCTTGCCAAATAAGTGCCTGATGTGGGATTTATTTGACCTTAAATTCTTCTATAAGCTCAGAGTTTTTACAAGAAAAAATAATCTAAACAAAAAAGCATCAACACCAGCCGAAGATTGCGCGATTAGTTATTACTAAGACAGCAGTCTTTTTTGTTTTGCTAATCGCCAGATTAGGAGTGAAAATTTATGCTCAGAAAATTTCTGAGAAGTTTAGAAGTTACGAAAAAAGAATTTTTGATTATTTCCCTTGGTTGTTTAGTTATGGCATTTGGAGTAATAAATGTCCACGAACAAGCACAAATTACCGAAGGTGGTGTTTTGGGACTTGGCTTATTTTTGAAAAAAGCATTAAATATGAATCTTGCCTACACCACACCAATTTTGGATGCCTTATGTTATGCACTTGGCTTTTCAATGCTTGGAAGAATATTTTTAAAAAAATCTATTGTTGCAACTATAATGTTTGCTGTATTTTATTGGATTTTTGATTTTATTGGACCAGTAATTCCAAGTCTTTACGATATGCCATTAATGGCAGCAATATTTGGTGGAATATTTATAGGATGTGGCTGTGGAATTGCAGTTACAGCCGGAGGATGTGCAGGAGGCGATGACGCCTTGGCAATGACAATTTCCAAAAAAACAAAATGGCCAATATCAAGAGCCTACTTGTTTACAGATTATGTAGTTCTTGCCCTTTCTTTAATATACATCCCAATGAACCACCTAATATATTCATTTTTGACAACAATTATCTCATCATTTTTGATAGGACAATTCGAATTAAAAATGGAAATTCCAGCCTGGCAAGTATGCCAAGGAAATTTAAATCATGCAAAATCTTAATTTAAAAAGGATATTTCAAAGTATCAAGTATTTTGAAATATCCTTTTTTGTTTGTCATATTTTTGAATTTTTTAATTGCTGAAGTTCTTATTTTTATATTGGTTTTTAATAAATACAATTTTATACTTTATAATATAATATATTTTCCAATTTTAAATAATTTATAAAAAAAAATCGAGTAGCGCATAAATGCACTACTCGCAAAACATTTGTTTTCAATTCGTAATAATATTATAGTTCCTAGCCTCTAAAATGTCAATTATTCCTTTTAAAAATCGATAAGTTTGTTTTATAACCGGAGATGATCTATATAAATAATTATTTTTAATCATCCTTTCATCAAAAAGCTTCTTGATTTCTTCTAAATTCTTATATCTTAACTCATCACTTTTAATTAACTCCTCAACCGCAATAAGTAAAGAAGCAAAATCTTGCACAGATTTATTTCTAAGCCTGTTTTGTATAGTACGTCTTTTTGTATCTATTAAAATATCTTCTAATTTTTTCGCTAAATTACTATTATAATATCCAGTCCTATCATATAAATCGTAAATCACACAATTGTTGTGAGCGGCAGCATTTCTAATATTTTTAACATTATAAAGAAGTCCAGATTCAAAATCGCAAAAAGAATTAATATTACAGTAATATTTATAGAAATTTACAAATTCTCCAAATGGTATTACTTCTAAAAATACCCAAATTGGATAAAAAGGATGATTATATTTTTGAAGTAGTTTTTTTGTATAAGGTGTTTCTCTTCTATACTCAATTTCTGATAGTATTCTAGGGTATTGATCAAAATAATCCGATACAATTTCGAATTCATTTATATTTCTTTCTTGCATATCTTTTAGAATATTAACCTTTAGTGAATGCTCTACAGCAAGACTTGCGTTTAATATCCATTTTTTAATATACATATCTATTGTTGATAAATCTTTTAAAGCTAAAAAATCAAGTCCAACATATTTATTATCATGTTTATGAAAATTTGTTTTATAAGCAGTAAGTTTTACATAATAATTATGTTTTTCTAAAAATTCTTCAGCTTCTTCTTCGCTATAAAATTTAAAAGTGATTCCTTTTTCATCTCTTAATTTCCTTATTAGTTCATTAGTTTCTAAAATATAAACCACCTCCTAATTAAAAAAATATTTTTAAATTATTATACCTTAATTATATATATTTTTTTGAAAATAAATAACTAAATATAATTTTCCCATAAATTTTCAAATTTTTTCATAAATCTCAAGAATTTTCTACTTTTTTTTCCAAGTTTCTATCAAAAGTGATTGTTTATATCAATATTATGTTATATAATAGTAAGAGTAAAATTTAATAATAGGAGGAATTTATGTTATCTGATTTACTACCTGTTATAGTGGCAGTTATCGCTATTTGTTTTATGGGACTTCAAATTAAAACAAATATACTTCCAGTTAGCGAAGGAAACGATAGAATGAGAACTATATCAGGAAATATTAAAGAAGGAGCTATGGCATTTATATCTCGTGAGTATAAATACGTTGTTATCTTTGTAATTATTGTTTCAATTCTTATAGCAATTTTTATTAACATTAATACCATGATTTGTTATATACTTGGCTCTTTATTATCAATGGCAGCAGGTTATGTAGGTATGAGAATTTCTACAGCCTCAAATGCTAGATGTACAAACGAAGCTATGGAAAGTGGACTTCCATCTGCCCTTAAAGTTGCCTTTGCTGGTGGATCTGTTATGGGATTTGCAGTAACAGGATTTGGACTTTTGGGAGTTGGAATTGTTTATTTGATCTTTAGAGACCCAACAATCCTTATGGGATATTCTTTTGGAGCAAGTTCAGTTGCACTTTTCGCAAGAGTTGGTGGAGGAATCTACACAAAAGCTGCAGACGTTGGAGCTGACCTTGTAGGAAAAGTTGAAAAAGGAATTCCAGAAGACGATCCAAGAAACCCAGCAGTTATCGCCGATAACGTAGGAGATAACGTAGGAGACGTTGCAGGAATGGGAGCTGACCTTTTCGAATCTTATGCAGGAGCAATCCTTTCATCAATGGTTCTAGGTTTTTCAATCTTTGGAGATGCAGGAATTAGATTCCCACTTGTACTTTCATCAATAGGAATACTTGCATCAGTTCTTGCAGCATTCTTATTCCTAAGAAAGAAACAAAAATCCCCACAATCAGCATTAATGATGACAATTTATCTATCAGGAGCAATTGTTCTTGTAGCATCATTTATCCTTTCACCAATATTTTTTGGAAATATGAAAGCAGCAATTTGTATAATTGTGGGAATACTTGTAGGAATTGCAATAGGATTTTTATCAGAAGTATTTACATCTGAAAAATACAGCCAAGTAAAAAGAATAGCAGAAGAAAGTCAAACAGGAGCAGCTACAAATATAATCGCAGGATTATCAAGTGGTATGCTTTCAACAGTTGGACCAATTGTTCTTATAGCAATAGGAATTTTAGTTTCATTCCACACAATGCAAATGTACGGAATTGCCCTTGCAGCAGTAGGAATGTTATCAATCACAGCAACAACAGTAACAGTTGACGCTTACGGCCCAATCTCAGACAATGCCGGTGGAATCGCAGAAATGAGTGGACTAGACGAATCAGTTCGTGAAATCACAGACAGCCTTGATTCAGTAGGAAACACAACAGCAGCAATCGGTAAAGGATTTGCAATTGGATCTGCAGCATTAACAGCACTTTCACTATTCGTAACCTACACAGACACATTAAACCTTGACAACCTATCATTACTAGATTCAAAAGTAGTAGCAGGAATGTTTGTAGGAGGAATGTTACCATTTTTATTCTCAGCTTTGACAATGAATTCAGTAGGAAAAGCTGCAACAGAAATGATTAACGAAGTAAGAAAACAATTTAGAGAAAAACCAGGTATCCTAGAAGGAACAGAAAATCCAGATTACGCATCATGCGTAGACATCTCAACAAGAGCATCCCTAAAAGAAATGGTAATACCAGGAGCATTAGCAATAGTAGTACCATTATTTATAGGAAAAGCATTTGGACCTGAAACCCTAGGAGGACTATTAGCAGGAGCCCTAGTAACAGGCGTATTAATGGCAATATTTATGTCAAACGCAGGTGGAGCTTGGGATAATGCAAAGAAATTTATAGAAACTGGAGCAGAAGGCGGCAAAAACTCACCAGCCCACCACGCTGCAGTAGTAGGTGATACAGTAGGAGATCCATTCAAAGATACATCCGGCCCATCACTAAATATCCTAGTAAAACTTATTACAGTAGTATCTGTTGTATGCGCAGGATTATTTATCTAATATAAAAATAAAAGCTGTTACAAAATATATTTATTTTGTAACAGCTTATTTTTTTCCATTTTTTTATTAAATCTAATGGGGATTTTATAATTACTTAATATTCTAAAAAACAAAACTAACTATTACCCATATCAATCGAATATAATGAATAGAGATAGCTCTTGAATTAAATTTATATTACAATTTATTCTTTCTTTTAAAATCTTTTTTATTAGCTTTAAGTGCAAACTAATCCCTTTTTTGAAATTTTAATTTAAGACTTTGATAATTAATATTTATATTTTCCATTACAAATCACAAGTTTATATATTTGAATCTTCAACATAAGCAATAAAAATACTATATTTATTTACAAGAAAAAATATAGTATAATATAAAAAACTTAATTACTAAAATATACAATTAAAAAATAGAAAGGAATAGAAGATGGAAAAATTTAAACAAATACAAAAAAAATTTCAATTAAATGGTGCCCAGATGAAATATATTGCTTTTATTTCAATGTTTATTGACCATTTTAACAAGGCAATTATTACACCAAAACTTAATTACCAACAACCCCTAGTTACAATATCAATGATTTTCGATATACTAGGCAGGATCGCCTTTCCGATTTTTGCCTTTATGATTGTAGAAGGCTTTTACAAAACAAAATCAAGATTCAAATATCTAAGAAATCTTTTGATTTTCGCCGTAATTTCAGAGATACCTTACGATATGTTCCAATCAAAAGTTTTTATAAACAACAGATCACAAAACATAATGTGGTCGCTTGCCCTTGGACTTTTGACCTTGATGGTGGTTGATAAATTAAAAGAAAAAATCAAAAACAAATACTTTTGGATTTTTCTTTCAATACTAATCGTTGCAATAAGCGCAATATCAGCAACCCTCCTATCATTTGACTACGATTATTATTCCATAATAATAATTTTTATCCTCTACCTTTTCTACGACAAAAGATTAGTTGGAAGTCTGTTGGCATACCTTGTAATAATAAAAGAAATCTACTCAATACTAGGATTTGCAACCATTAACTTTTACAATGGAGAAAAAGGAAAGCAAAATAAATGGTTCAATTATTTGTTCTATCCGGTGCATTTATTGATACTTGGAATTTGTAGGTTTTTGTTTGGGTTGTAGATTTCCTTAATAATGTATAAACAATTGTATATACTTCATTTATTGGGTATAATTCAATTAATAGGAGGTGCAATATGGCTAATATGTATGATGTTGCTAGATATATAATCTTAGCGTATGAAAGACAAACAGGTACTAGATATGAAAACAGCGAACTGAAATTACAAAAATTAATGTACCTCACACAAAGAGAATCTCTTGCACTTACAGGAAAAGCAATGTTTAAAGAAAATTTTGAAGGGTGGAAATATGGTCCAGTCCTAACAGAATTAAGACATTTTCTTGAAGAAGATTATGTGCCAATTGTAAATGAGGATAAACTTGATCTTACAGAAGATGATAAATATGTAATAAATAATGTAATAAGCCAATATGGGATGTATGAACCATGGTATCTTGCCGAATTAACACATAAAGAAAGTTCATGGCAAAAAAGTAGACAAGGTTTAAAAGAAGGCGAATACGGAGATAAAATAATAGAAATAGATGATATAAAAGAAGACGCCAAAAAAATAAGACCTTACGATTATATTTTTGATATGTATGTAGACGAATTTGAGGACTGTGATGAATAATAAGGTCGGTTGTATTTTTACAGTTAGGTTTAGATATTATGACTTGAGAGAAAATAAAACAAAAACCAAAAAGCGACCATTTTTAATTATAAAAGAAGAAAATTCAACCTATCCAATAGACCTTACAGTTCTACCAGTATCAAGCGTTACAAATAGAAACAGACTAAATTTGTACTATGATATAGAAATAAATAAAAATACCTATCCAAGTTTGAATTTAAATAGAGATATATCCTATATAAGAACAAATAAAGTTCAAACTATAAATGAAAAAGATCTAATATCAAAAGATGTTGACGCAAAAGTAAACGGAGCC